>CAYGPO010000014.1:0-6694 GCA_964351665.1 uncultured Gammaproteobacteria bacterium | reverse complement strand
ACGGCTGACCTGTCCCTGGCCAAAACCGCCAGCGTTACCAGCATCGATATGGGCAGTGCGTTCAGCTACACCCTGACCGTCAGCAACGCCGGTCCGGATTCGGCCAACGCTTTCACCATCAGCGACACGCTGCCCAGCCAGCTGAGCTATGACGGTTTTAGCGGCGCAGACTTCAGCTGCCTGGAATCTGCAGGTCTGGTCAGCTGTGACTACGCGGGCATTGGGCTTGCCAGTGGCGGCAGTGTCAGCCTGGATCTTAACGTCACCGCACAGACCGACGGTCTGGCCAGCAACAGCGCCACGGTGTCCCTGACTCCACCGGCGGTGGATCCGGTGGCCGGCAACAACAATGCCACGGCCGACGTGACGATTAACCCCCAGGCGGATCTGTCCCTGACCAAAACCGCCAGCGCCAGCTCAGTGACCGTGGGCGATGTGTTTGATTGGGTCATTACGGTCACCAATAACGGCCCTGGCGACGCTGATGGCTTCAGTGTCACCGATAACCTACCGGTGCAAACCGGCTTCAGCGCGCTGCTGGCTCCCGACTTTACCTGCACCAGCGCCGCTGGCGACATCAACTGCAGCTGGGCCGGGCCCTCACCGCTGAGCTCTGGGGGTAGTTCTCAAATTACCGTGACGGTTAACGCCGACTCCCCGGGCACCGCCAATAACACCGCCAGCGTCACCGCCGCGGCAGTTGCGCCAGATCTAAACCTGGCCAATAACAGCGACACCGCCAGCGTAGTGGTCAACGCTCTACCCATGACAACCATCGTCACCACCCTGGCCGATACGCCGGATCCGGTGGACGCGGGCGGATCGTTCTCCCTTGCGGCGACCCTCACCAACCAGGGGCCTTCGGTGGCCAATAATCTGTTTGCGGTCTTTGACCTGGCAGATGGGGTGAGCTTTAACCCCAATGCCCAGGTGAAGGGTGGCGGCGGCTGGAGCTGCAGCCTGTTATCGGGGCCTGATCAGCGACAGGTCAGAAAAGGCTTTGTCACCGGCGGCACCGTGGTTGATTGTTTCAATCCGGGGCCGTTGCCGGTTTCCGGCAGCACCACCGTAACCGTGGGCCTGATTGCCCCCGAGACTCCCGGCGTCATTACCACCGGGGTTGAGGTCGGTTCCGATGAATTTGGCCCTGACCTCCTAAGCGAAACCACCTCGGTAGGCGCGGACGTGGATCTGTCGGTGACCCAACGGGCCAGCGTTGAAACTGCCCAGATTGGCGACGATTTCCAATACCGCATCACCGTCAACAACGCCCTGGGGGTGGCCGACGGCATCGCCCTAAGCACCAGTATCCCCTCCCAGCTTTCGGTCAACAGCGTTAACGGCCAGAACTGGCAGTGCGAACAGTTTCAGGCCAGCTTTTCCTGTAACTACACCGGCCAGCCCATCGACGAAGGTGGCGCGACCTCGGTACTGACTTTCAACGTGCGGGCGGCATCGGCGGGAGAGGCCAGCAGCACGGTTCGGGTCGGCTCAGAGCAAAACGACGTCAATCCGGGCAACAACAGTTCAACGGTGGTTGTTGCGGTGGAAGGAGACGAAACCGTCGACCTGCGGCTGAGCAAAGCCAGCCTGCCCGAGAGCGTGGCGATCAACCAACAGTTCCAATACATGCTGACGGTGGAAAACCAGGGGCCGGCCCAGGCCAGCGGTGTGATCCTCACCGATCGTCTGCCTGACGGCGTGGAGTTTCTGTCCGCCGCGGCCAGTGGCTGGGCCTGCAGCAACGCCGGCGGTCTGGTGACCTGCAACCGAGATGGGCTGCTGATTCCAGAAGGCGGTGCAGACACCATCATCTTCAATGTTCGAGCGCCATCCAGCGTCGGCGTGTTGCAAAACACCGCTGAGGTCATCAGCGATCAGCTGGAATTGAACAACGACGACAACATGGCAACGACGCAGACCACGGTGACCAATATTGGCCCCGATCTTGCGGTGGATAAGCAGGTAGATCTGGCGACGGCCCGGCGCAACGACCTGTTGACCTATAGCATCAACGTCACCAACCTCAGCGATGGCCCAGCCAGGGGCGTTGGCATTAGCGACGCGCTGCCCTCTGAGGTTAGCCTGGTGGATCTGATTGCGCCCAACTGGGATTGTCAGGCCACCTCCCAGGCCGTGGCCTGCACGCTGCTGTCTGATCTGGCAGCGGGCGCCAGCGAAAGTCTGACGCTAACCGCCAGGGTTGGCGTTTCCAGCGGCGCTATCACCAATCAGGTGGTGCTAACCGGCGCCGCCGGCGATCCCATGTTGGAAAACAATCAGTCAACGGCCACCACCCAGGTCCAGGGTGATCCACTGCCGGTAAACCTCAGCGTGGTGGTTGACGACAGCAGAGATCCGGTGCTGGTGGACGAAACCTTCGACTACCTGATTACCTTTGCCAACAGCGGTCCGGGGGTTGCCAGCGAATTCTTTGTCGCCGGTGATATTCCTGAAGGGGTAGAGCCAGGGCAGATCGTGGCGCCGGAAAGTCTCAGTTGCGCCATCGAAGGCACTCGCCTGGTGTGTCGATCAGAGACAACCCTGGCCGCTGATCAACAGGGCACCATTACCCTGTCAGTCACCGCGCCGTCAGAGCCCGTGCAGCTGTCATTTCCGGTGGAAATCCAATTTTCCGGTCTGATTGTTGATGACGACGACTCGGACAATACCGACCTGGAACAAACCGAAGTTCGTTTAACGGCCACCGCTGATGATCTTGAAAATCAGCTGCAAACGGCCCTGGCCAACATCGATGACCCCCAGGTGACCAACAACCTGCGGCCGGTGGCTGAACTTTGCGCCAACCCGCCTCCCGGTGTGCTGGATCTTTGTCGGGCCATTGATGATGCGCTGGATGACGGGCGTGGAGGGGAGGTGGCAGATGCCATTCGCCAGATCATCGGCGCGCCCGCCGCGACCATGCACACCTCCATGGTGGAAGCATCGTCGACCCAGTTCAACAATATGATGAACCGATTCAGCCAGAACCGTCGCCAACAGGGCGCAGCCAACGGCGGCACTGTCAACATTGACGGCCTGGCTTTCCGCTATGGCAATGAAGTGATGCCCCTGAGCTATATGCAGGCCGGCGAATCTGAACAGCCAAGCATCGACTCCTCAGGACTGATCAAGCCCTGGGCATTTTTCATCAACGGCACCATTAGCGGCGGCGATAAAGATCCCACTACCCGTGAAGTGGCCTTTGATTTTGATACCCGGGGCATCACCATGGGTGTCGACTATCGTTTCAGCACCAAGTTAATCGGCGGCGCGGCCCTGGGTTACACCGACTTTGACTCCGACATACAGGGCGGCGGCTCGCTGGAAACTAACGGCACGATGCTGCATTTGTTTGCCAGCTACTACCCCACCGATCGGATGTTCATCGACGGTCTGTTGAGCTTTGGCAGCACCGATTTTGAGCAGCAAAGGACCATAGCTTTCAACATTGGCGACCTGATCGTTGATGAACTGGCCAGGGGTTCAACGGAGGCTGACACGCTTTCCGCGGCGCTATCGGTGGGTTACAACTACAACTCCGGCAGCTGGAACTTTACCCCCAGCGGCAGCATTAACATTGTTAACGCGGACATCGACGCATTTAATGAAACCGGCACTTCACTGGGCCTGAATTACGCAGAGCAAAGTGTGGAGTCGATGATCTTCAGCGCCAACCTGAACGTATCCAAGATCATTAGTCTTTCCAGAGGCATCCTGACGCCAACCTTTGACGTGTCGTATCTGCACGAGAGTCAGAATGATGACAACGACCTCAGTACCCAGATCTTAGGTGGGCCGGTAGGGGCTAACTTTATGGTTGAAGCCGACCGTCCCGACCGGAACTACGCCAGTGCGGGACTGGGTCTGGTGTTTGTTGGAGCCAATGGGCGACAGGCATTTCTGTCGTACCGAAATATTTTGGGTCTAAGTGGGTTTTCCCGCTGGACGGTTAATGCCGGCGTCAGGTTTGAATTCTGACCGGCGAGGTTTTGATCCGTCGGATCGAAACAGGTAGTTAGGTATGGGTAAGGGCTGAGCAGTGGACTGCCAGCCGGGAGGTGTCGCATGGAACAAGGAAGCATGATGAGAACGGAACGCTCAAAAAAATGCCAAAAGTGGCTGTTGACCCTGGCCATCGCCGGCGTCACAGGAATTGCTGGCGCGCAAAAGGTTAACCCTGACGATTATCAGGGAGCCATCAAAGCAGGCGACCTGTTTATCGTCGACTGCCTGCTGCCGCCTCAGGTTCGTCAGATGGGCAGACAGTTCACCTATCTGGCCGCCCGGCAGCCTATCCGCACCTCTGCTAAAGACTGCGCAATCCGGGGCGGCGAATACGTCGCCTACGACCGAGCCAATTTGGAGACCGCCCTTGCCGTTTGGCTGCCAGCGGCCAACGGCGGCGACGCCAAAGCCCAGACCTTTGTCGGTGAAATGTACGAACAAGGCCTGGGGGTTTCGCCCAACTATTCCGAGGCCGCCAAGTGGTACACCCTGGCCGCGGAGCAGGGCCACCCCAGAGCACAAATCAACCTGGGCGCCATGTATGAAAGCGGCCGTGGCGTGGCCAAAGATATGACCCAGGCCATGAACCTTTACCGACAGGCATCCGGCATCACCGATGGGGTGCTGGAATACACCACCGATGAGCAGATGGCCCGCCGTCGAGCCCTGGCCCAGGAGGCTGAGCAGCTGCGAGCCCAGGTGCTGGATCTGACTGACCAACTGGCTGGCGCAGAGAAGAAGCTTGATAGGCGCAAGCGTGACCTGCGTCGGGCCCGGGATGAGCTGGCTCGCACCCTGGATGAGCTTTCCAGCACCCAGGCCCAGGCTGGTCTTTCTTCCGATGAGCGCAAGGCCCTGAATAATCTGCAGACAGAAAACCAGCGCTTGCGGGAAGATTTACAAAACACCCTGGCGGCCCGCAGCGTGCTGCTGGCGGAATTGGGTCAGGTTCAGGAAGAAAGTGAGCTGGCCCAGCAGGAATTAAGCCGGGTAAGGGGTGATCTTGACCAACGAGAGGCAGCGGCGGATCGCTCCAAAGAGGAAATCCAGCGGCTTAAACAGCAGCTGCAAACCGTTCAATCCGGCGGCACTGGCAACGCCGACGAACTCGCCGCAGCCATCGCCGAGCAGGAACAGGCGCTGGAAACTGAGCGGGAACTGATTGCCGCCCGGCAAAGTGAACTGGCTGACGCGCTGGCCGCCGCTGAACAGCAGCTGGCTGAGGCCAGGGCCCGGGAGAATGATCTTCGCGCCCAGGTTGGCGGTCAGGCCGAGGAAATTGACATCATCCGTGGCTCACTGTCGTCTGCTCAGGACGAGCTGATGGAAAGCCAGCTCAGGTTGGCAGCAGGGCAGGGATCCGCTGAAGAGCTGAACGAGCTGCGTCAGGAAATTGCTGATCGGGAGGCGGAGATCGCCGCCGCCCAGCAGCAAAGTGACGCCCTGCTCGATGAGCTGCTGGTGCAGCAAATTGCTGCCAGCGATGAGGTGATTAGCATGATTTCCCCGGAGGTGGGAGTGGCCCGAGGTATTAGGGCGGTGACACTGTTTGCTGACGTAGATGACTATGATCTGATCGGCCGGGTTTCGCCGCGCTCAGAGCTGCTGTCTTTTCGGGTTAATGATAAAAGCGCCATTGACCTGATTGACGATAACGGCCTGTTCAAGGTTCCGGTATCCCTTCAAGGGATGGAAACGCCGGTGGCCATCGAGGCGGTAACCACCAACGGCGTACGCACCCGGGAGAGCTTTGTTATTCAGAAAGATCTGCCCCAGGCTTTGGCCCAGCGGGCCACCTCCAAGCAGTTCCGAAAGCGCCTGCGTCGGGATCTGGGCACCTTTAACGCCCTGGTCATAGGAAATAACAACTATGCCAACCATGAGACCCTGAAAACCGCCTCAGCGGACGCTAAAGGGGTTGCTGATGTGCTGCGCAATCGCTACGGCTTTAACGTGTCTCTGCTGCTTGACGCCACCCAGGTGGAAATTGTGCAGGAGTTTGCCAATCTGACCGAGAAGCTGAATAAAAATGACAACCTGCTGATCTATTACGCTGGCCACGGCGTTGTGACCCCGGACGGTAACGGCCACTGGCTGGGCATAGACTCATCAGCCAGCCCAGACGCGTCCTGGATTGGCAACAACCAGGTCAGCGACTTCATCTCGGAGATGAACGCCAAGCACGTGCTGGTAGTGGCGGACAGCTGTTACTCCGGCACCCTGTCCGGCGCCGCGATTCGGCCGATTCCGCTGGAGGTAGACGACCAGGACCTGCTGTTTATTTCTCGGGTCCGGGCCCGCACGGTGCTGACCTCAGGCGGTCTGCAGCCGGTGCTGGACGATGGCGGAGAAGGCAACTCAATTTTCGGCGGGGCCTTTATTCGGGCCATATCAAGCAACGCTGATGTGATGGAAGGCTATCGCTTGTTTGAAACCGTAGAGCGGGAAGTGGAAACCCGTTCGCGTCTGGCCCAACTGCGTCAGTCGCCGGAATACACGGCGATGAAGTATGCCGGCCATGAGGGTAGCGAGTTCTTTTTCCTGCCGGAGTCCGACCAGGCGACAAACCTCTCGCCCTTAAGACTGTAGGGGCTGTAGAGGGCCCGTACCGGCCTTAAACGGATCTGCGGCGGCTAGGAGTCTGCGCGGTAGAAACTTCCGGGCTGCAAATCCACGCTCATCCATA
>CAYGPO010000013.1:20178-54329 GCA_964351665.1 uncultured Gammaproteobacteria bacterium | reverse complement strand
AGTGGCATGGCGCTCTGGGTATACCCTGGTCGGAGCTAAGCAGCCCCGCAGCCGCTAGTGACGGCTAGTCTCAGCCTGCCAGCTGATACTGCACATCCAGCTGGGTGACCATGGGCTGCAGCTCACCCTGAGCATGTAGCTCCTGCAGTAGGGTTGCCCCGCCCAGGCATTGTCCGTTTAAAAAAACCTGAGGTAATTCAGCGTAGTCGGGAGACTTCTGAAGAAGAGCTCTGAGCTCCGGGTCCCGCTGAATGTCAACGCTGTGGAATTTCACATCGCTGTCGTGGAGGATCTCCATCACGCTCCGAGACTCACCACAGGTGGGGGCCTCCGGGGTGCCTCGCATGAACACACAAACCGGGTGTTTATCCAACAGATGTTGAAGCCTGGCGCTCACTTCCATGCAATTTCTCCCTTGATGACTTTCAGCAACAGCACGTCTAGACGACTTGACGCAAAAATCAGTATTCCACACCCCGCGTTAACACCAGGTAAAATTTTGTGGCGTTTCCCTTACCACTAAGTCCATCGGCGACGTGGACAAGGGACAGCTGACTAACGCAAAATGGGGGTTTGTTAAGGTCAGGAACGCCGGTGTCACACAATCACCTCATGAATGTTTACGGCCGCACCTCAGTCGGTTTTGTTAGCGGACAAGGCGTATGGCTCACCGGTGACGATGGCCGACGCTATCTGGACGCCATTTCCGGTATCGGTGTGTGCAGCCTGGGACACGGACAGCCTGAGTTAGCGGCGGCGGTGGCAGACCAGGCGGCGACCTTGATCCACACCTCAAATATTCCAAGGATCCCGCTGCAGGAGCAGCTGGCCGACAGGCTGTGCGAGATCAGCGGCATGGACCGGGTGTTTTTCACCAACTCTGGTGCCGAGGCGATGGAATGTGCGGTCAAACTGGCGCGCCTGCATCACTGGCGCGCGGGTCGGCCTGAGGTGGATATTTTAGTCGCTAAAGGGAGTTTTCACGGCAGGACCCTGGCCTGTATCAGTGCCACTGACAACCTCAAATCTCAGGAGGGCTTCGGACCCATCGTCGGCGGTTTTGTGCCGGTGGAATTTGGCAGCCTGCAAGCCATCAAAACAGCGCTGGAAAACAATCCAAACATCGGCGCGGTGATGCTGGAACCGATCCAGGGTGAAGGCGGGATTAACCTGCCGCCAGAAGGTTTCCTGACAGCGCTGCGGGATTTGTGTGATCAGCACAATCTGTTGCTGGTACTCGATGAGGTTCAATCGGGCATCTGCAAAACCGGCCAGTGGTTTGCTTTCCAGCATGAGGCCATGCTGCCGGACATATTGACCTGCGCAAAGGCCCTGGGAAACGGTGTACCCATTGGCGCATGCATGGCCACAGAATCCGTCGCCGCAGCGTTTCAGCCGGGCAACCACGGATCCACTTTTGGCGGCAACCCGCTGGCCTGCCGGGCCGGGATTACGGTGCTGGATATCATGACCCGTGACAACATTGCCGGCCTGGCCCAAGCCCAGGGACAGTGGTTCATGGATCACCTGCGTCAGCGCCTGGGCAGTCACCCGGCGGTGGGCGAGGTACGCGGCCGGGGTCTAATGGTGGGCATAGAAATGGTGGCTGACTGTCCAGAGCTTAAGGACATGGCGCTGCAGCGGGGCGCACTCATCAACGTCACCCGCGGAAGAGTTGTGCGGCTGTTGCCGCCGCTGATTATCAGCAAAGACGAACTCACCACCCTTACCGACATTCTCATTGACTGTATTGAAAGCTGGCATACCGCCCGTGCCGCCTGACCGCTGGCGGCACTGGGCGTCAGTCTGACCGCCAGTTAGAAAATCGGCAGAGTATTTGTGGATTTTCAGCCCGGAAGTTTCTACGACGCAGGCTCCTAAGCTCAGCGCAGAAAGGCGTCAACCCCGGAACTCTTCAGCTGCTCACCCAGGGCCATGGCGAACTTACCCAGCTCAACCTGCAGGCTGACGATATTGTCAGCACAGATGTTGACGTGCCCAACCTTCCGTCCAGCCCTGGGCTTTTTCCCGTAATCATGCCAACGGGCGTTTGGGTAGCTTAGGGCGTTGGATGGATCGGGCATGGCACCAATCCAGTTCATCATGGCGGTGGCGCCGATGGCGCTGGTTGATCCCAGCGGCCAGTCCATGATGGCCCGCAAATGGTTCTCAAATTGAGAGGTGACCGCGCCGTCCAAAGTCCAGTGGCCGGAATTATGCACCCGCGGCGCCATTTCATTGACCATCAGCCGTCCGCCCATATCAAACAACTCTATGGCCAGCACACCGCAATAGTCCAGCGCATCCAGCGCCTTGCTGGCATAGCGTTGGGCCTCTTCCTCCACATCCTCAGCCACCGCAGGGGCAAAACTGGTGATCAGGATGCCTTCTTTGTGACGGTTTTCCGCCAGGGGATAAAAAGCCGTGACGCCGCTGACCGAGCGCACCGCAATAATCGACAGCTCACGTTTGAATTCAACAAAGGCTTCGACAATGAGGTCATTGCCCTCAAGAGCCTTCCATGCAGACTCCAGCTCCTGGAGGTCTTTGACCACGGCCTGGCCTTTGCCGTCATAACCCATCCGGCGGGTCTTGATAACACAGGGAAACCCGATCTCCTGGCAGCTGAGCTTTAGTTGATCCCAGCTGCTGGCCGGGGAAAACAGCGGACAGGGGATCTGCAGATCGGAAAAAAAGGTCTTTTCCACCAGCCGGTCCTGGGCCATTTTCAAAGCCAGGGATCCCGGTCGAACCGGCCGACTGCGGGCCAGAAAATCTGTGGCTGCCACCGGCACGTTTTCAAAATCCAGGGTGATGATGTCACAGGCGTCGGCAAACTCAGACAAGGCCTGCTCATCGTCGTATTCCGCGCAGATATGTTCGCCAAGCTGCCCGGCACAGGCGTCTTGCGCAGGGTCAAAGAATACGAATTCCTGGCCCAGGCGAACGCCTTCTATAGCCATCATGCGACCCAGCTGGCCGCCCCCCAACACTCCGATTTTCATATGCTAAATCTACTATCCAATGGCTGATGGGTCTGGCTGAGCCAGTACTCGCGCGGTCTGTTGTTGACGAAAGTTGTCCAGCTGCTCCCTGACGTGGCTGTCGTTCAGGGCCAGTATGGCGCCCGCCAGCAGAGCCGCATTGACGGCCCCGGCACGGCCAATGGCCAGGGTTCCTACGGGCACTCCCGCTGGCATCTGAACGATGGAAAGCAGTGAGTCCACGCCCGCCAGGGAGGCGGACTTCACCGGCACCCCCAGCACCGGCAGGGCGGTTTTAGCCGCCACCATTCCCGGCAGATGAGCGGCGCCTCCGGCACCGGCAATGATTACCTGGATACCCCTTTGCGCCGCACTCTCTGCGTACTCAAAAAGTCGGTCCGGGGTGCGGTGCGCAGAGACCACAGCGGTTTCATAACCGACCCCCAGGGATTGCAGGGTTTCGGCACAGTGTTTGAGAGTATCCCAGTCAGACTGAGACCCCATGATTACGCCAACTCGTGTGTCCATCGAGCCATTGTACTAAGATAAGCGCGCAGCGACACGGATGCGCACGACTCAAAGGATAATTTCACCTTGGCCCTGGAAAATAAGCTACTGGAAATTCTCGCCTGCCCGGTGAGCAAAACGGCTTTGTTGCCGCTGGCCCAATCGACCCTTGAGCAAGTCAACCTGGCCATCAGCGCCGGCGAGTTGCTTTATGTCGATGGCAGCGCTGTCGTTGAGGCACTGGAACAGGGTCTTATCAGCGACGATCAGCGGGTAATCTACCGGGTCGACAACGGCATTCCCCAACTACTTCCTGACCGCGGCATCGGCACAACTCAGCTGGATTGATCTGGCCCCATGAGTCCGATTGCACAACGATGAACCAACGCGCCGCCAGCGAAAGCCCTTACTACAACTCTGCCAAGATCTACCTGAAAGGTATGGCCGTGCTGCTGCAGGGGCTGTTTGAGGCGGTGGACAACGCGCTGTTTCAAATGGCTGAGAAAGCGGAAAGCAATTCTCTCCAGAGCCACTACTTCGACGGCATGCGGCAGGTCCGAAAAAATCGGAGCGCGGTGGAAAATACCCTGCTCAAGTCGCTGCGCGCCAGTGTGATCCGATTCCAAAAAGGCATAGAGAGCGAAACTCCTGAGTCAGCGCCGCTGACCGAAGAATCTTTGAGCCTGGTTGATGAGGCTGACCTGGAGCGCAACCTGGCCATTTCCGAAATGGTGGCCAAAGGACAAAATCGACTGTCAAGACAGCTGTTCGCGCTCAGTCAGCGACTGGGCGAGAGCACTGGCAAAACCCCTCCCGACGATGAAACCAACCCCATGGGGCCGGCGGTAATCTGCGCCGGATTGCAGGAAGCAGGCGAACGGTTTGAAGTTGAGCTGCCGGTGCTGCTGGTGATTTATAAATTGTTCGATCGCGTGGTGTTGGAAAAGCTTGATGGCCTGTACGGACAAATAAATCAGTGCCTGATCAATGACGGCATGATGCCGACCTTGCAGCATCGGGCGGTGACTTCGGCCGGTCAAAGGGGCGCCGCCAGTGCGCCAGCGCCCAGCCTCTCCGGCGAAGACGGATCTACCACCGATGGTGTCACAGGCAGCGCCGAACAGCCGCCTGACGGGGACCCGGGGGGCTACTCCGACGGCCCAATGACCGACGATCAAGGCGAGGCTGCCAACGCCGAAATTCTTCAGTCTATCCTTAGCCTGCTGTCTGCCAGGCATCGGCCAGCCGCTGACGCCCAGCCAACGACCCAGGCGCCCCACCCTCACAATCCTGACCCAGGTAGACCGGTTACCAACGCCGCCTCACAGACCCAGCACTTGCTTAACGCGCTTTCACTGCTGCAGAACGCGGCGCCGATAGACCACGCCAGTGGCGAGGGCGTGAAACACCAGGTCATGAGCGAAATGGGCAAACTGGATGACAGCGCCACCGCCAGCAGCGATGAAGAAACCACCATCGACCTGGTAGCAATGCTGTTTGAGTTCATCCTCAACGACAAAAACCTGCCCCAGCCTATGCAGGTCATGCTGGCTCGGCTCCAGATCCCCTACATCAAGGTGGCGCTGATTGATCGCCAGCTGTTTGGATCCCACAGACACCCTGCCCGTCGGTTGCTGGACACCCTGGCCGATATGGCCTTGGGCTGGAGCGCCGAGACCGATCGCGGCAATCGGCTGCATAATCATATGGAATCGGTGGTCAACCGAATCATCCAGGATTTTGACGACGACCTGAGCCTGTTCGACGAACTGCGCCAGGAGCTCAACGATTACGTTTCGCGCTTTCGCAAACGGGCACATGTGGCGGAAAAGCGCACCACCGAGGCAGCGGAAGGCAAGCAGCGGCTTCATCAGGCCCGCCGGATGGCATCAGACATCATCAGCGAACATCTCGATGGGCAGGAGCTGCCCAGCATCGTTACCGAAATTCTCAGCAAACCCTGGGCTAACGTGCTGGTATTGACCTGTCTGCGCCAGGGCAAGGAGTCCGAAGCCTTTACTGACGCAGTGGCCTTTGTACACCAGTTGATCTGGAGCATTGAGCCCAAGACCGAGGCCTCTGAGGTAGCTAGGCTGCAGGCTGAGCTGCCAAGCCTGACCGCGCGCCTGCGGGCGGGGCTGGATCTGGTGGGCTACCACCGGGACGACATCCAACGGGTTTTTACCCAGCTCAAAACCTTGTACCGCTCCATGCTGGACAGCCAATACCGGAACCAGCTGAAGGTCCCTAGCAGCACACCGCCATCCACCATGTCCCTGCCAGCGGCGGTGGCGCCGGTGCAACTGCCAATCTCCGGGGCTGCGGACCTGACCGCCGGCGTGTTTGACGATCTGGACAACGAGCCTGAACCGGTGGCGCAGGAACAGCTGGAGCAGGTGCTGCGGGAACAGATTGAATCCCTGAGCGTGGGTACCTGGTTTCAGTTCACCGGCGAACAGGGTGTGACCCAACGGGCAAAGCTGTCCTGGAAAAGCCCGATCACGGGAAAGTACCTGTTTGTCGACCACAAAGGGATCAAGATCGCTGACATTCCGGTGGAAGAGCTGGCCCTGGCCCTGGCCAACGGCGAGGTGGTTGCGCTGGAAGCCGTGCCCTTGTTTGACCGGGCATTAACCGCCATCGCTGAGCGACTTCAAAACAGCGCTGAAGAATCTGGACAAGCCATAGACCGGGCCACTGACCAGGCCACTGACCAGGCCAATGACCCTGCCAACACAGAAAACCGCGTGCCATAACATGACCCAACCACCCGCCCCATCAACCGATCTGGTTAGCGCCGACGTAAAACGCTGTCTGCAGGAAGACCTTGGCACCAAAGGGGACATTACCGCCGGCCTGCTCAGGGCTGATGCCGTGGGTACCGCCCGGGTGATCACCCGGGAGCCCTGCGTAGTCAGCGGAATTGCCTGGGCCCATGAATGTTTCATTCAGGTCGACCCGGGACTCAAGGTTGATTGGCAGGTGTGCGACGGCGACCTTGTGCCAGGCAATGCTGTGCTTTTTCAGGTTCAGGGCGCCGCCAGGTCCATAGTTACCGCTGAACGATCTGCGCTGAATTTTCTGCAGATGATGTCCGCGGTGGCAACGGTGACGCGAACCTATGTGGACGGCCTGGCCGGCGGCAAAACCCGGGTCCTGGACACCCGCAAGACCCTGCCCGGACTGCGGGTAGCGCAAAAATATGCGGTGGCCTGCGGCGGCGGCGTCAATCATCGGATGGGGCTTTTTGACGCCTTTTTAATCAAAGAAAACCACATCGCCGCAGCGGGCTCCATTGCTCAGGCGGTCAGCCAGGCGAAGCAGCTGGGCAACGGCGAATTGATTGAGGTGGAAGTGGAATCCCTGGAACAGCTGGCCCTGGCAATTGACGCCGGGGCGCAGCGGGTGATGCTGGATAATTTTGATCTTGCCGACACAGCCAGGGCCGTGCAGCTGGCCGATGGCCGGGTTGAACTTGAGGCGTCCGGTGGCATAGAGCTGGACAAACTGGCCCAAATTGCCGCCACCGGCGTTGACTACATTTCCGTCGGTGCCCTAACCAAACATATCCGAGCCATTGACCTGTCGATGCGCTTTATTACCTGATTTCTTTGCCAATCCTTGGCAAGCCTGGCCCAATCAGCCGGCCCGCATCAGGCCGCGTCAGCCAGTGAACTGCTGCGCTGCTGCCAATGATCCACCAGTACCTGGGCCACACAGGTGGTGAGCTTCTTGGCGTAGGGCACGTGAATAAACTCGTTAGGACCATGGGCATTGGACTGGGGCCCCAGCACACCCACAATCATGAACTGGGCCTTGGGAAAACTCACCCCCAGCATAGCCATAAACGGGATCGTGCCGCCCTCCCCCATATACATCGCCCTGGCACCGTAACTCTGCATCGACGCCTGGGCCAGGGATTGCTGCAGCCAGGGGGCAACGAGGGGTGCGTTCCAGCCGGTTGCTGACTGATCTGGCTGGAAATTCACCCGGGCTCCCGATGGAGCATTTTCCTCCAGCAGGGTAGTTAGCCTGTCGGTGGCCTGATCACCGTTGACCAGTGGCGGCAGCCGCAGGGACAGCTTCAAGGCCGTTCCTGGTCGCAACACATTTCCCGCATCAGCAATGGCCGGTAAGCCGCCGGCACCGGTCACCGACAGCGCTGCGCGCCAGTTGCGATTGAGCAGCCGGTCCAATGGGGCCGTGCCCATGGGCTCAGCACCGTCGACAAAGGGAAACACTGAATGGATCTGGTCCCCCAACAGCTCTGCCACCTCAGCCAGCTGCTGGCGGCGTTGCGGCGGAATCTCGCATTTGAAGACAGGGTCGATAACCTGGCCGGTGACCGAGTCATCAATTCTGTCGATCAACTCCCGGGCAATGCGAAAGCTGGAAGGTACGATGCCGCTGGCATAGCCCGAGTGCACACCTTCGGTCAGGATTTCGACGTTTAAGGTTCCGCTGGCCAGGCCGCGAAGCGAGGTTGTGACCCACAGCTGGTCGTAATTGCCGGCGCCGGAGTCCAGGCAAACCACCAAGCCCGGCGAGCCTATCCGATGTTTAAGATGTTCTATGTAAAAGGGCAAGTCGTAGCTGCCGCTTTCCTCACAGGCTTCAATCAGCACCACGCAGCGGGCGTGGGGCAGCTGTTGTTCCTGCACCGCTCGGATGGCGGTCAGACTGGCGAAGGCAGCGTAGCCATCGTCGGCGCCGCCCCGACCATACAGCTTGCCGTCCCGATAAACCGGTTTCCATGGGCCCAATCCGTCGGCCCAGCCTTCCATTTCCGGCTGTTTGTCCAGATGCCCATAAAGCAGTACACAGTCATCGCTGCCGTTATCGTGCCCGGGTATTTCCATGAAAATCACCGGGGTGCGACCTTCAAGACGGACCACTTCCAGGGCTTGTCCGCTGATGTTTTGTTTCTCACACCACCGGCTGATCAAACTCACCGCGTCGTCCATATAGCCATGGTTTTGCCACTGGCTATCAAAATGCGGCGATTTATTGGGAATCTTGATGTATTCCGTCAACTGCGCAACGATGTCATCATCCCAAATCTGATCCACCAGACCCTGTGCTTTGGCCGCATCAAATGACATCGAGATCTCCCCCACTAAAGGCGCTGAAAGGTTGACCACTGACAGTATCGAAAAGCGCGGGCTTACTCAATCGCTGGAGGCTGATCCAGCCAGCACAGGGCAGGTGTCGCTGGCTCGTTTGCGATCCATCGTCACTCGCCTGCATCGCCTGCTGCGCCAAGGCCACCAGCTGCTGACCCCCGCCCAGGAAACCCTGCTTGCCCAGCTCAATCGTAGCGGCCCCCAGACCGTGGGCCAACTGGCTGAAGATCAGGGCATCAGCAGCGCCACCGTGTCACGAATGCTGGCCACCCTGGAACGCAAAGAATTGGTGCTGAGGGCCAGGGACAAACGGGATCGCCGGGTGGTTTACGTGATCGCCACCCGGGAGGGGGCCGCCCAGTCGGCCCGGGAACTGCGGGAACCTCATCAGGCGAACCTGTTGAGCGACCTTTCAGCAGCCGATGGCCAGACCATCAATCAGGCCCTGGACCTGCTGGACCTGGCAGCGGACCAGGCGAAGTATAAGGCCAGACAATAAAAAAACCCGCCTCCGGGGGGAGGCGGGTCGGGTGAGGCTCGCGGAAGAAAGGGGGAAGCAGGGGGGAGGGTCGCGAGCCTCGAAAAACACCATATCCCATGGCTTGTTAATTAACCGTAAAAATTTTTTCAGTTTTTCAGTGGTATTTTTACAACACTTTCCGTTCCATATCTCTACCCGGTCGTCACTAGTAAACGCGTACGTTGGCAGTGGTTTTGATCATGCTTCGACAACAAACCGAAGCACAATCCGATACCATAGCTGTCACCAACGCGTCGAACCGTCGATACGATGTCAAATACCTCCCGACAACTGATCGCCGCTGGGCTGATGGCGCTAGTCGTCTGCACCGCCGCGCAGGGCCAAAGCGCCGACGGCGACAGCAGCGGCGCTGACACCGCTGAGTCGGTTGCCACCCAAAGCCAACCGCTGTCAGCAGTCACCGTCAAAGCCCACTATCAGGCCCTGGCCGAAGTCGTCCCTGCCAATCGCAGCCAGCTGTCGGTGGAGGTGACCGGCGTGGTTGCCGAAATCCCCATAGACGTAGCCTCTCGAGTCAAGGCCGGCCAGCTGCTGCTCAGACTGGACGATTCTGACCTGACCCTTGAGAGGGACCAGGCACAGGCGCAACTTGAGGCCGCCCAGGCCCGGGCAAGCCAGGCCAGAATTCGACTGGAACGGGCCCAGCGGCTGCGCGATAGCGAGTTTATCTCCGCAGATGATCTACTGGACCGCCAAACTGAATTGATGATCCGGCAGGCTGAACTCAGCGGATTTAAGGTGGCGCTGAGCCTGGCCAATCGGCGCCTGGGATATGCCCGGCTAACCGCCCCTTTTGATGCCACCATCACCCAACGCCTGGCCCAGGTTGGACAACGCCTGAACCCTGGCCAACAGGTATTGACCCTGGTGGATCTGGCGCCGCCCCACGTGATTGCAAACATTCCCGCCGCCGAGCTCACAGCCCTGGCAGCCGGATCAGGCTTTACCCTGAAAACCCCCAGAGGCAGTTACCCGCTGACCTTGGTGGCCAGCGCCGGCGCCATCGACGCTCAGTCCCGGGTTAGCTCAGCGCGCTTTACCTTCAGCGCTGCAACGGACCTGCCCGGCGCCACCGGCACGCTGAGCTGGGTGCGGGACCGCGCCCTGATTCCGGTAGACCTGATCGTTCGTCGCAATGGCCAACTGGGAATATTCATTGCTAACAGCGGCTGCCCTCGGTTCGTTGCCCTGCCCCAGGCCGATGAAGGGCGACCCGCCCCCCACCAACTGGCTGCAGATACCCAGGTGATCACCAGTGGCCATCAACGTCTGACTGATTGCCCCCAGAGCCCCTGAGCTGATGTCCCTGTTCACTCGCCTGCTCACCAACCACCCGCTGGTGAATATCCTATTTGTGGTGGTGGTTTTAATGGGGGTGTTGTCCTACATACAGATGCCCAGGGAGCAGGATCCAGAGGTCAATTTTAACTGGATCAATATCAACACCTCGTTTCCTGGCGCCAGCGCCCAGGATGTGGAATCTCTGATCACCGGCCCGCTGGAAGACGCCATCCGCACGGTTCAGGATATTCGCTGGGTCAGCAGCAGCTCCCGGGAAGGCAGCTCCAATATTCTGGTCCGATTCCGTGACCTGTCGCAGCGGCAGTTTGACAAGCGGGTCAGTGACGTCAGACGTGAGGTACAAAACGCGGTTAATTCTGATCTGCCGCCGGACATCGTTGACCCCTCGGTGGTGGAACTCACCACCTCCAACGGATTTCCCACCGCTCTGGTGGGGGTGCTGGGCCGGGCTGATGACGAAACCCTGCGGCTGGAGGGTTATCAGGTTAAGTCGGATCTTGAGCGCATGACCGGGGTGGATAAAGTCAATGCCTTTGGATTGCACGAACCCGAAATTCACGTCAACTTTGATCCCCAAACTCTGGCAACCCGGGGTTTTCGTGGCAGCCAGGTTGCGGACTTTTTTGGTCTGGCCTTTCGGGACGTTAACGCCGGCAGTTTTGAACTGGGGGCATCGCGCTACATCGCCCGGGTACCCGGCGCCACCGCGGACCTGGAACAGCTTGCCGCCTATCAGCTGGTCTCGCCCCTGGCCGGCATGGCGCCAACCGCAGCGTCGGAGTTGGCCACCATAGAACGCGGTCGCAGCGAACCACGACAGCTGGTATCCATCAACGGGCGTCCGGCCATCGTGCTGTCGGTGGCCAAAGCCGGCGGCGCCAACACCCTGGAGTTAGTGGATCAGATCAACGCCTATATCGCCCAGCGCAACGGCGTGTTGAAAAACTCCGCCACCGAAATCCTGTTGGCCGACGACCAGACCATCCCCACCCGAAATGCGGTTCGTACCATGCAGACCAACGCCCTGCTCGGCATGCTGCTGGTGTTGGGGGTCTGCTGGGTTTTCCTGGGCCTGCGGATTGCCGCGCTGGTCAGCCTGGGCCTGGTGTTTGCCATCTGCGGCACCCTGTGGGTGGTGGCCATGACCGGCAATACCGTCAACCAATCGGTGCTGCTGGGTGTGGTGATTGTGTTGGGCATGCTGGTTGATGATGCGGTGGTTGTGGTGGAGGCCATCTACTATCGAATGCAGCGGGGCGTGGCTGCCATTGACGCCGCGGTTGCCGGTTTGCGGGAAGTGATGGCGCCGGTGACCGCCGCCGTTGGCACCACCATCGCGGCATTCTTACCCCTGATGCTGCTGCCCGGGGTGATAGGCAAATTCATGTTTGTGATCCCCTTTGTGGTCACCGTTGGCCTGCTGATCTCGCTGCTGGAAGCCTTCTGGATTTTGCCTTCCCACATGATCGACTTTGCCGGCCCGCCGATTCAAACCGGCCAGCAGCGCAACCGGCGAACCCGCTGGACTCACAAACTGCGGCTGATCTACGCCCGCGCCCTATGCCGGGTGATGCGCCGGCCAGCCCCCTGGCTCAGCGGCATCGGCCTGGGCATGCTGGCGGCCGCCGGCGCAGTTGGCGTGGGCGCAGTGCGGATGGACTTCTTTACCTTTGATCCCATTCGTCTTTTTTACGTCAACGTGGATATGCCCGCCGGCACGCCCTTAACCGAATCATTGCGCCAAACCCGCGTGTTGGCCCAGCGCACCGAACAACTGCTGGCGCCGGCCCAGGTGCGGGCGGTATCCGCCCTGGCTGGGATCAAATTCACCGAGACCGAGATTGTTTACGGCGATCAGTTTGGCCAGCTGCAGGTGTCCTTAAACCCGGCCACCCGGGAGTATCCCCAGCAGCCCGCTGAGGTCATCGAGATGCTGCGAACGGTGTTGCCGGAGCTGGCCGGCAATGCGGACATCAGCTACCTGGAAATTTCCGGCGGACCGCCCTCTGGATTACCCATCAACGTAAAGGTGCGCAGCGATAATTTTGACGAACTGCGGGCCGCCACCGATGCGGTGCTGGCCATAACCCGCTCCCTGCCCGGGGCTAAAGACGTCAGGGACAACGACGTCCCCGGCAGCCCGGAAATGACCCTGAACATCGACCACGGTGCCGCTGCACGGGCCGGCCTGAGCTCCGGTGAAGTGGCGCGGCTGGCGCGGCTGCATGTGGACGGAGAAATAGTAGCGTTTGCCAGGGATCGTGGAGAAAAAGTAGAGCTGAGAGTGCGGGCCAGGCGCGGCCCCATCAACGACATCAACGATTTGCTGCGAGATCCCATACTCGCTGCCAACGGTCAGGCAACCACCCTGGGCAGCCTGGTCAACCCCAGCGTGGGGCCAACCCGCAGCACGATTTTTCACTACAACCTGCGTCGCGCCATCACGGTTTCTGCAGACCTGGACGAGGAGCTGAACGACACCCGCAAAGCCAACGCTGAGCTGGCCAAACGCTGGTCTGAAATCGCTGGCGACTACCCCAGCACCGATCTGGAATTTTCCGGAGAACTGGACGATCTGAATGAAACCCTGGACGCCATGGGCGGACTGTTCCTGCTGGGCCTGGGCCTGATCTATCTAATCATCGCCACCCAGTTTAAGAGCTACTTTCAGCCCCTGCTGATTATTGTCACTGTGCCCATGGCCTTCACCGGCGTGGTGCTGGGTCTGGTGGTCACCAACAACCCCCTCAGCATTTACACCCTGTACGGCGTGGTGGCGCTGACCGGCATAGCAGTTAATGGCGCCATTGTGCTGATCGACGCGGCCAACTCCAGGCTGCGGGCCGGGATGCGGCCGCTGCACGCCACGGTATACGCGGCCAAGCGACGGGTGGTGCCCATCATCATGACCACCACCACCACCATCGCCGGCCTGTTTTCCCTGGCGGTTGGGCTGGGCGGCAAATCCCTGCTGTGGGGTCCGGTGGCCTCCAGCATCGTGGCCGGGCTGGCCTTCGCCTCGCTGCTGACCCTGTTTGTTATTCCTACCCTTTATCGTCTGTTTATGCGCGGCCATGGAACCGCTGCTGGCGGAGCTGCTTGAATCATATCCCCAGCTTGAACATATCCAGCTGAGAATTAGGCCGGCTTCCACCGCCACCCTTAAGCGGCTGGATCAGCGTCTTAAGGCGGTATTGATTGACAGCGGCCAGCCCACTAGCCCTCAAACCCACCGCGAAACACCAGTCCTGGCGCCTGGGTTTCCATCAGCTGTAGCGGGCCCGGGGCAATCACCTGGGCATCGGTGGAGACTCCCACACGGGTCAACAGTCGGCCCACCCCCGCTGGTAACACCAGCGCACTGGTCAGCAAAACCTGCTGGTTAGGTTGCAGCGGCGGCCCGGTGTAATCACAGCGGCGGGTCAGAGGTGGCAGTTCAAGATCTGTCAGCTCGCGACATGTCCAGGGCGCGGCGGCAGCCAGCTCAAAGCGGTGAAACGGCTCACCCAGAATTAGCGGCGCCAGGTCAATAGAAATAACCGATACCGGCTGCTGGCCGCCGTTAATCACCGCAACCTGGGACAGGCCCTCAGCGCCGGGCAGCAACAGCTCGCTGGTTTGTAGTTCAACCACCACACCGCTGACCACTCGCTGGGTAGTGAGCGCCAGGGTCTCGGCCAGCGGCGGGGACGACGCCAGCGCTGTTAGATTCACCGCCGCGCCGCTGACCAGGGGCTGATCGCCGGCGAACATATCAAACTGGAAGGTCAGAATTTCTGCCCCTCCCGGCGCAATCTGATCACCCATAATGGCGTCGCCAACAAACAAACAGCTGGTGGGCGGGCCCGCTTCACACAGCCAGCGTGGGGTGTCGCTGATGTCCACCAGACGATGGTCCAGGGGTGAAAGGGTCAGCTGCAAACCCAGCTCAGCGCCGATGGCTACCGCGCCGGTATTGCGCACCTGCAGGCGAAAGGCACCCCGCTGCACCGATTGCAGGGGCGAGGAGACAAAGGTGTCCAGCACCGCCTGGGGGGCGGAGCGGATCAGGGGCTGAAAAAACAGCTGGCTGCGGCCCTCGCTGGGGGCGAGGTAAACCGCCTGGTAGCTCGACCCCCGTCGGCTAATCCCTACCGCTCCCAGGGCGCCTTCGGGGCGCAGATTGCCATCGGACTGCCGGCCCAGGGCCAGCAGTTCTGCGCTGTCTAAATCCAGCGCATAGACGTCCGGCGATGCGTTCAGATCACCGGCCACCAGGTTCGGATCGTCGCTGACAAACAGCAGCAGCCTGCCATCGTCGGACAGTTTTGGATCCCTTACAAATCCGCTGACGCTACCGGTCATCGCCACCGCTGACACAGCACTTTCCTCGCCCTGGCCAAGCTGCCATAGAAATAGCCCCTGGCCCGTCGTGCTGACCCCGTCGACCAGATTGCCTGCCAGGCTGGTGAATACCACCCGGCGACCATCGGCGGACAGCACCGGATCACCACTGGGCCCGTCCGGGGCTGTGATGGCACCGCCGCTGGTCCCTCGGGACAGCATTTGAAGCTGGCCCGTGGTCGCGTCAAATCGATACACCTGAGACTGGCCAGCCGCTGGCTGCTGGTCCCCTAGCAGGCCCTGATCCAGATTAGCTTGCTGGCTGACAAACACCATAATGGAACCGTCCGCCGACAGCTGTGGCTGGCCGCTGGGGAACGCTGCGCTGAGGCCGTCGACGGTAGTGATCTGTTGCAGGCCGCCGGCACCATCAAAGGCGCGACGATAAACCTGACTGACAGGCTGCGTCTCAGAGCCAGTTTGCAACTGGGGCGCGGCGCTGGAAAATGCCAGCCATGAACCGTCGGCTGAGATCACCGGCTGGACGGCGGCGCTGCTGCCCGTTGCCATGCCATCCAGACCTACCGACGCCAGCTGCAACGGGCCAACCCCACAGTCGTCTCGGAAAAAGATATCGCTGCTGGCATTGGTGTCTGCGATGGCCGGATTAACCCCCAGCAGGCTGCTGGCTAGCGTGCTGGCAAACACGATTTTGCAGCCGTCATCACTGACCTCAGCTGCCTGGGTAATAGCCGCCTCGTCGCCGCTCACAAAGCCACCGGTGAAGGCCGCTGAAAGCAATCTCCCTCGACGGGTTTGCAAATCCAGTACAAAGCCATCGGCCAGCCCATTGCTGTCGCCGGGCAGTAAGTTATCCGCCGCCGAAACCAGCGCCACATAGCGGCCGTCGGTGGAGATACTCACCTGCTCCAGGGACGCGTTTGGCGGTGTCAACAGCGGCGGCGCCAGGGCCAATCGCTGAACCCCGCCGCTAGCGCCAGGTGCGACAAAGGCTGACGGCATGCCGCTGCCTCCCGCGGCAAGATCGGTGGCAGCGCTTTCAAAGGCGACCAGGGAACCATCGGCCACCATATTGGCGGCGAAGCTACCGCCATTGGCGCTGGTGCCAGCGGCCCGCCGGCTTGCAATATAGGCGTCTTTGGTAAACCGGTTAACCACATAAATATCGCTAAAGGTGTTGCCATCAAGGGCAGTTAGATTCTGCGCTTCGGACTGGAAGGCTACCCACTGCCCCCGAGTCGACAGGGCGGGATTGAAGCTGTTGGCGTTGGCCGGCTCCTCGATAGCGCTACTGATCAGTTCTGTCTTTTGGGTTAACAGGTCCCTGACAAAGACGTCGAAGAAAATATTCTCAAAGCCAGGCTCAAGGGTAGTGGCCCGACTGTAGAAGGCAACGGCGCTGCCATCGGGGGCAAGCACCGCGTTGGCGCTGTCGGCATTGGCCCTCAGGTTGGCGCTGGAAACGTTGATTAGAGAGGTCAGTCCGGTGCTGCGGTCATGCACAAATAGATCGGGCAACTGGTCAAATTCGTTGTCAGAGAAATTGGTCGCCTCACTGGTAAAAGCCACGTAGCGGCCGTCATCGGAAATACTCGGCTGGAAGCTGCCCCGATCGCCCTGTTCACCATCACTGGCAATGGACACCCGCACGCTGGTGCCGGTTTGCCGGTCCCGGACGAAAATATCGGAAGCCTCGTTGGTGTCGTCGGCTACCAGATTGTCGGCCTGGGACGAAAATGCTACGTAGCGTCCGTCGCCTGATAAAACAGCATTTAGACTGCCAGCATTGGATGGGCTGGCGTCCAGGCCGATAGAGACCCGCTCCAGGATTTGATTCGGTCCGCGGTCGGCCTGCCAGGCAAAAATATCCAGGGCCTGGTTTTGATCTCCCGGCAGCAGGTTGGCGGCACTGCTATGAAACACCACCACCTGACCATCAGCGGAGATCTCGCCGCCGGCAACGCCGCGATCGCCCTCCACCCCGCCGCTGACGCTGATTCTGATGTATTGCCCGCTGAGCCGGTCCAATCGATATAAATCGCTAAGTCCGTTGCTGTCCTGGGAGTCCAGTTGATCGCTGGCTGTGGTCAGCAGTACGTAGCGACCGCTATCGGACAGGCGAGGCCTGAACACGGCGGCGGAAAAGGGCTCAGTCTGCTGACTGATCAGCAGCGGATATTCAACATCGCTGGCGGTCAACCGGGGCTGACTGACGCTGATAGGCAGCATAAAGCCCAACATCAGGCTCAGGCTCATGGGGCAGTAAATTGTCTGCCGAGAAATACCATCCCCATCAGCAGCAGTAATAACCAGATGCCACCACCCAGGGGGATTTGTTCAGGTACCGGAGGAGCCGGAGGCAGGGGCGCGGTGAAGTTAATGGTCAACAAAGGGCGGCTCGCCGGGTCCGGATTTTCGCGGCTGTTTAAGCGTTTAGCTGAGCCGAACCCTGCCGCGGGATTTCCCAGCAGCAGCCAGCCGTGGTTACTGCTGGGTTGATCCAGCCAGGCCTGCACATCGGCGGCCAGGGCGTCGCCAGAATAGGAATATCGACCGTTGTCCCGTAAACCGGCCCTGGCGCTCTCCAGCGGGTCAAAATCGCCACCGGGCTCAGTCCATAGCTCACTACCCAAACGTCTGGCCAGCCAGGTGGCGTCGCCGGCGCTGGCCGGAGCCCCGGTACCCTCCTGACCCGGCGCATCCACGCTGCCCTCCTGCCAGTCGTTGAGCAGGCGGTGCAGTCGCACGGAAACCGTGCCGGAAATGGTCCGAGACACGGTGACCTCCAGGCTCGCCGAGTCGATGGTGGCGCCCAGGGGTATGGCTGATAGATCAAACCGCAGCAGCGCCCGACGCTCGGCGCCGGTGAGGATCAATCCGGTAAACAGATAATCTCCGCCGCCGTTACTTAACTCACCTTCGGAAAACAGCGAGGTATCGGCGGTGGGCGTTAGCACTACGGTGCTGGTATCGCCCGGCGTCCCGGCTAAGGCTGTCAACCCAGGCCAGCAGGTGAGAAAAATCGACGCCACCGCCAGACGGCGTAATACGCTGATAAACGGACCAATTTCCATGCTCCAGGTCACACTTTTCTTACCCCTGAAATGATTCAATGCGTGGAACCATAGCACAGCCTTGTTGACCTTTTTGTCGGCCGGGGCTTTGCCACTAAAGAAGGGGTTACACATGCATCGATGGCTGCTTTTGGCGGCGTTTTTCGCCTCCTGCGCCGGCGCTCAGTCGGGTTCCGATCTGATCTTCCGAGAGGGCTTTGAAGCCGCCGCACCCAGCGGCGATGCGCAGGCCGGTGCATTCCTATGGCGGGTGACCTATGGCCCCACCCAATCAGACATCGACAGCGTCAACGCTCTGGGCTTTGAAGGCTGGGTGGATCAACAGCAGGCGATGAACGCGACTTACCACCTGCCCCAACTTCAGGCCTTTGGCAACGAGATCGGCCAGGGCGAGCGCCAGCGCGTTTGGTGGAATACCGCCCAGGACGCCCCGGACCAGTTTCGCCAGCGTGCCGCCTTTGCCCTGTCACAAATTCTGGTGACCTCAGATCTAAACGGTGAGCTGGAAGGCCAGCCGCTGGCGTTGACGGCTTATTACGACCTGCTGCTCGAACACGCCTTCGGCAACTACCGCACCCTGCTGGAGGAAGTCACCTTAACCCCGGTCATGGGTCACTACCTAAGCATGTTTGGCAGCACCCGGGACACCTTTGCGGGCATTGAGCCTGATGAAAACTACGCCAGAGAAATCATGCAGCTGTTTTCCATCGGTCTTGAAGAGTTGAATATCGACGGCTCGGTTCGAATGAGCGGCGGCAATCCCATACCTACCTACGAGCAACGCCACATTGTCGCCCTAGCCGAAGCCTTCACCGGCTGGACCTTCGCCGGCGCTGACCAGGGTGACGGTGACTGTGAGCCCTGGGAGTGGATGTACGCCGAACGCAACTGGCTGGAACCCATGGCGCCCTGCCCGGTTACCAATCAAAATGAAAACCAGCCGGCGGATTACCACGTCACCAGCGCCAAAACCATCGTCGGTGACGTGGTCCTGCCTGCCGGGCAAACCGCGCAGCAAGACCTGAATATGGCGTTGAACACACTGTTCAACCACCCCAACGTTGGACCTTTCCTGGCCAGACAGCTGATTCAGCGCCTGGTCACCAGCAACCCCAGCCCCCAATACATTGCCCGGGTTGCCAGCGTCTTCAATAACAACGGTAACAACGTTCGCGGCGACCTGGGAGCGGTGTTTAAGGCCATCGTGCTGGACAGCGAAGCCCTGAACGGCGCCAGCGGCGACAGCACCTTCGGCAAGCTGCGCGAACCGCTGTTTTTCCAGCTTCAGCTCAACCGGGTTTATGACGCCCGGATAAGCCCCGAATTTGCCAACGATCCGCGCTGCTGCTGGCCAGGGTCCATCTACGCGCCGGAGCGGTTCTTTGGCCAGGCGGCGCTGCGCTCACCCTCGGTGTTTAACTTCTTCCGGCCCGACTACGCGCTGCCCGGCAGCATTGAAAATCAGGGACTGGTTTCCCCGGAGTTTCAGATCAGCACCGAGACCCAAGTGGTCCAGGTGGCGAACTTTTTCTGGGACACACTGATCTGGGGCGGCCAATATCCCTGGCAAACCCAGCATGAGTTGCAGGTTGGGGCTCTGATCGCCCTGGCGGGAAATCCCACGGCGCTGGTTAACCGGGTCGATCAAGACCTGCTCTTTGGTAGCCTCAACAACACCGCGCGGCAGCTGATCGTGGACCGGATAAACAACATCACCGACCAGGACACCGCCCGCCGTGATCAGCGACGGGTTGCCGAAGCCCTTTACTATGTCATCACCTCACCACAAAGCGTGGTGCAACGATGAACACGCCACAGATGGAAAACAGGACTTATCAGTCATGAGCAGACGCAAACCCTTCAGTCGACGCGATTTCCTTCAGGTGGCCGGCTTTACCGCGGTCAGCGGCTCAACCCTGGGAACCCTTGGCCTGCTGCAGCGCGCCCAGGCGGCGACCCTGAGCCAGAAAGGCTTTAACGATTATCGGGCCTTGGTATGTATTGCTCTGGGCGGCGGTGCCGACACTTACAACATGTTGGTGCCCTCAGCCAACAGCAGCAACCCGGCCACGGATTACGGCACCTACGCTGAAACCCGACAGAATATGGCGGTGGGTTATGACGCTGACGCCGGCACCTGGAATCCCAGCTCAATCCTGCCATTAAACGGCACTTCCATGGGTTTAAACCCGGCCTTCAGCGGCCTCCAGGGACTTTACAACAGCGGCGACCTGGCCATCGTATCCAACGTCGGATCACTCATTGAGCCGGTCACCAAGGCGCAAATTGAAGTCGGCAATGTGTCTCTGCCGCCTCAGCTCTTTTCTCATTCTGACCAGTACATCCAGTGGGAACGCGCCTATGCCGACAGCCAGCAAAACCGCGGCTGGTTTGGACGGGTGGCGGATCTGCTCACCTCCTCCAACACTGCCCAGTCGCCGTCCATGAATATCAGCGTCATCGGCAGCAACCTGCTGCAGGTGGGTAACGTTGTTCAGCCTTACAGCATCAGCACCTCCGGCCCACTGGGGCTGCAGACTGGCTGGGATCCAGACGGCGAGAAGCTGGCGGTGATTGAATCCATCATGGGCACCTCTGACAATCTGTTTGCCACGGAGTACTCCCAGATCAAAGAGCGAGCTCAGGACAACTATGACCTGATCTATGACGCCCTGTATCAGACTGATGAAACTGAGGCTGACGCCGACGTTCGGGTCTTTGGCCAGGCGCTGGTGGACTCTTTCCCGGTTGATAACTGGCTCTGGAGCCAGCTGAAAATTGTCGCTCGGATGATTGATATTCGAAACGTACTGCAGGTGGAACGACAGACCTTCGTGGTTGAGCTGGGTGGCTGGGATACCCATGACAACCAAAATGCTGATCTGCCCGATTTGCTCAATCAGCTGGATGAGGCAATGACGGCGTTTAACGCGGCCCTGAACCACCTGAGTATGTCAAACAGCGTCACAACCTTCACCCAATCGGAGTTCAGCCGGACCCTCAACAGCAACGGCAACGGCACCGACCACGGCTGGGGCAGCCACCAGCTGGTGATGGGCGGCGCGGTTCTAGGTGGTCAAATCTATGGCGAACTGCCCAACCTGGTGTTGGACGGCCCCCAGGATATCGACCGAGGCCGAATTATTCCCACCTTGGCCGTTGAGCAATATGCCGCCACCCTATCCCGCTGGTTCGGCGTTCCCTCGGGTGATCTGACTACGGTGTTTCCAAACCTTGGAAACTTTAGTCAGCAGACCCTGAACTTTCTCGGCTAGTTTTTGGGCAAACAGGCCCTAACGGGCCGGTTTGCCCTCGTAGCAGCCACCTGCCAAGCCGGCCCGCACACGCGCTGAGCATACTTTTTACCAAACGGCCCACTAGCCTATAATGAGGTATGGGTGAGGACGCAAACAGGCGTAGTGACCGCAGCAGTGTCTACGCCAGATACCTGCCAGATCTAATTGTCCAAAAATTGGCTGAGGTAGATCAGCACAAACCCAGCGCAGACAAACTCACCTGCGCTGTAATGTTTGCCGATATTTCCGGTTTTACCGCCCTCACCGAACGCCTGACCCACCAGGAAGGCAGCGGGGCTGAACGCCTGACCCGAATTCTCAACGCCTATTTCACGCCGCTGATCGATATGGTCACCGGACACGGTGGCGACGTACTGAAATTTGCCGGCGATGCACTGATTGCCATCTGGCCCCAGCGCCATCCCAGCGACAGCCAGGCCGACCTGGCCTTTCGAGCCAGTTACTGCGGGCTTGAGATACAACGGGAACTGAGCAACTACGAAATCGAAGGCGCATCCCTGGCGCTGAGGGTTTGCGTCGGCACTGGCGAACTGCTGGTGGCCCACCTGGGTGGTGAGCTTAATCGCTGGGAGTTCATCATCTCTGGCAAGCCCCTGGATCAAGTGGGTCAGGTTAGCGATGAGATCGCCCCCGGCGGCGTTGGCATATGTCCGGCGACCGTCGATCTACTCGCCACCGTGGCCAGCGCTGAACCGGTACTCAAGCCGCTGCCACAGATCGGCGCAGAACTGGTGGAACTTGCGGCAAAGCCGGTGCTGCCGACAGGTTTCAGTTTAACGCCAGCGGCCAATAACCTGGAGCAACTGCAGCGCTATATTCCCGGCGCTATTTTGCACCGGCTAATAGCGGGCCAGGACGAATACCTGGCGGAACTTCGCCGCCTCACTGTCTTGTTCGTTAACCTGCCGGAGCTGCACTACTCCGCCAGCCTGGATCAGGCACAGCAGGTGATGGTAACCCTGCAACAATGCTGCTACGCCTTTGAAGGCAGCATTAACAAGCTCAGCGTCGACGACAAAGGGGTCAGCCTGCTGGCGGCTTTTGGTTTGCCACCCTTGGCTCATAGTGACGATCCGGAACGAGGGATTCGCTGTGCCTTAAAGATGAGGCAAGCCCTAACGGCCCTGGGCTGGAACTGTTCCATCGGGGTCACCACCGGGCGGGTCTACTGCGGTGAGGTTGGCAGCGAGCATCGGCGTGAGTACACCATCATGGGCGACCCGGTAAACCTGGCTGCACGCCTGATGCAAAAAGCCCAGGGCAACATCCTCTGCGATCAGGCAACCAGCAGCGCCTGCTCGCCGCAGATCGCCTTTGACCAGCCCTTCGGCGTGGCCCTTAAGGGCAAGACCGAGCTGGTCACCGTGAGCAGACCTATCAGTGCTAGCAACTTGCCGGTGCAGGCCGTCGCTGAACAGACAGCCATTGGCAGGGAGCAAGAAATTGCTCTCCTTAACAACCAGCTCAACAAACTAACAAACCATCAGCAAGGTTCGATTTGCCTGGTTCAGGCGCCCTCCGGAATGGGCAAAACCCTGCTGCTGAAAACCGTGCAACAACAGGCTGAGCGAATGCCGCTGCTGGGGCTCGTTGGCCATGGCGACAGTGTTGAAAGCCAGTCGCCCTACTTCGCCTGGCAGCAGATGCTGGCGCCACTATTTGCTGAACCCCGAGGGTCTGACAGGCTGCTGGACGCACTAAAACAAAGCCGCCAGGCTAACAATATGGCGCTGCTAAACGACCTGCTGCCGCTAGCCATAGAAACCAACCGTTTTACCGACAATCTATCCGGCGAGGTGCGATCGGAGAAACTCAGAGAGTTGATTCTGGCCTTGTTGGAGCTGGCCGCCGATGGGAAGCCTCTGCTGATCGTGATCGATGATGGGCACTGGATGGACTCGGCATCCTGGGGGCTGCTGCGTTGGGTTTATGATCGCCACCGGGCACTGATGCTGGTGCTGGCGACCCGTCCAGGCCCCAAGCCCAGCGCCAACATGGCTGAAGCCCTGGAACTGGCGGATGAGATCATCGACTTAGCGCCCCTGTCAGCGTCCCAGACCAGCCAACTGCTGGGCAATGTGCTTGGGGTAAGCCAAGTGCCAACGGCGGCGGTGGATTTGATCGTTGAACGCACCGAGGGCCACCCTTACTTCAGCGAACAAATGGCATACGCCCTGCGCGACGCGGGCATGCTGATGGTGACTGAACAGGGCCAGTGTGTGTTGGCTGATGAGTTCGGCCCGGCCATGGACCTGCCCCACTCCATAGAAGGAGTCATCACCGCCCGCTTGGATCGCCTTTCCCCTCAGCAGGGGCTGACCGCCAAAGTTGCCAGCATCGCAGGTCGACAGTTCTCACAGGCCATGATTGCAGGAATTTATCCAGGTACAGAGTCAGCGCAAACCGTCGGCGAGCATCTGGAGCACCTGACTGAGCTTGAGATGACTCAGTGTGAATTGCCCCTATCCAGTGGCCAGTATGCGTTCCGTCAGATCATGACTCAGCAGGTGGCTTACGATCTGATGCCCGATGACCTGAAGTCACAGCTGCACGGCAAGCTGGCGCGCTGGCTGGAAAACCATCATCAGGACCTGCGCCACCACTATGGGCTGCTGGCCTATCATTGGGAACGCGCCGGTGACCACCCACAGTCGCTCAAATACCTGGAATGGGCCGCCACCGAAGCCCAGGAGACCTTTGCCAATACCGAGGCTGAACAGCTGCTGAAACGGGCGCTTAACCTGGCCGAGAAAACCCCAACCAGCAACGTCAGAGTTGGCTCGTGGCTGCGTCGACTTGGCACGGTGCAAAGAGATATGGGCCGACTGGAAGAAGCCAGGCAAACCCTGGAAAGCGCCCTGCAAACTCTTGGCTTCCCGATTCCTGCAGGTAAGCCCGCAATGACCGCATCCATGCTGGTTGCAGCAGCCAGGCAGCTCTGGCGCAGCTACCGACCGCCGCCAACCATCGCCGCCATGGATCAACGTGAAAGCCTGCGCGCACTGGAAGCAGCTGAGTGTCATGAGCTGCTGAATATTATTTACTACTGGGGTGGCGATACGGTTCGGATGCTGCTGGCCTGCCTGCGCGGCGCCAATCTTGCCGGCTACGGCGGAGGCAAACCACGGGTTCTGACCCGGCTCTACGCAAACCTGGGTTTGATCACCAGCGTGATTCCACTGCGCCGGGCGCCTCACTATTACTGCGTAATAGCCGAACGTCAGGCCAGGGAAGACTCCCACCCGCCTACCCTATCCTGGGTGCTTCTGTTAACCGGCACCCACTGCACGGGAATCGGACGTTGGGAGCAGGCCCAGGCCCACTACGATGAAGGCCGCACACTGGCTCAGGCCATCGGCGATGATCGTCATTGGAGCGCGCTTACCGCATCACTGAACATCGTTCATCTGCTGCGGGGCCAGCATCAGCTGGCTCTGACAGAATATGAAGCCCTGGCGCAGGTGGGAGAAAAAAGCAGTGACCGCCAAACCATGGCCTGGGCATCCGGTGGCAAAGCCCGGGTCTATTTTCGTATCGGCCAGATACAGAAAATGCAGCACCACACCCAGCTCGCCCACCAGATGATAGATGCCTGTACGGTGGCCAATCAGCTGGACATCATCAGCCAGCTGGCGCTGCTGGCGCTGCATGATAATGACGACGCGGCGGCCCTCGGGCACCTTAAGCACTGTGTCACGCTGTTGCATCGTCCAACCCAGGTCACCCTCTATGCACCGTCGATCCAGCTGGCCTTCGCTGCAATGGAATATCTACGTCGCCACGACGGTGCCGCGGCCCAGGAGATTGCCCGCAGTGCGCTCAGGTTCAGTCGCGGTTTTGCCCGAATATTTGTTGTTGGCGGGCCAGCATTCAGCGTTGTCGAGGGACTACATCAGCACGCCTTAGGAAAATCTGATGCAGCGATAATCTGCTGGCGCCGGGCCTTGGGCCAGGCAATGGATTTGTCCATGCCCTACGAGCAAGCCCTGGCCGGCCATGGACTGACCGCCTGCGGCGTCAGCACCGACACTGAACGCCGCCAATTTGACCAAGCCCTAAAGGCCATGGGGATTGACCAGGTCGGTTTTCCTTATCTAATAAAGCCACAGGGTCATCTCTCTTGAACATCGCCAACTGTTACCGAACCGACGATTTTCGGCGCCTGGCCAAACGCCGGTTGCCGCCGGCACTATTTCATTACATAGATGGAGGCGCCGACGACGAGTCCACCCTCAAGCGCAACACGGCAGCCTTTGAGCGGGTAGATCTGGTTCCCAACGTGCTGGCTGGCATGGACCACGTTGACCTGTCCACCCGGGTCCTGGGCATGGACCTCAAGCTGCCGTTTTTCTTTTCCCCAACTGCCATGCAGCGACTGTTCCATCACCACGGAGAACTTGCCCTGGGTGAAGCTGCCCGGGAGCTAGGCACAGCCTTTGGTGTTTCCACTATTGGCACCCGCAGCATTGAAGAACTTGGCGAAAATTTCAGCGGGCCAAAAGTATTCCAGGTCTACATCCACAACGACCCTGAACTTACCCGCGACCTGATCCATCGATGCCGTCAAGCCCGCTTTACCGCCCTGGCCCTGACCGTCGATACGGTTGTTGCTGGCAATCGGGAAAGAGATCACTACACCGGCATGACCACACCACCCAAGCTAACGCTGAAAAGCTGGCTGGGATTCGCCACCCACCCACGCTGGTCGATGAACTACCTGGTGAGGGAACGGTTCGATTTACCCAACGTTAGCCGATATGTGTCAGCAGGCTCCGGGGTCGCAACCTCCATCGTCGATTACATCAATACGCAAATGAAGTCCAACATCACCTGGGATGATGCCGCCGACCTGATTGAACAATGGGGTGGGCCCTTTGCGATCAAAGGCGTAATGTCCGTAGACGATGCCCGCAAAGCGGTGGAAATTGGTGCAACCGCCATCATGGTTTCTAACCATGGTGGGCGGCAACTGGACGGTGGTCGCTCACCCTTTGATCAACTGCCCGCCATTGCTGATGCGGTTGGCGGCCAGATTGAAATCATTCTCGACGGTGGTATCCGTCGCGGCACCCACGTTTTGAAGGCTCTGGCAGCCGGAGCCACCGCCTGCTCTGGCGGACGCATGTATCTTTACGCGTTGGCCGCCGGCGGCACTGCCGGCGTGCTGCGGGCGGCCAGTTTGATCCGGGATGAACTGCACCGGGATATGATGCTGATGGGGGTAAAAACGCCGGCGGCGCTGACACCCAACATGCTGGCGTTGCGGCCGTGAACCCCAACAGCAGGTCCTCCGCCCTGGCCCTGCATCTACCAGGCGGCGGAGCCCGGGGTGCCTATCAGGTGGGCGCCCTCAAGGCCATTGCTGAAATCCAGAACCATCAGCAGGCATCGCCCTTTGGAATTTACACCGGCATCTCCGCTGGCGCGATCAACGCGGCAGTCATGGCCTCCCATGCCGACGATTTTGCCCATGGCATCCAGCGGCTGTCGGCATTTTGGTCCAACATGAGCTGCGATCAAATATACCGAACCCAATGGTCTGAGGTGCTGGCCTCAGCCCTACGCTGGGTCAGCGCCGCGCTGCTGGGCCGGCTGGGAGTTAAGACTCCTGAAGCTCTGCTGAACACCTCACCGCTGCGAGGGCTGCTGGAGCGCCATACCCAGCTGGACAGAATCCCGGAACTTATCCAGCGCCAGCTGCTCACTGCCGTGGCGGTCAGCGCGTCAGGCTATTCCACCGGTCGCGCCGTGTCGTTTTACCAGTCTTTAACGGCTCAGCCATGGCGCCGCGGACGACGGGTGGGTAAAGCTGACAGCCTCAACGTAAACCATCTTATGGCCTCCACAGCGCTGCCCTTGCTGTTTCCGCCGAGCCTTATTGAACATGAGTATTTTGGCGACGGCAGCCTGCGCCAGACGGCGCCATTATCGACTCCCATTCGCCTGGGAGCTGACCGGATATTGATCATATCTGCCCGGGACGCAATACAGGACCCGGAACCTGAATATACCAGCGCTCGTCCCAGCGTTGGGGAGATTGCCGGGCACCTGCTGGACATTGTCTTTATGGACAACCTGGACGCAGACCTGGAACGACTGGATCGGGTAAATGAAACCCTTGCCCAGCTGTCCCCAGAAAAACGTAAAACCAGCTCTTTGCGCATTATCGAAACACTGGTGATCCGCCCCAGCAAAGATCTACGGCAACTCGTTGGAGGTTACGTTGACCTGATGCCCTCCAGCGTAAAAATGCTTTTAGCGGGGATCGGAGCCTGGCGGTCAGACCACAGACTGGCAAGCTACCTGCTGTTTGATGCCCAATACTGCCAATCGCTGATGGAATTGGGTTACAACGATACAATGAATCAATCAGAACAGGTAAGCCAACTGCTCAACGATGACCGCTAACTCTATTCGCCTGCAACCCCCAGCAGTGCACCTCGCACAGCTTCGCGCTGAACCAGGCCGGAGGCGCGGATCAACCGATAGCGATCAACAAAAGCCTGGGAACAGCAGCTTTGAGAGCGTCCAGCGCCGCACACCGGCAGGGCCGCTACGCAGCGATCCATGGAGTCCAAGCCATCGCCGGTACAGATCAGCATTTGTTCAGAACAAATTGAGAGCAGGAACTCTGAGGCTGGGCGCCTCGGCAAAGTGTTAAGGCCCGTAATTGGCGCTCGTGAGACAGGCCGAGATTGGCGCCTGGCAGAGTTCGCGGGCGCAGGTGCGATATCAGCATCCAACCACTCCTGCAGGCTGCGCGAGGATATTTTTCCTGATTTCAGATCACCACGTAGCACCTGGCTCTTACCGCTGCGACATTTCTGATCTTGAAAAACCACCGAGCCATCAGCCAGGGTACACCGATAAATTTCTTCAGCCTGGGCGGGCAGGACAAGAAAAAGCAGCAGAATAAAGGCAAAAAGCCTCACTGCCTGGTGCCTAGACCACGGACTAGACAACGGCTTAGACGGCGACCTGGGCCGCGTTTTGGAAAAAAACTTGGGGAGGGAAACGAGCGCCGGCGCTGCAACCTTGAGTACAGGACTCTTTGCTTGCAGCACCGGACCGCTCAAGGACGTCTACTTCTTTTTTGCAGCCGGTTTTTTGGCGGCGGCTTTCTTCGCTACTTTCTTCTTCGCTACTTTCTTCTTCGCTACTTTTTTCTTAGCGACCTTTTTGGCAACTTTCTTCTTAGCTACCTTCTTCTTAGCAACCTTCTTCTTGGCTACTTTTTTCTTAGCGACCTTCTTAGCAACTTTCTTAGCAACCTTCTTCTTGGCTACTTTTTTCTTAGCGACCTTCTTAGCTACCTTTTTCTTGGCAACTTTTTTGGCCACGGCTTTCTTCGCTACCTTTTTCTTGGCAACTTTTTTGGCTACGGCTTTCTTCGCTACCTTCTTCTTAGCAACTTTTTTTGTCGCTTCGGCCGGGGTGGCTGTAGCAGCTACCTTGTTGACCGCTTTCTTCTTTGCTTTTTTAGACGCTTTCTTCGCCACTGGAAATCTCCTCTTGCTGCTGACACATTAAGTTCAAGTAATTTTCACTCAATAAACGCTGCTTAATACATCGCTCATCGTTCCTAAATCTTTACCCGAACATTTTGCTTTCCGCAGTGCTGGCCGATGACCGAGGTTTCCCCCAAGAAAACGTCGACCTGAAGCTGCGGCCAAACTATACCAGTTAGTGCACTGTTACGCATAACACCTTGGTCACCTTTTTTTACATCCATCAGTGGCCAATACTTACACCTCAATTGCGGGTCTTCATACCAACGATGATTCAGTAATTTTTCGCCGGCTATCCCCGATAGGTTTTTGCCAAATATCCTGGTTCGCTTGCATCCACTATTTTCCAGATCGCTTCAGAATCTGCCCCACCAGCAGGTACAAAAACACCCACCGACGAACCCTTTTCTCATGAACGCTCCACGTCCTCAGCAAACTGGATCACCACATCAAATGGTTCCCATTGCTTAAGGTCTATGACCCGCCAATTATCCAGTCCGGCTCGTAAGGTTGACCAGTCCAGAGCCATGTCTCGCTCCAGTAATTCCTGGGAGGTTTTTTCCAGACAGCTGCTGGCTAACGACAGCATGAAAAATCCTTCGCCGTGTTGTTCAAGATATTGCCCGGGTATGCCGGCAGGGTCGACGGGTTGAATCAGAACCAGCCATATCGACCCCAGAGCAAATCGTGCTGTTTTGACGCCGCGGTTTTCCAACCCTTGCTCAGCCGTTGGGGGCTCACCCAAGAGCTTTGTGTATCGCGCCACAGCGCTTTCCAGATCCCTAACCAGGAATCCCAGGTGATGAATTGTTGCCATAGGTTTTGTCTCGATTGGTCTGAACTAACATTGTCCCATGCCGGCAAAGGGTTCGCCCAAACCCGAATTGTCGAATTTTTCAGTTATTTAGTTACTTTTAACTGTCTGAAAACAAAGAATTTAAGATAAATTTATAGTTTTTTTCTATTGTTCTATAGATTTTTTCCAGGGCAATGGTTACAGTACGCGCCGATGTCAGAACGCAGCGAAAAATTCACTCGACAGCAGGCCAGTGCAGTGCGCGCAGCGGCGGCAGAATTTGCGCGACATGGGTATCACGGGGCCAGCACTGCCGGCATCGCGGCACGTATGGGCATCAAGCAGGGCAGCCTTTACTACTACCTGAAATCCAAGGAAGAGGCGCTGGAAAAAGTCTGCCTGCTGGCGCTGGAGGATTATGTGACTCGGATGGAGTCCATCGCCAACAGTCAGCAGCCCTTTGCCGCAAAACTACAGGCAACCATTACGGCTCACCTGCTGCGCTACCGGGAACAGGACGAGGCGCTGAAAGTGTATAACGATGAGCGGCTGTATTTGCCCAAATCGCGACGCACCGGACTGAAAATTCTTGGGCGACGTTACAGAGAATTGCTGGAAGCCATCGTTATCGACGGTGTTGGCAGTGGCCAGGTGCGGGATGTGGATCCGCACTTCGCTGCGATAACGGTCATTGGCATTGGTAATGCCATGGGGGATCTGATTGTCAGAGACCCGGAACTGGACACGGTGGCCATGGCACAAAAATGCTGTGACCTTTTATTGAACGGATTTTCAAATTGAATGCTGAAGTTTCAGCAGTCTAAAAAAAGGAGTTAAAAGATGGGTGCGTTTAAGGAACCCCACGGCGGTCAACTGAAGGATCTTTTTTTGACCGAAAGTCAGGCAGATTCAGAAAAAGCAAAAGCGGGTGATTACCCAACTTGGAATCTGACAGCACGTCAACTCTGCGATCTGGACCTGCTAATGAATGGCGCGTTCTCGCCACTGGAAGGATTTCTGGGTGAGGCCGACTACGAAGGCGTGTGCAATAACATGCGGCTTGAAAATGGCGTGCTGTGGCCAATCCCAGTAACCCTGGACGTGACCGAAGCATTTGCTGAGGGTGTTGAAACCGGCCAGCGGATTGCTCTGCGTGACCCTGAAGGGGTGTTGATTGCCGTACTTGAACTCAGCGACAAGTGGCAGCCAGACCTGGCCAGCGAAGCGCAGCGGGTACTTGGCAGCACCGATGAACTTCACCCAGCGGTGAATTTTCTGATGAATCAATCCGGTACCGTATACCTGGGTGGCCGTATTTTGGGCATTGAGCCTCCTACCTACTACGACTTCAAACGGCTTCGCGATACCCCCTCTGAGCTACGCGGCAAATTCCGCAAGCTTGGCTGGCGCAAGATTGTGGCCTTTCAAACCCGCAACCCGCTGCACCGAGCACACCAGGAACTGACCTTCCGTGCGGCCCGTGAAGCTGACGCCAACCTGCTGATTCATCCAGTTGTCGGCATGACCAAACCAGGGGACATCGACCACTTCACCCGGGTTCGTTGCTACGAGCACGTGCTGGAGCAGTATCCCGAACAGACGACTCAACTAAGCCTGGTCAACCTGGCGATGCGGATGGCAGGCCCCAGAGAAGCCATCTGGCATGCCATCATTCGTAAAAATTACGGCTGTACCCACTTTGTTGTTGGCCGCGATCACGCAGGACCTGGTGACGACAGCAACGGCAATCCCTTCTACGGCCCCTATGACGCCCAAGACCTCTATAAGACCCATGAAGAGGAACTGGACATCACCATGGTGCCATTCAAGATGATGGTTTACGCAGAAAACAAGGCCGAGTACATGCCGGCGGACGAAACCACAGAGACCGATAAGGTGCTGAACCTGTCCGGCACCGAGTTTCGACGACGCCTGCGCGAGGGCCTGGAAATACCCGAGTGGTTTTCCTACCCAAAGATTGTAGAGGAGCTCAGACACGCCTATCCGCCGAAGAACCGTCAAGGATTTACGGTGTTTTTTACCGGTCTTTCGGGCTCTGGGAAATCCACGGTTGCCAATGCCCTGATGGTAAAACTGCTGGAAGAAGGGTCGCGGCCGGTAACCTTGCTCGACGGTGATGTGGTGAGAAAAAACCTGTCCAGCGAGCTGACTTTTTCCAAAGAACACCGGGACCTGAACATTCTCCGGATCGGCTATGTGGCCAGTGAAATCACCAAGAACCGCGGCATTGCCATTTGTGCCCCGATTGCGCCCTACACCCGAACCCGCCGTCAGGTCAGGGAAATGATCGAACCCTTGGGCGGATTCCTGGAGATTCATATTTCCACCGACATTGCAGTGTGTGAAGGCCGCGATCGCAAGGGCCTGTATGCCCTGGCTCGAGCAGGCAAGCTGAAGGGCTTTACCGGTATCGACGACCCCTATGAGGCGCCGCAAAACGCAGAACTGGTGATCGACACCGCGGAAATGTCTCCGGACCTGGCCGCTCACCGCATTCTCATCACTCTCGAAAAACTCGGATACCTACGTTGATATGAGTACACGATACGCACTACACCGGCCCCACCCCTGGCACGGCCTGAATCCTGGTCGGCGGTCGCCGGACATCATCACGGTATTTGTCGAAATGACGCCCTTTGACTACGTCAAGTATGAGCTGGACAAGGAAACCGGTTTCCTGTGCATAGACCGGCCACAGCGCACCACCTCGCAGCTGCCGTGCCTGTATGGCTTTATGCCCCAGACTTACTGCGCGGAAGAGGTACAAAAGCTGAGCCCAAAATCCAATCGGGGCGATATGGACCCGCTGGACATCTGCGTCATCAGCGAACGACCGGTTGCCCGGGCTGAGATCATTCTGAAAGCCCGGGTAATCGGCGGTCTGCAGATGATCGATGACGGCGAAGCGGACGATAAAATCGTTGCGGTCTTGGAAGGCGATCACGTCATGAACGATACCAACGACCTGACAGAACTTCCGAAAATCATGACCGAGCGCCTGCGGCACTATTTTCTGACCTATAAATCGCCGCCAGACGAGGTGCAGAAGGTCTCGTCCATCGAGCCCTATGGCCGGGAACATGCCCACAAGGTGGTTCAAGCTGCCAGAGCCGACTATCAACGTCACTTTGGTGCCCACGGCTCGTGACGGTTTTTGATGTCTACAACGGTGACGCTGACGGCATCTGCGCTTTACTACAACTGCGCCTGGCACAGCCTCAACCTGAGGCTGTGCAGGTTACTGGGGTAAAACGTGACATCGCCTTGCTGGAACGGGTTGACGCTGTTGCCGGCGACCAGATCACGGTGCTGGATATCTCCCTGGACAAGAACCGGCAGCCGCTGTTGCGGCTGCTGGAAAATGGCGCTGAAGTCAGTTACTTCGACCACCATTTTTCTGGTGAAATCCCGGAACACCCGAGCCTTGCGGCGCGGATCAATACCCAGCCCGACGTCTGCACCTCAATGCTGGTAAACCGGCACCTGAAAGGCCAGTTTATCCACTGGGCGATCGTCGGAACGCTGGGAGACAACCTGGACCGGTCGGCCCAGGAGCTGGCCAAATCTGCTGATATTTCAGCCTCTGATTTGGCCCGTTTGCGAAGCCTCGGCATCTGCATTAACTATAACGCCTATGGCGGCTCGCTGGAGGATCTGCACTTTACCCCCACCGACCTGTATCAGCGCCTTTGTCAGCACGCCAGTCCTCTGGATTTTCTCAAACACGATGCGGAAACCTTTGATCGGTTGAAAACCGGCTATGACGAGGACCTGAACAACGCAAGACAAGCTACGCTGCTGCTGGATGAGCCCCACGCGGCGGTGCTAATGCTGCCAGAGGCAGCCTGGGCGCGAAGGGTGAGTGGGGTATTCGGCAACGAACTGGCTAACCAGTTTCCTGACCGAGCCCACGGCGTGGTCAGTCGAGGCGCCAAAGGGCTGACCATCAGCGTCCGCGCGCCGCTGAACAATCGCACCGGTGCCGACGAGATTTGCCGCCAGTTTGAAACCGGCGGCGGGCGCAAGGCAGCGGCCGGAATCAACCGGCTACCGGACAGCGAGCTGGACCGGTTTATTCAGACCCTGTCCAGCTACTACCAACCCCAAGGGCCCTCAGCTTGAAGAACCCGTGGCCGGAAACAGCACCGTCAGCCACTCGGCAATCAGCGCAGGCCGTTCCTGACCTTCCACCTCAATCACGCAGGACTCGGTGACCAGCAACCCCTCACCCTTGGGCACAACGTCGGATACGCTCAGGCGCAGTCTGACCCGTGATCCCACCGGCACCATGGCGGTAAAGCGGATCTTGTTGCAGCCGTAGTTGATCACCCGGGACAAACCGGTCCAGGACACCACCTGATCGTGCAGATGAACCAGTAATGAGAGGGTCAAAAACCCATGGGCGATGGTGCCGCCCATTTCCTCGCCAGCGCGCTCCTGATCAATGTGAATCCACTGATGGTCTTCGGTGGCGTCGGCAAACGCGTCAACCCGATCCTGATCAATCTTCAGCCAATCTGAAACCCCCAGCTCCTGCCCGCTAAGGCCGCTGATTTCGGCGTAATCTATGTGTTTTGCCACGTTGTTAACCTTGCTCAAAAAAAGGGCCTCACGGTAGCACACCGTGAGGCCCT
>CAYGPO010000013.1:0-20078 GCA_964351665.1 uncultured Gammaproteobacteria bacterium | reverse complement strand
CCATCAACGGCTTTCAACTTGAGGGGCAAGTCTCCTGCCGCATTGCTAACCACGGCTTTGTGAGCCGTCGCCGCCACCACCGTTGCGTCCTCCGTCGGGTAGGGCTCAACGCCCACCACATGATCGCTGTGATGGTGGGTCGGCACGCCGAACTTCAGGCGGGCTCAATGGCCCACAATGGCCAACAATGGCATGTGACTGCAGTCACCGGCTTCGCTGTCCTTGGGCACTAACGCAGGGCTTGAGCGATCCTCAAAGATCAAAATCCTTGCCAACAGCTATCATCAGTGCGGCGTTGCTCAACACCACCAGGTCGACCCCTAAGCCGTCTTTTTTGAATCCTATCGCGGGCACCAGACCCGGCGCAAAGTTACCAAAACTTAAAGGAAGCTCGCCCTCAAACTCATCCCGATAGCCGTGCACCAAACCCACCGCCAGTTTCGCCCTGGCGTAGCGGTGCAGCTTGGGCAGCGGATACTCCCAGCCCACGTAGGCAAACTGGGAAAATTGCCCGAAGGAGTTGTTAAACAGCGACAAACCGTACAGCCGATTGCGGGAGTTGCGGATTTCAACCGTCAGCATGAGCGGCGCGCCGTCGAAGTCTTCGTCATCACTATAATGACCATAGGCCCCAACCTGGGCGTACAGCCAGCGACGGGAGTCATCGACGTTGTCCAGGCTAGCCTGGTCAGCCTGGGCGTGGACTGAGGGTACCAGCGTCAGCAGCACCAACAGCCCCATACATGCTGAGGTGATTTTTTTTACCAAACGGTTTACTGGGTGTTTTGCGTTCATGAGCGGCAGGCTACCTGTCAGAAATTTTCAGTCAAGGATTTGGCTGCAACATTCTGCCGGCAAGGACTATAGCCGCCATAGCTATGGGGACCACCAGCAGATAGAATGCCGCGGTCTTTTCGCCACGGTTGGCGCCATGTTGCACCTGATTCGAAACGCCCAGATATTCGACCCTGCACCGATCCCATCGGCTCACGTGCTCGTGGCCGGAGGAAAAATCGCCTATCTGGGCCGGAAATTGCCGCAAATCAGCAAAGATCTGCTGACCAGCGATACGGACGCTGAGGGCGCCCCGCTGATCCCGGGCCTGGTAGACATCCATGCCCACCTCACCGGCGGCGGCGGCGAGGCCGGATTCGCCACCCAGGTGCCGCCGGTGCCTTTAAGCGACTTCACCTCAGCCGGCATCACCACCGTAGTTGGACTGTTGGGAACCGACGACATTACCCGCAGCACAGATAATTTAGTCGCCCGGGTGCGGGGACTACGGGAAGAAGGATTGTCTGCCTACGCTTACACCGGAGGCTATCACTGGCCAGCCACCACCCTGACCGGATCGGTGGGCCGGGATATCGTTAGCATAGATTGCATCGTCGGCCTTGGTGAATTGGCTATTAGCGATCATCGGTCGTCCCAGCTGACTGCGGCAGAATTTGCCAAAGCCGCGGGCGAGGCCCATGTCGCTGGCCTGATCACCGGTAAAGCCGGCATCGCGCATTTGCACCTGGGTGATGGAAAAGCCGGGCTTGATCCGGTGCGCCGGGCGCTGCGGGATACGGAAATTCCAGCAAGAACCTTCAACCCAACCCACTGCAACCGAACCCTGGCCCTGTTCGAGGAAGCCTGCGCTTTGAGCAATCAGGGCTGTTATGTGGACATGACAGCTTTTCCGGTGGAGCCGGGCCAGGAAGGTCTGGAAGCAGATCTGGCCCTGGAGCGGTATCTGGACGCCGGCGCTGATCCTCAGCGAATCAGCATCAGTACCGATTCCGGCGGCTGCCTGTGCGATTTTGATGATCAGGGTAACGCACTGGGGCTGGATTATGGGCGGGCACAAGCCCTGTCAGAGACCCTCCAGCGATGCGCCAAATCCCTGGGGCTGGAAACCGCCCTGCCCGCCTTCACCAGCAACCCGGCAGCACTGATGAAATTCCATACCAAGGGCAAGATAGCAGTGGGCGCCGACGCGGACCTGATCTTGCTGGACGGCGCAAACGGCATCAGCAGCGTCATGGCTGGCGGCCAATGGATGATAAAAAATTCCAAGAAAATGGTCCTTGGGACATTTGAACAGCGGAGCACAGTCAATTGACCACGACCAATGAGCGGGGCTGGCTGATACCCATAGGCGGCGCTGAAGAGCGTACCCCCGATGCCCAGATCCTGAGGCGATACGTTGAGCTTTGCGGCGGCAAGGACGCCCGAGTGCTGGTGATTCCAACGGCCTCCGAGCTGCCTGACACCGGCCCCAACTACGTGTCGTTGTTTGAAGAAATGGGCGCTCGTTCCCGTTACATTCCCATCGACCAGCGGGAAGACTGTTTTGCCGAAGAGATTGTCGACACCCTGGATCGAGCCAGCGGGATCTTCATCACCGGCGGCAATCAGCTTCGACTGTCTACCATCCTGGGTGGAACGCCGGTAGCCAAAGGCATCCGGCGCCGCTTCAGCGAGGGTGCTCACATCGCTGGCACCTCAGCCGGCGCGGCCATCGTCTCAGAACACATGATTGCCGGCGGCAAGAGCGGCCCTACACCGACGGAAAACGGCGTCACCATGGCGCCGGGCCTGGGCCTGACTAACAAGGCAATTATTGACCAACATTTTCGCCAGCGCGACCGGCTGGGGCGACTGCTGACCGCCCTTTCCTACAACCCCTTTGCCACTGGCCTTGGGATCGATGAGGACACCGCCGCCTTCATTAACCCCAAGGGCGTGCTGGAGGTGGTTGGCAGCGGCGCAATAACCGTGGTCGATCCCGCCGGACTGCGCCATTCCTCCATGCATGACGCCGGTGCCAATGACCCAATCAGCCTGATCGGCATCACCATTCACCTGCTCACCGGCGGCGATAAATTCAACCTTGAAACCCGGCAGGCCAGGGCGATCACCCTCAACTAACGGGAGCATTTTCAAGCCCGGCAACACGCTGTTAGCATGGCGCTTCACTATTGGGATTTTGGCATGAAGATACTCAGCACCAACGTCTACCGCGGGCCGAATTTATACGCCCATTTTCCGGTGATTCGCCATCAGGTGGATCTGGGGATTTTGGAGCAATGGCCTTCAGCCAAAATTGGCGCTGAGTTCATCGACGGGCTAATCAGCGCCCTGCCTGGTATTACCGACCATGGTTGCTCCTATCGCGAAGCCGGAGGCTTTGTTCGCCGGCTGCGAGAAGACCAAGGCACCTGGATCGGCCACGTGTGGGAGCACGTGATCTTAGAGCTTCAGGGCATGGCGGGTTCCGATGTGACCTTCGGCCGCACCCGCTCCATAGACGATCAGCCGGGCTGTTACAACGTAGTGTTTCAATACCACCAGCGCGACGTGGGCTTAGAGGCCGCTCGCATCGGCCGCCAGCTGCTGCTGTCGTTGTTGCCGGCGACCTTGCAAAGTCAGCTCAGCGAAGAAATAGAGTCAGACTTCGATTTTTCTGAGGAGCTAACCCACTTTATCCGCTTCGCCCAGCGCAAGGAGCTGGGCCCCAGCACCGCGTCACTGGTGAGTGCCGCGGAAAGCCGTGGCATTCCCTGGCTAAGACTCAACGAATACTCCCTGGTGCAGTTTGGCCACGGCAAATACCAACAGCGGATCCAGGCAACCATCACCAGCAAAACCACCCACATCGCAGTGGAGATCTCCTGTGACAAGGAAGACACCCATAACCTGCTCAGTGACCTGGGCCTACCGGTACCCCATCAACGGATGGTGTATTCAGCCCGGGAGGCGGTGCGGGCGGCGCGACGGATTGGGTTTCCAGTGGTGCTCAAACCCCTGAACGCCAACCATGGCCGGGGCGTTTCCATCAACCTCAGCGACGACGAGTCGGTGGCCACCGCCTTTGAGGTCGCCAAAGAACGCGGCACCTCCCGGGCGGTGCTGGTGGAATCGTATATTTCCGGCATGGACCATCGAATGCTGGTGGTTAACGGGGAACTGGTAGCGGTGGCCAAGCGGGTGCCAGGGCACGTAGTGGGTGACGGCAAAAAGACCATCGGCCAACTGATTGAACAGATCAACGCTGACCCCCGTCGCGGCATCGGTCACGAGAAGGTGCTGACCCAAATTGAAATTGACCAGCAGGCCCTGCGGCTGATGGCAACCGCTGGCTATGATGAATCCAGTGTGCTGGACGACGGTCAAGTATTTTTTCTCCGTTCCACCGCAAATTTGTCCACCGGCGGCACCGCCATCGACATGACTGATGCGGTTCATCCGGACAACCGCTCCATGGCAGAGCGAGCGGTGATGGCGGTGGGATTGGATGTTGGCGGAGTGGATTTCCTCACCGACGACATTACCCAGTCGCACAAAGAAATTGGCGGCGCCATCGTTGAGGTCAACGCCGCGCCAGGGTTTCGCATGCACGTAGCCCCCTCAGAAGGTTCTCCCAGGGACGTGGCGGGCAAAGTGCTGGACATGCTGTTTCCCAAAGGCACCGACAGCACCATTCCCATCGCCGGAATTACCGGCACCAACGGCAAAACCACCACCGCCAGAATGCTTTCACACATTTTGAAAACCGCCGGCCACGTGGTGGGTTCCACCTCTACAGAGGGTGTCTATATTGATGGCCACCTGACGGTCAAAGGCGACATGACCGGCCCCTCAGCAGCGCAAATTGTACTGCGCGACCCCACCGTGGACATGGCGGTGTTGGAAACCGCCAGGGGCGGCATTGTGCGGGCGGGACTTGGCTACCGACGCAGTAATGTGGCGGCCTGCTTGAACATTAGTTCTGATCACCTGGGGCTGAAAGGCATCAACACCCTGGAGCAGCTGGCTGAAATCAAGCGGATAGTGGTTGAGGTGGCCGAAGACACGGCCGTGCTGAACGCTGATGACGAACTTTGTCTGCGGATGGCGGACTACACCCAGGCTAAACATCTTTGCTATGTGACCATGAATCCAGCCCACGCGCTGGTCAAAGAACATATCCGTGCCGGTGGCCGAGCGGTGGTACTGGAACAGGGTATCAACGGCGACATGATCACGATTTATGATGGTGGCACCCACATGCCGCTGCTGTGGACTCATTTAATCCCAGCCACCCTGGAAGGCAAGGCTACCCACAACGTCCAAAACGCCATGTTTGCCAGTGCCCTGGCCTACTCGCTGGGTAAGAAGCTGGACGACATCAGCCATGGCCTGCGCACCTTCAACACCACCTTCTTCCAGGCTCCGGGCCGGATGAATGTGTTTGATGAGCACCCCTTCCGGGTTATTTTGGATTACGCCCATAACCCGGCGGCGGTCACCACTATGTGCCAGACCGTGGACCGCCTGGAGGTCTCAGGCAGAAAAATTGTGGCGATGGCAGCCCCCGGGGATCGAAGGGATGAAGATATTCGTGACATAGCGCACGCCGCCGCTGGCCATTTTGATCATTATGTACTGAAGGCTGACGACAACCGTCGCGGTCGAGATCAAAACGAGGTTCCGCAAATGCTGAACAAGGCGCTACAGGAAAAGGGGGTGGACGCCAGCCGCATCGAAATGATTTCCGATGAGCAACAGGCCGTGGAGCATACTCTTGGTCTGGCGGCCAAAAATGACCTGGTGGTGATCTTTGGCGACGATGTGACCCGCTGCTGGAAACAGATTATCAACTTCGAATTCAGCGGCGAAAGTCAATCCCACCCCAGCGAACCCAGCCCGATGGTCAGCAGCATCCAGTCTGACCCTCAGGCCTTTGCACTGGCCGATGATGATCGTCTGATTCGCGACGAACGGGGCGTGCGGCTGGCAGCCAGAGACGTCGAAGACGCCGACTGATCCTATGCACCTGGAAGACTCCCGACGACTGACCGGCCCCAACCTGTTTAGTCATCTACCCGGCGCCATCTGCGAAGTGCTGATTGAGCCGGCCCATCAGGCAGATCTGGCCTTTGCCTGGCGCCGCCACGTCAGCGCGTTGCTGGAAGCAGTGGGCTGGAATAACAGTCAGTGTTTTCATCGCCTGCACCAAACCGGTGTCAGCCTGATGCTGACTGCGCCCATCGATGCCCTGTATGCCGCCACCGAGGTCAACGAGGCGGCCTGTGAATTCAGTCGCTGCGAACTCAACGACGAGCCTATGCCACCGTTTGCTGCCACGGCTAAGCGACTGTCCCAGCTGATTGCCGACGAGAGTAACCCCAGGCTAACCAACCTGCAGGCCGAAGCCCAGCGACACCGCGCGCCTTTCCTGGTGGATGACGAGGAAGTGTCTATCGGCTATGGCAGCTCAGCCAAGATTTGGCCCAGCGACGACCCACCCGACCCCGCCACCCTGGACTGGCCAGAACTGGGCCGGGAAGGCGATGTTCCGGTGGCCCTGATCACCGGCACCAACGGCAAATCGACCACAGTCCGCCTGGCCGGCGCCATCCTCAAGGCCGCAGGCAAATCGGTGGGGCTAACCTCAACCGACTACATCCAGGTTAACGACCGCATTATCGACCACGGCGACTACTCCGGCCCCGGCGGCGCCCGACAGCTGCTAAGACACCCGGAAACCGAAGTGGCGCTGCTGGAAGTCGCCAGAGGCGGGATGCTCAGGCGGGGCCTGGGCGTGACCCACGCTGACGTGGCTGTAATCACCAATATTGCCGCAGATCACCTGGGGGAATACGGCATTCACTCTGTGGAGGATATGCGGGACGCTAAGTTTATTGTCCACAAGGGCCTGGCTGACCGAAAATTTCTGGTCCTTAACGCTGATGATAGTGGGATTGTGGAATTCGCCCGCCAGCTCCCAGCCCAGCGCTTTGTCTGGTTCAGCGAAAACGCTGATCACCCGTTGCTGGAAGGACACTGCATGGCCGGCGGCGAAGGGTTTGCGGTTAAAGAGGAACAGCTGGTCTATCGCAACCGCGATGGCGTGCATCACATCATTGCGGTATCAGACATACCGGTTACGCTGTTTGGCAAAGCTCGCCACAACGTCCAGAACGCCCTGGCGGCAGCAGCTCTGGCCCACGTACTGGGCTGCGAGATCACTGCCATCAGTGAAGGTTTGCGACAGTTCCGTGGCGGCCCGACGCAAAACCCTGGCCGCGGCAATATCTTCCGCGGCCGCGGCGTTCAGGCCATCGTAGACTTTGCCCACAATGAGCACGGCCTGAGGGCTGTAGCAAAGACGGTGTCAGCCATTCCGGCCCAGCGCAGGCTGGTGCTGATTGGCCAGGCCGGCGACCGCAGCGATGAGCTGATCCGGGGCCTGGTGCTGGCAGCACTGGAGGCCAGACCGGACCAGCTGGTGGTCTGCCAGCTGCCCGGCTATGAGCGAGGCCGACAGCCCCAAGAGGTCCCCGAATTGATTGCCAGCATCGCCCTGGACGCCGGCATGAAGGCCAGCCAAATTCACCAGGCTGAGAGCCCGGTGGAAGGCACCCGATTCGCCCTGGACTGGGCAAAGGTGGGGGATTTGCTGCTGATCATGGCGTTGACCCAGCGCGGTCCGTGTATTCAGCTGGTAGAACAAGGCCTTAAAGCTTAGACCCGGCCCAACCCAGCTAACAGCGTTACCCCTTCAATGCGGCATCCACAATACCCCGGGCCTGTTCAATAATCTGCTCAAGATGGGCTTCATCGCGAAAACTCTCCGCATAGATCTTGTACTGATCTTCAGTGCCTGAAGGCCGCGCCGCAAACCAGCCGTTTTCCGTTTCCACCTTCAAGCCGCCAATGGGCTGGTCGTTGCCCTTGGCCCGGGTCAGGCGCGCCGTTATCGGTTCACCGGCAAGCTCGGTTGCAGTCACCATCTCTGGCGAAAGGGCTTTTAGCGCAGCCTTTTGTTCACGGCTGGCGGGGGTGTCGATACGGCGGTAAATCGGCGAGCCGAACCGGTTTTGCAGATCCCGGTAATGCTGACCCGGATCGCTACCGCTGAGGGCAGTAATTTCCGCCGCCAGCAGGTTCATGATGATGCCGTCCTTATCCGTGGACCAGGCCCGGCCATCGTTGCGCAGGAACGCTGCACCGGCGCTTTCCTCACCGCCGAATCCCAGCGAACCATCGGCAAGCCCCTCAACAAACCACTTAAACCCCACCGGCACCTCAATCATCGGGCGCCCTAAACTACGGGCCACACGATCGACCATGCTGCTACTGACCAGGGTCTTGCCCACTGCCGCTGTTGCCGGCCAGTGTGGCCGGTGGGAAAACAGCCAGGATATGGCCACCGCCAGGTAGTGGTTGGGGTTCATCAAGCCAACGCTTGGGGTAACAATGCCGTGGCGGTCAAAGTCGGTATCGTTACCAAAGGCGATGTCGTAGCTGTCCTTCAAGCCAATCAGGCCCGCCATGGCCTGGGGCGAGGAGCAGTCCATCCGTATCTTGCCGTCTTTGTCCACACACATGAAACGAAACGTGGCATCCAGGGTGTTGTCCACTAAGGTCAGATTCAGCTTGAAACGCTCGGCAATCGGCTCCCAGTAATAGATGCCTGAGCCGCCCATGGGGTCTGCGCCGATCCGAATTCCCGAGTCGGCAATGCCCTGCATGTCCACCACCTCGCCCAGCTGCTCAATGTAAGGGGACGCAAAATCTTCCCGCACCACCTGCTCTGAGCGCATTGCCTTATCAAAGGTCCAGCGACGGATGGTATCTGGGCTGCGCATCAATTCATTGGCCCGTGTTTCTATCCAGCGGGTAATTTCATCGCTGGCCGGACCGCCGCTGGGCGGGTTGTATTTGATACCGCCGTCGCCCGGCGGATTGTGGGATGGGGTAATCACAATGCCGTCGGCACGGCGCCGGGGATGGCGTCGATTATGCTCAAGGATGGAAAAGGAAATCACCGGCGTTGGCGTATAGCCAAGGTCCTTATCCAAATGCACCGATACGCCGTTAGCCGTCAGTACTTCGACGGCGCTGATCATCGCGGGCTCAGACAGGGCGTGGGTATCAATGCCCAGGAACAGCGGCCCGTTCATGCCCTGCCCAGCCCGATAATCGGCAATGGCCTGACTCACGGCGATGATATGGGCCTCGTTGAAGCTGCGTTTTAGCGCGCTGCCACGGTGCCCCGAGGTGCCAAAGGCCACCCGCTGGGACGGCTCCTCGGGATCGGGCCTAAGGGCGTAGTAGCTGGCCACCAAACGCGGAATATTTTCCAGTATCTGAGGCGGGGCGGGCTTGCCAGCGAAGGGGTGTAAAGCCATGGAACTGATCCTTGAGTCGGGTTAATGCCGCAGCGATGTTGCGGCATTTCAGCTCCGCAGTTTAGGCGGATCATCCGATAGTTGCGAAGTTTGAACCCCACAGGCCTGTGGGGTTTTGGCGACAGGCATGATTGCTTATCTATCTATCACTAGGTAGACTCCCCTTGTCCATTGTCAAAAAACGCAGCGGACTCTTTGCCGCAAGGCAGATCATCCTCCAACAACTATCAGGATTTAACCATGATTGGATACGCAACCCTGGGCACCAAAGACCTCCCCAAAGCCACCGCTTTTTACGACGCCTTGCTGAAACTGGTAGGCGGTAAGCAGGTCATGGGACTGGACCGCATCAAGTTTTATGGCACCGAAGCCGGAGGCTCCATGCTGGCCATCTGCACCCCAGCCAACGAAGGCGACCACAGCTGCGGAAACGGTCAGATGGTAGCGATACCCGGCGGCTCACCGGAGGGCGCTGACGCGCTCTACAACAAAGCCATTGAGCTGGGGGCCAGCGATGAGGGTGCACCGGGACAACGTATGCCGTTTTTCTACGGTTCCTACGTTCGTGACCCGGATGGCAACAAGCTGTGCTTTTACCACATGACGCCCCCGTCCTAAGGGCAGCTAGTAGGCGAACGCCGGCATTCTGGCGTTCGCCTTTCAGGACCCGGAAAAAGCCCCAAAGTTGGCGTCCTGAGGTAGCAGCCCCCGGGTCAGGCAGTGCTCGGTAAACCGATATCCCAGCGTCATTGGATCAACGGTCATCACCTCTGAATGCGGCGCCAGTCGGGCTGCCATCGGCGCCATACAGGTGCAACCCAACACCACACTAGCCACCCCCTGCTGCTTCGCGGCATCATCCCTGGCTTGCTCTACGGCCGCCATTGAGGTCAGCGCGCAGGAACGCATGTCGGTGACAAAGTTCTCATCATCTGCCAGGCAGGCCAGCTCATGATCGGCGGATAAATGAGTGATTCCGGCCAGCATACTGGCCGTACCGCATCGGTGTATGACCCGTTGGTACAAGAAAGCCAGTGACGGGGGCCATATCGTGACAATGGAAAACCGGCCTCTTGCCGCGGCAAACCCCATCGCTGTTTCCCCTGAGCCAACCACGGGTATTGTCAGCTCCTGGCGCATCTCAGATAGCCCGTAGTCCCCCGCCGTATTGATATAAACCCCATCAAAACCCGCCGCCTGGGCCGCCAGCCCGGCCTCCAGATACTGGACATCACATTTCGCCCGCGAGGCTTCATCGGCGGGAAATACGCCGTCGGCGATCTCTACCAACCGAGTATCAAAACCCTTCCCCATCACAGCAAGAATCTCATCGGGCGGGGTGCTGTGGCCCAAGGGCCGAAAACCGCTGCCAATTACCGCTATTCGATAGGTCATTAAACCCCTCCTTCTCTCTTCTGACCCAGTGGGCCGTTCTGCATTCAGTATGACCGCGGTAGCCAGCTTCAAACAACGCACAATACTCTGCAGAGGTTGGCCGCTGCATACCTCAGGCCGACAGGCGCGAGAATCACGTTAATCCATTTTTTATTTTTTTATGCTTTTTAATTTATTGTATTAGTGACGCTAAATTCATCATCAGGTGGAATATTTAATCTATTTTTTAATGCTTTGCAGTATTTATCTCAATCAATTACTCTTTAGGCATACACTACTTTTTTGCGCCACTGTCGCGACATTATGCCAATTTCGCCCAAACCCCTTACCGACCATACGGTACTAACTCTGTCACCCAGGTCACGTCGTTATGACGTTCGAGATGGGGCCTTGCGGGGGCTTTTACTGCGGATCTACCCGAGCGGCAAACGCACCTGGTACATGGAATATCCCAGGGACCGGCGATGGATGATTGGCCATCAGCCAGACCTGTCTTTGTCCGAAGCCAGAGCCAGGGCGGCTCAGATTAAACGGGAAGTCACGGAACACGGCACCCCTCTGGCGAAGGCCCCTGAGCCCCATGGCGATACCTTGGAGGGGTTGCTAAATGGCCCCCATCGACAGTGGATCAGCGCCAATCAGCCCCGCGGCGCACCAAGGCTTAAGCGGTTGATGAATGCCCTACCTGAAAGGTTATTGAAAAAGCCGTTGAAGGATCTGAAACGATCAGATTTCAGGGCTTGGCAGTCTCTGAGGCTGGCCGACGGGATGGCGCCAAGCAAGATCAACCGGGAATTAGCCCAGCTTCGAAGCGCTCTGGAACAGGCTGTGAGTAATCCAGACCTGCAAGTTGCCGAAAACCCGCTGGATTTCATCAAAGCGACCCCGCCGCCAGCCCCGGCCAGGACTCGATATCTGCTCGACGGCGAGCGGCAGCGGCTTTATCGGGCGTTAAGGCGAACAACCACCCACATACGGCCAATGACCTTTTTAGCGCTGAATACTGGGCTCAAACGCGGCGAAATCTTTCAACTCCAGTGGCGGGACCTGAGCTTGCCACCGGATGGTGAGGCCATAACGGTGAGAGGAATGAACCCACGGACCAAATCCCCTAGGCTGATCAAACTCAATGAGCAGGCAAAGCTGGAACTGCTGCGTTGGAGGCGTACTCGTAAAAATACCGATCCTGCAGCATGGGTTTTCCCCGGGCCAGGGGATAAACCCTTAAATACCCTGCAAGCTGGCTGGCATTACCTTATGGCCCAGGCGCAGATCGAGAATTTCCGCTTTCATGACTGCCGTCATGATTTTGCCTGTCGCCTGGTGATGGCCGGAATTTCCCTCAAGGCAGTGTGCAATTTGCTGGGGTACAGCAGCATTGCGCTAACTGAACGATACGCCCATCTAGCGCCGAATCTGGCAACCGACCCGGTGGATATTCTGTAGCGGCAACAATCTTCGCCAACGGTTTATTCCAGCTGATCCAATACCTTTCGAACACTGTCGACGGCCGAGTGAATATCGTCCAGCTTTGCGTCAAGAAACGGTGCAAATTGCAGCGTGTCCATGGCGTTGCGGATCACTAGAGCCTGATCATGAAAGCAACGCTTATGGGCTTCCAGGCCCCGCGCACCGGGTTTGCCTGACGACGGCAACAAATCGACGCCAGCCATCAGACCAATATTGCGGACATCGGCCACCAGGGGATGATCGGCCAGGCTGTGAATGGCCGCTTCAAAGCCGGCTTCCAGGTTTCTGGCACTGGCAAAGCTTCCCTGCTTTTCATACACCTCAAGGGTTGCCAGGCCGGCGGCGGCCGCCAACGGATGACCTGAATAGGTATAACCGTGAAACAGCTCTATGGTTTGCTCAGGGCCGGTCATAAAGGCATCAAAAATTGCTTTACTTACCAATACGCCGCCCATGGGCACGGCGCCGTTGGTGAGGCCTTTGGCAACGGTGATCAGGTCTGGGGTGACGGCGAAGCGCTGTGCAGCGAAGGGCGCGCCAAGCCGGCCAAAAGCCGTAATCACTTCATCAAAAATCAGCAAGATGCCGTGCTCGGTGCAGATCGACCTCAGGGCTTCCAGATAGCCCACCGGCGGCGGCAAGATGCCCGTTGACCCTGCCACAGGTTCTACAATCACGGCGGCAATGGTGCCCGCGCCGTGTAACGCCACCAGGGCGTTCAATTCCTCTGCCAAATGGCCACCCCATTCGGGCTGCCCTTGGCAAAACTGGCTCTTCTGCCGATCATAGGTGTGGGGCAAGTGATCCACACAGGGCAACAAATTGCCGCTGTAAGCCCCTCGATTAGGGCCAATGCCGCCAACGGATATACCGCCAAAATTCACCCCGTGGTAGCCCCGTTGCCGGCCGATCAGCCGGCTACGCTGGGGCTCACCCGCCGCCCGATGGTAAGCCAGCGCAATTTTCAACGCGGAGTCCACCGCTTCAGAACCCGAATTGGTGAATAAACAATGCTCAAGGCCCTGGGGCGCCAAGTCCACCAGCTTGCGAGCCAGCCTGGGCGCCAGCTCGTTACCAAACTGGAAGCTCATGTTGAAATCCAGCTCGCCGGCCTGCTGCTGGATGGCTTTGGTGATGTGTGGGTGGCAATGCCCCAACCCGCTGGTCCATAAGCCAGAGAAAAAATCGTAGACAGGCCGGCCATCGGTGGCCTGGTAGTAATGGCCGGCGGCGCTGGCCACCGTACGCGGACGTCGCTGAAAATCCCGATTGGCGGTAAAAGGCATCCAATGGGCATAGTCTGGGGATTTGATCACGGCGATATTGGCAGCATGCTGGTGCTCTGCATCATAAACACTCCAGCCACCCCGGGACAGTTGCTGACCTTTTCCCCGTTGATTACCGGCCCACCTTTTCAGGTGGCGCTGGGGCTGGTCCAGGGCGATACCTTGGCCTTTTTTGAGCTATGGCCGGGAAAACCCGCGGCGGTTGTTGCTCAACAAGAACAGGCAGGTCATGGGCCGGCCCCATCGTTCTCCCGTTCCTGTTCTTTCGTGCCCTTCCGCGATGGAGGCACCTGGCCTTCAAAAATCCAATGTTCTAATGGCCGCTGAACAAGCCGGGGAAACAGCAGATAGCCGGCCGCCAATAACAAGATACCCATCGGCCACTGCCACTGGATAAGCCCAACGGGCCATAGGAAGGCCTGCAACATATTCTTGAATGTATCGACCACAAACTGGACCAGAAAACTGAACAGCTCATTGCCCAGAATGTTGATGGAAAACAGCGTCGGAATATCGTCAGTGATGAGCTCGACTATCTCCAGATACCCGAAGGTAAGCGCAAACCCCAGGGCGTAAAGCCCACCACCTCTGGATTCCCATACTTTCCGAAACCAGCGCCGAAATATGCCGTGAGCAGTGTCGCCAATACTACCTGGCCGAATCAGGGCCCTTAACCGCTGGCGGAGATTTTCGAACAAAGTTGGCGGAGGACTATCCTGATTCATAGGGCCTTTTAGCTTCAAAACTAGCGTTGCTTATCAGGCATCGGAGCCTAACACGTGCGCACAGCAACCCTGAGGGACCGATCCAGCATGATCTGCGTGCACAGCAGGTAACATGTGCCATCTGTGTTTGGTAAAACGCGCGGGAATAGCAGGCATGAAACTTTCACCAATAGTAACAGCCTTTTGGGGGCGCTTTGCTGCAACAGGCTCCGTCGAGCTTCACAATAAGCTGCTAGGAACCGAGTATTTTGGCGACAACGAAAAGGACGCCAACGAACTTGCACAGCTGGTGCTTGCTGGCAGCAAAAAAGCCACGGCGCCGCTGCTGTGGTCCTATCAGTTTGACCGGCAGCCTGTGCCTCAGCCTGGGTCCCTGACGGTGGTGGTCAATTGGAACGGCGAGCCCCAGTGCGTGGTTCAGACCGCCAGGGTCGATATTGCTGCCTACGGGGATGTCAGCGCTGAATTTGCCGCCATCGAAGGTGAGGGGGACGGATCTCTGCGCTACTGGCGAGAGGTTCACTGGCCTTACTATCAGCGGGAGTGCGCCCGCATAGGTAAGACGGCGGCCCAGGAAATGCCCGTAATTTGCCATCAGTTCTCAACGGTCTTCCCGTGACACCGGGCGCTGTCCCACCCCTTCTGCCTCACTCAAAAGGCCGTCGCAAGCCTGTGTCATAGTCGTGGGCTCCCCTCCGTTGCTTGACTGCGAAGGGTGTTATCAGCGGCACAATTAGTTAGTGCAGCGGGCTTGTAGAGGTCACCGGTTCGGTGAGTGGTGGGCGGTGGGATTTTGGCTCGGGGAACAGGGTTGGAATTCGGGGTTGTGGGCCGGCAACGCACGCGGTTAACCCTTTGAAGGAATGGCTCCCTTTGGTCCGCTTTATTTCCTTCAAAGGGTTAACCGCGTGCGTTGCCTCCGTTGGTGGGCTTTTATTCCTTTTTTGCCTGATTTGCTATTTCCGTTCAACGTACTACTCACTGTTCGGGGGTGGTTCAATGGTTCGGAAATCTCGGTACAGTACGTCATATTCTGGGAATGCTTCGCCGAAAAATGCTTCTTCCAGTTTTTTGTCGAAGTTAATCACCGGCACGCCAGTGGTGCCTGGTGCTAACACCAGGTTGGGGGTCGGGCCGCGAAATTCCCGCCGGTACCAGGTGTAAAGTCGGTCGGCGACAACCTCATCGCCATAGGTGTCAGCGAGCTGCTCAAAGGTGCTTGCCGCCCTTTCCTTTTCCTCCGGGCTCATCACTGCCCATAAGCGATTTTTGTCAGAAACCGCGCTGCTCGCTCCTCGGGATGCGGCCAACGTCATCCATGCGTGGGCGGAGGCCCAGTCTTTTTCCACGCCCTGACCTTCAAAATACATCAGACCTAACAACATTTGAGACCGCTTATCGCCCCACTTGGCCGCCGCCTGCCACTCCTCAAAAGCGGTCATCAAAAAGCCTTTCTTGTAGTGGTGGCTACCCTGCAGGTAGGGGAAGGTGCCAGGCATCTGAGAGCGGATGAAAGACGCCTCCGGGTTGCCACAGGCACAGTCGGGCTTTGTTGCAGACTCAGCTTCAGAAATAGTTGCCCCTAAGGCCGCTACCAGCGCTATGCACCACCATCGATTCATTTCTTTAACTACCCGAACAAATTCCCTGTGGATGTAGATTACAAAGGAACGGTGGTCAACTTCAAGTGCCAGTTTCTACCGGTTTGCTGGTAACGGGGTGAGCCAATTTGCTCGGAAAGCTGACCCCGTTCACCTGGTCAAACCAGGGTGCCGATCCCGAACCCCAGCAACAAGGTCAATAGGGCTATAAGCACCACGTACTTCAAGGGTATTTCCGTTTGCGCGGCCCGTACGCCACCCTGGGCCAGAATCTCCTTGCGCTGGGTACTGAAAACCGCCGCCAGGGCGCTGGTGGTATCCAGCGACGCGACGCCGGACTTCTCGATACGTTGAATAGTCCTAACCGAAATTCCGCACATCTGGGCTAGCTGGTCCTGGGTCCAGCCATTTTCCAGTCGCAGTTCTTTGATCTTTTCCGCGTCGATGAGCATTGCGGTTACCCAGCCAGCCGCTGGACCAGATCACCAATGAGATAACCAAATACCGCCCCTGCCAAGGCCAATCCGATGGTGACCATTATGAAAGTGGCAGGCCGCACCGAGTCCCTGGGCCGATACTTCACTTCATGAATCATCTCCTCGCCAACCTTCGCCTCGAGGAAAATCTCGCTCATAAAACGCCGGTAACCAAATGTGATCGTAAGGGCGTCTCCCGCCACCGCTAACTGATGGCTGGAAATCATTGAAAAACCGAGCTGATTGACCACCAACCGGTCGTCGACCCAGATTTTTTCCCGAAAGCTCCAGGCGGCATTGTGGACCACAACCTGGTGACCCTGGTACATGAAGGGCATGTAGAGTCCGTTTCGGATGGAAAAGGAGATCGTGCTGCTTTTGATGAACTTAGACATTTTCGCTGCCTCTGTTAGGACAGGGACAGTGTGTCCAGGTTGGCTGTAAGAAAAAACGTCAGCCAGGTCACTGTCGCGTTGCTGTCAGGTCTTGATCGGCCTCGACCACAGCCTTAAATGCGGCAGCGACGTAGTTATCAATATTGACTGGGACTGGCCTGCTCGGCAGGTAGGTTCGCACGGCTCCCAGGGGAAACGCCACCATCCCCAGGTAGCAGGCCTGCAACGACAACGCGTTGGCAGTGGCATAGCGCCCCACTGCCTCTTCCACCACCTGATTGCAGCGGCGAATTTGTTCGCTGATGGCGGGCGGCGTGTTGCTGGACATGAATTCGGACGCCCGGCAACACGCCAGCAGCGCAGCTCGCTGGGGATGCAGGCGACAAAATCGAGGCGTCGCCAGGGCCGCATCGAGGCCGCTGTCCCGAGACTGAGAGGTTATCGCGGCCAGAAACTGGGCCTGGAAGGTTTGCAGAGCGTCCAGCCAAGTCTCAGCAAGCAATCCCTCCCTGGACTCAAACCGGTGGTATAGCGACCCCACGGAGACGCCGGAATGCCGCACCAAGGCCTGAATATTCAGTGCACCGCCGGCGTTCATTTGCTCACTGACGGCGGCGAAGACCTTGGCCTCCGACAGCGTTGACTTTCTGCCCATGGATGGATTATATATTAGAATATATTTTCTAATATAGGGTATTCCGTGAATCCTACCCCACTGCCTCCGGGCCAACGTCTGCATCATTCCATGCCCAGATTTGGCATGACCACCTACGCCAGTCGATTTCCTACAGAGTTAGAACGCATCGCGCTAAGCATTGGCGGCGAGGTGGAAAAACCCGTCACCCTGACCGGCGCCTTGGCAGACCTGCCTCGTACAACCCAGATCTCTGATTTCCACTGCGTAACCAGCTGGAGCGTTCAGTCATTGACCTGGAGTGGCTACCGATTTTCTGACCTCTACCATCACTTGATATTGCCCGTAGCCAAGCCCAAGCCCGCTGCAGACTTTGTCACCTTCACTGCCCAGGATGGCTACAGGACCAGCCTGCCGCTTGAAGATCTGCTGGCAGACAACGTGATGATTGCTGATCAACTGAACGGGAAGCCGTTGACCGTGGCCCACGGCGCGCCGGTCAGACTGGTGGCTCCCAGCCACTACGGGTACAAGAGCCCTAAACATCTGTGCGGGATAGATTTCTGGCGAAACTCCTTCAATTTTCGCCCGTGGTACCTGCGCTGGATGGTCCATCCCCGTGGCAGGGTGGCGCTGGAGGAACGGGGCCGCGGCGCGCCGGGGTGGTTTTTCCGTGTGCTTTTCAGACCGATGATTGCCTCCACCAGCCGCACATTTGACCGGCAGCTTCAGCAGTACAATCAGCGCAAGGGCGAACAGGACTCACCCTAGTGCAAAGCTATCGTCAGCCCCAGGGACAACCAGCGCTTAGTTAATCATTCCCGCAACTTTCAGCCGACTCTCGATCGCCTCCAGACGTTTTCGGTTTGCCCCCATGTCCGAATAACCCACCCGGGACGCTGAGCGCAGAGCAAGCTGGTCGTTCCGCTGATGCAACTCCAGGTCGTCCACAAAACCAAACAGTGGACTGCGAACTTCAGCTCTGAGATAGCCAGGGGAGTTGTCCGTCAGCGTCACACCGTCCATCTGCTCAATTTCAGCAACAATCCCGGGCCAGCTGGCACCGTCATTGAGTGTCAGCAGAGCAAACCGGTGAGCCTCGTCGCCAGCATCGCTGGAAACACAGTTGGGGCTCTCCGGGCATGGCAAAAAGCGATCCGACGACAGGCCTAGAGTCGGCGCTGCATCTCTGGAGCTCTTTCCCATCCACACAAACGAAGAAGCCAAGGCAATGGCCAATATAACTATCACGATAAGGGCTGTTTTCACGGTTTTAATCCTTTTGGCAAGCTCGGGCTAAGCATAACGGGAAAATCAGGTCAGAGTGATCGACTAACGCGGTAGTTGTCTCCAACCCAGGGCTTTGTCATACACCAGCGCCGTTGCTGCAAAGTGGGAAAGTACCGGCCCAGCGCCGTCATCCAAAACCAGTACCACCTTAGTGAGTGCGTCAGCGACCATACAGTCCTGAGCCAATACCGAGACAAATCGCCTTGGATCAACCTTGGCCCCGGTTACGCCATCGAAGTGGGGGCCGGTGGGTTCACCGTCATTGAGCCTTGCAGCGGACCATCCACAGCTACTGGCAATGCTGCCGTCAGTCAGCTCAACGCTGGCGGCGGTGCTTGAGTCGCCCTCAGGAACATCCAGCCGCACCGAGCCGGTGATGCCGCCGCTAATCCTGATGTCGCCACCCGCGTTGACCAGGCACTGCTCAAGCCCGTTGCTTAAACACACCTGAAACGCCCGGTCCACGGCAAAGCCTTTAGCTATGCCGCCTAGATCCAGCCACAGGGGCTGATGGAAAAACACCCTGTCATCGGACACGATCTCTATATCTCGCCAGCTGGCATCGTTGCTGGGCACACAGGCTGAGGGTAGCTGGGGCAAATGCCCTGAGTGCACCAGAGCCGGCGCAACGGTCACATCAAAATACCCGTCAGATAGGCGGGAAATCTCGCAGGCGGCGCGAATAACCTCAACCGTTCGGCTGTCTACCGTCAAGGGCCGGCGAGCGCCATCGCGATTTAATCGGGACACGTCACTGTGGTCCAAATGAAAACTCATCAGGCGGTGGATGAGTGACACTTCATTGAAAGCTTCGCTAATCGCCCCGCGAGCCAGCGGGTCCGTTTTCCCATGGCCGGAAATTTCCACCAGGGTACCCAGATGCATCTCCGTCCAACCCAGAGTGTGGCCCTTTAGGCTGACATTGCCTGGGCTACTGGACCTTGCGAATGACGTTTTCATTCATCGGCAGGCAGGTATCGCGCATGAATGGCGAGCAGCTTTTTCACCCCCTCAGCGATGTGGGTGGTTGAGAGCGTTGCTCCCGAAACTAACGTGACCACGTCCCCGGGCATCCAGTGGCCATGAGTGGATTTGGCCATCTGGGCTCGCCACTGCTGGGTGAACACGCTGTCACAATAGCCTTCAGCGCATGTCAGCACCTCAAGACCCGTGACGCTACCTTGGCTATCCACCCCTAGCAGGTAGGTCACAATATCGTTCAGACCGTAAACCTGATCCAGGAACAGCCAGTCACCGGACTGGGTTTTCCAGGCCTTAACTTTCGGACGAATCGAAGGCACCTTGTACTCAAACTTGAGCCGGTTGTAGTCTCTCGAGGCCAGCTCAAAATCTGCCGTTAATAGGTTCTCATTCGGATAAATCCGCTCAATCGCCTCGTCAAGGGTCTGCAGCTGGTCAGCCTGGGCATCCGCCGACACGGTCATTGCCAAGGTGGGCACCAGCAAGAACTTAAACTGCACACTGCCTCCCTGGTGGCGCTTCCCAACCCCGACCGACGCTGCTCACCATCGGATCACTAGCAGGCTGTTGAAAAAGCCATCCATGGCGTTTTCAACATCGACAACAAAAAATGTCATTTTCCGTTGTCTCACATTTTCAATGACTTGCAGTCAATGAAAAT
>CAYGPO010000012.1:4794-57180 GCA_964351665.1 uncultured Gammaproteobacteria bacterium | reverse complement strand
GGCAACTATTCCAAAAGTTGCCCCACTCTTGCGTTTTTGGCCAGCGAAGTCAAATTCCATTCAGGGCCAATTATTAGATAAATCAGGATCTTACGGGGTTTTTCGGACGGTATTGGACGTGCTAAAACAGTCTACTGGTGCCGGGGGCGGGACTTGAACCCGCACTCTGTTGCCAGAACCGGATTTTGAATCCGGCGCGTCTACCAATTTCGCCACCCCGGCTGGGGCTGCTAAGTATAGGGCGTCCAGCGGCGCATTCAAGCCGGAATTGTGGGTGTGTGGCTGTCGATTTATTTATCCGTGTCTGAACCCAGAGAAAATATGTCCTCCACCGGTACCTGAAAATACCTGGCCATTTTTAGCGCGATAATCGTGGAGGGCGCAAAGCGGCCTACTTCTATCGTGCTAATGGTTTTTCTGGAAACACCGATGGCGTCCGCCAGCTGCGTTTGAGACATCTGGTGTTCTGCCCGGAAAACCCGAATGCGGTTGCTTAGAACCTCAGACATCGGCTGGGCTTAAGCCGCCTCTTGCTCGCGGTTTAGAATGATGATGCCAATTGGCATGACCAGGTCACCAACTCGTTCCAGCAGGGCTGATGACAGCACGTGATTAGATGCGGCCATGGCATGACCGACAGCAACCAGCAGGAATCCTGCGTTCATTCCACGGGTCAGGCGGTCAGCCAGTTCCGGATGAATCGATAAGTTTCCCATGGCATGCTCCATCATTGATACCTTAAGGTGTCATAATGAGCAACAAATATTCTCGCTCTTCTTAACAAGTCTGCAGGTTTAGGAAAGAGTCAGGCGTCCAGCGACAGCGGCTTGGCCACTCGCTTGTACCAGTTGCCGCCCTCTGGCATGAATACGTTGCAGTTGGTCATACAGCCCGAGTAAACGTGAACCGACACGGCGATGCCGTCTTTGTGGGCATTTTGGATGGTGTGATACTCGTGAGGTGGAATTAGGCTGCCTGCAGAACCCTGGCCGGCCTGGATAGCCCCCACTTCGCGGAATTTGAAGCGGTTTTCGTCCTGCTCAACCATGTCGTACTGAACCACCTCCAGTTCACCGGCCCATACCCCTTCGACACACCACATGCCGCAGTGATCGTGGATGGGGGTGCCCTGGCCTGGGCCCCAGGTCATGGCGATGACGGAATAACCCAGTTCTTCGCTTCTGTGCAGTTCGCGGCGGGCGTAATGGCCTTCTTCGGGCTCAAACACCTCATCGGGAAGCTGGACTTTTTCATCGCGAATCAATTGGCAAAGGGACCCGCGCAGTTCCCGGACGGTGTACTCCTGGCTGTTATTTCGAACCGCAGCGTCAATAGATTCAATAAGTTGCAGGTATCCAGGGAAGTGTTGCAGAGGTTCCGCGGCCATTACAAATTCTCCAAATAACTGGCCACCACCGGCGAAAACCGCTCGGAGTCAACCAGGAAAGCGTCGTGTCCCTGGATTGATTCTAACGCACGAAACTCAACGGATGTGCCTTCCTCCGTCATAATTGTAGAGATTTGACGTTGTTGGTAAATCGGAAACAAGATATCGCTCTCCACACCTATCACCAGTGCAGAGCGGAAGCGGGCGCTAGACTCGGCGTTGCCGAAGCCGTGATCCTTGGCGTCAAACAGATCCATGGCCCGGGACAGATACAGGTAGCAGTTGGGGTCAAACGCTTCGATAAATTTCTGTGCGTGGTACTGCAGGTAGGATTCAATCTCAAATCTTGAGCCGAATGGATCTGCTCCCAGTTTCTCCGGCGCTATCAGGTCCCGTTTGAATCGGTCGTGCCATTCCTCGGCCGATCGATAGGTAATCATGCCCAGCTTGCGCGCCAGGCGCATGCCGGTTTTGGGGCCATCGCCGTCTGTGTATTGTCCATCGCTCCACTGGCGGTCTTCGCGAATCATCTCCCGCTGCAGTGAGCGCAGGGCAATGGCATAAGGCGATGCTGAGGCTGCTGAAGAAATACTGATCATGTGGCGCACGTTGCCAAACTGCAGTGAATAGGCCAGCGCAGTCATGCCGCCCATGGAAGGGCCAATGAGCACCGCAATCTCATCAATGCTTAAGTGAGCAATCAGTTTTTGACCGGCACAGGCAATGTCTTCGATGCTTAGCTCGGGAAAATCCAGTCGGTAACGTTTGCCGGTAGCCGGGTTTTCGGAGGCAGGGCCGGTAGACCCCTTACAACTGCCCAGAGAGTTGATGCACACCACAAACCAGTGCCTGGTATCCACCGGTTTGCCGTCTCCCACCATAAATTCCCACCATCCCGGCTGGGGGTTTTCTGGCGAGCTGCAGACGTGGGCGTCCGGCGATAGCCCGGTGAAGATCACCACCGCGTTATCAGCCCGGTCGTTTAATGTACCCCAGGTTTCAAAGGCCAGGGTGAACTGGGGCAGGGTGCCGCCGCGGCGCAGGGTAAACGGTTCATTGTGGGTGAAGTATTGGCGGGCGTCAGCCATGGTAGGGTTGCTGGTGGTGGGTGGGGCGTCATTGTCGGTCAAATCCACGGTGTGGGCCAGCGGCGCCGTTTGAGCACCGAAATCCTTGGGCTTGGCGATGGCCTGGGTTTGAACGTAACCGAATGGCTGTTGCCAACGTCAAACTATAAGAACGCCACCTGCGGCCACCGTGAGGATAGGGGTATTGACAAACTACATCTGTAGTACTACAACTGTAGTTATTACTGCCCAGGAGCAAATGCCGTGACCAGCGACACCCGATTAAGTGAACTGCAGCTGGATGTGATGCAGGTGCTGTGGCGGCTGGGCCAGGCAACCAGCGGCCAGGTCTGTGAGGAGCTGGCAGATCAGCGGGGGCTGGCCTTAACCACGGTTGCCACCCTGCTCAAACGCCTGGAAGACCGGGGCCTGGTTAGCCACATCGAGCAGGGCCGCAAGTTCCTGTATCAGGCCCAGGTGGCGGAAAAAGACATTCAGCGAGAGATGGTGGGAGGGTTAATCCGCCAGGTGTTTCTGGGCGACCCAGCAGCGCTGGTTAACCACTTGTTAGGTGATCAAGCCCTTTCGGACAGCGACCGCGAGAGAATTGTAGAGCTGCTTGAGCGCAGCCGAGGCGAACAACCCTGATGACTATGCTAATCCAAGGTTTAACCGAATGGTTGCTAACCTACGCCATTCACAGCAGCGTGCTGCTGGGCGCCGCCGCACTGATCGACTGGCAGATACTGCGCGGCCGGGCCCACTGGCAGGAGCTGCTGTGGAAAACTGCGCTGCTGGGCCCATTGCTCAGCGCCAGCCTGCAGGTGGCTGCTGGCACTGGCTGGGTAATGCGCTTAGACCTGCCAGCCGCCACTGCGATGTCGCCGTCGGTGGCCGCAACGCCGGCGCTGGAGTCCTCGGGGGCCGGGTTGCCGCGTCCAGGCAAGCCGGCGGACATCCCTATTGGCTCGCCAAAGACCGCCTCAGACCCGGTTCCGGTGTTTTCAGCTTCTCTGCCCGGCGCAACCTGGCTAGGCCTTTGGCTGCTGGGCGCCGCGTTCTTCCTGGGCCGGCTGCAGCTGTCGGCGTTCCGACTGCGCATGCTGCTACTTGATCGCACGGCGTTTCCGGCCCATCGCCTGCCGGCCAGCCTGCCCGGCTGGGTGACGGTGTCGCTGTGTTCGGGGATCGATCAGCCCATGGCGGTGGGCCGCCGGCAGATCTGCGTCCCGGCCCAGCTGCTGTCTATGTCTGGCCCCCAGATTGAGGCGGCCCTGGCCCACGAGCTGGCCCACCTGCAGCGCGGTGACAGCCTCTGGCGCTGGGTCTGTCTGGTGATTCAGTCAGCGCTGTTTTTCCAGCCCTTGAACATCATCGCCAGTCGGCGCATTGCCGAGGCCGCCGAGCAGGGCAGTGATGCGCTGGCCTTGCAATCCGGCACCCCCAGTGCAGATTTACTCCAGGTATTGGCCAGTTTTGCCCTCAATCGGCCTGTCCAACCTGCCGCCAGAGCCCCCCTGCCATTGCTGGCCAGTGGCATTGCGGGGCGACCCCACGACGTGGTCAGGCGGATGGAGAACCTGATGGCCGGACGGCTGAAAACCGCCCCCGGGCTGTATAGCGTGATGGCCGCGGTGCTGGTCCTGTCCCTGGCTGCAGGGCTTGCCCTGCCGGGGATTTCCACCGGCCATACCCGCAGCCGAACCGAAGTGTCGGTGACCAATCATGGCAATAGCACTCTGGTGAATGTCCGTGGCGATAGCTCGTCGGGGGATAGCGTTGTGGTTACCCACACCAAGGACGATCTGTCGATAAAGCTCAATGCCGCTGGCAGCTTCAGTGTTGATCACAGCGAGCAGCGGCTTGAGTCCCTGGATGGCGAGTTCGATCTAACCGTGACCGAAGATGGGGTCAAGCGCCGCATTCGTTATCGGGGCCGCAACGGCAGCATCACCCCGCAATTCTTCGTTGATGGCAAATTGGTGGCTGAGGTAGAGCAGGGCGCCGCCTGGTTTGCCAGCCAGCTGCCGCGGCTGCTGCGGGTGTCAGGATTGAATGCTGAAGTGCGCGCCCAGCGGGTGTTTCAGCGCAGCGGCATGGGCGCTCTGGTGTCTGAGGTATCCATGCTTGAGGGTGAACATGTACGCCGCAAGTACTTGTCTGCGGTGAGTGATCTGCCCCTGGGCGCTGAGGAGGTTGCCCGCCTGCTGGCAGCCAGCGCTGAGCTGCTCAGCAGCGATCATGAGCAGCGCAAGCTGCTGAGCGCCCTTGCTGAAAATCAGGCGGCTCAGCTGAACTGGCAGAATTTCCTGGCCGCCACCGGTGAGCTTCGTTCAGATCGTGAACAGCGCCAGGCTCTGCAAAGCGCCCTAGCCCACTTGCCCCTGGAAGCGGAACTGGCCCATGCCTATCTGGCTGCCACCGAGGGCATCAGCAGCGATCTGGAACATCGTCAGGCGCTGGAGTCCCTGGTTCAGCATCGAGCATTTATCAAAGCCGATAAGGCTCTGGCGCTAGCGGCGGCGGGCAATATCGGGTCTGACCTTGAGCAACGTCGGTTGCTGGTTGCGATGGTCGAATCAAACATGCTCAGCGAAACCGAATTGGTCGATTTGGTGGATCATGCATCGGCCAACATCGGCTCGGAGCAGGAGATCATGCTGTTGTTGAGCCAGATGCTGGATGCCCAGCCCGGCGATTCGGTGCGAAATGCGATACAGCGCGCCGCTGAAGCGCTGGGTAGCGCAGAGCAGAAAAAACTGCGGCTTAAGATGTAACTACCCATGCTCCTGTGCGTGTTATGAGTACTTAAGGTGCGGGGAACAGCGGATGCAGAGGGCAAAAAGTGGCTACGCCATGGTTCGTATCATGGCCCTGGGGCTGGCCCTACTAACCCTGGCCGGCTGCGGCGTCACCGCCGGGCGCGGCGCGGGCTATGCGCGGCTTTCACCGCCGGCCGATGCCGCCAAGGTTATGGGTTTGAGCCTGGGCGCACTGCCGCTAAAGCTGGCCCGAATTGTTATGGACGACGACGACCCGGAAGCGGCGATGATCCTAAAAGGGCTGCGGGGCGTTCGGGTCTATGTGTATGAGCTTGACGGCGGCTACCGCCCTGGCCTGCTGCAACCCACATTGGCGCAGCTGCAACAAACCGGTTGGGATAAGGTTGTGGCCATTCGGGAAGACGGCGAGGATGTTCACGTGCTGCTGAAAACCGATGCCAAAGATCGGGTCAGAGGTATGGTGGTGCTGGTCGCTGATGGCCACGAGCTAACGATGGTTAATTTAATGGGTACTTTAAGGCCCGAGATGTTCAATGCTTACATGGAAGATTTGTCCATTGATGCCCCAGCAGTCCAACTGGACTCAAGCCAAACCCCTGCAACAAGTCTTTAGGTTCGGGCAGACCGCCACGGCCACCACGGCCACCACGGTCATCAATGGCGCAAACAGCGCCGGCAGTGTGGGCCTTTGATCGGCAATTCCCGGGTCATTAGCAGTTCCCAGGACGGGGTAGACCGGCGTCTACCAGACCTCATCCAGCGCTATCAGTCATCCCGCTACAGCAAGCCCGTCGCCGAGCATACCCGCAGCGCCTTCCTCTGGCTGCAGGACCAGGTAGATCTTAAGGGCTCTGCCATTGTGCTTGATACCGGCTGCGGCACCGGTGCCTCTACCCACCATCTTGCGGACAACTACCAAAACACGGAGTCGTCATTGCCTACGGTCTTTATTGGCGTTGATCAATCCGCTGCCCGCCTGCGCAGTGATCAGTGGCAGGCGCCGGGTTGGCGCCAGGGTCAGGTAGTGCTGCTGCGGGCCGAGCTGGCGGATTTTTGGCGTCTGCTGCACGATCACCAGGTACAGTTGCTGGAGCACTATTTTCTGTATCCCAATCCCTGGCCCAAACCCTCTCAGCTGCAGCGCCGCTGGCATGCCCATCCAGCCTTTGCCGCGGCCCTGGCATTGGGTGGTCGGGTTGAGCTGCGCACCAACTGGGCCGCCTACGCTGAAGAATTTGCCGCAGCCCTGCGGCATTACGGCCACGGCGGTGCCGCCGCCAGGCGAATCTTCCCGGAAACCCCGGTATCGCCGTTTGAGAAAAAATACCTGGCCAGCAACCACCTGCTTTACGGCGTCAGCCATTGTGTTGACTAGCAGCCTGTTGAAAAAGTCGCATTACTTACAGTCTGCGCTCGGCACAGGGATGTGCCGACATTTTCATTGACGGCAAGTCATTGAAAATGTGAGACAACGGAAAATGACATTTTTCGTTGTCGATGTTGAAAACGCCATGGATGGCTTTTTCAACAGCCTGCTAGACGTTTGCGCTGCCGCTGCTGCGAGATAGCCACGACTCCTGGGGCTAAATTAGCCGCGAAACAGACTGCCTGTTCAGAATCCTAGCCGCGATCTGTTGCCGCCCCACTCAAGTTTTAGGAAAAACTTGCCGACGATACCGGGACACAAGGAGTGTCCAACATGACTCGATCAGAACTTATTGGTCAGCTTCGCCAGTTCATCATGCTGGAAAGTGATCCAAATCAGCTTCAATGGTGGCACAGGGAATTGTCCAGTCTGGCGCAGGTTGCGCAGCAGCGTGCCGATGAAAGCAGTGATTCAAGCGCATCGGGCGCAGAAAATGGAGCGCCTCCGCCCTTTGTGGGCACAGGTTAGGTGCCCGCCATCGGTAATTAGTTGTCTCCGATAGCCCCACTTCGCGCGACATAGCAAACCACGGCTGGGTATAATTGGGCTTCAACGCAAGCGCAGGGGATGTGGCGACATCTCCGGCTTCCGAAATTTAGCTCTATAACGACCAGAATACTGGTGCCGGGGAGGCAGAATGACAACGGTTCCCGGACCGTTCTACACTCCAGCTCAGCGTTTTCCAGCGCTGAGCCTTTGCTTGAGCGTGGCTCTAGTGTGCCTGGCAGTTGCGTCGGCTTTCGGCTGGCCGGCTGCAGGGCTGACGCTGCCCGCTATAGCCAGCGTGGTGCTGTTGCTGCCCGTATTGGCCCCCCTTGAAGTGCTATTGGGAACGCTCTTAATGACCGCAGCTGCGGCCTGCTGCTGCGCCATAGCGTTGCTGGTTCCTTTGCTGCTTGACGGCAGTCGACAACTCAATGCCGCCACCTTGCTGATGGTTGCCTATGGCCTGCAGGGGATTGGTTTCGGCGTCATGCAGGGTTCGTCCACCCGGCCCCTGTGCGCCCTGGGCGGCCCGACAGGTCAGCTGGCGTTGCCCTGGTGGGTGGGCGCGGCTCTGGGTGGCGTGGGCTTAGTGATGATTTTCTGGGGCATGGATTTGTCGGCGGCGATCTACGCACTGCTGGCCTTTGCCACCGGCACTATATTAGGTGTTGCGGTGAAGATGACTGGGTTGGCCAGCGAGCCGGCCGCGGCAGGTGCCATATCCGGCGGCAGGCTGAACGATTCCCTGGCCCGGATTCAGGCCCTGCTGGACGACCACAAAGTAGCCGAGGCCCAGCGCGCCATTGAGGCTGTTTGTAAAGTCGCGCCTCAGGATGCCCGGGTTCGCCAGCTGCGCTACGCGGTGTGGAAGTTTGAACCCCAAAAACCTCAGTTTCACCTGGCAGCCTGCACCTTGTTGCTAAGAGAGCAGGCCGAGGGCGGTAGCCCCGAAATCACCACCGCGCTTTACAAAGACTACCTGGCCGTGGCCCAGGGCCAGCCGCAGCTTGACCCAAACCAGCACTTGACCCTGGCTCATCGCTTCGCCGATTGGGATGTGACGGACCACGCTGCCAATATCGTCAACGTGTATCTGCAGCGCGACCCACGCAACCGCACCTTGCCTCGAACCATGCTGGCCCTTGCCCAGGCTTATGTGCGCGGGCAGAACAATAACCGAGCCACCTATTTCGCCGAAACCCTGCTGACCTTGATGCCCACCACCTCTGAAGCCCACCTGGCTCAGCGGCTTTTGCGACAGGTCAAAGTCAAAACCTCCTGAGCCTGGTGGGCGGTTTGGTACGCAGACCGTGTGCCGAACGCGCTCTGCTTGCAGTAGACTACGCAGTCCTTCTGCCAAGCCCGTTTTCAATGCTTCGGCTCGGCAGAACCAACTTACAGGAATAACGCATGAGTAACCCGGGTGAGCCCAAGCCGATGGCCAGTCATTTCATTCGGCAGATCATCGAAAAAGACCGCGCCGCCGGGCGCCACGATGGACGGGTAGCTACCCGCTTTCCGCCGGAGCCCAACGGCTATCTGCACATTGGCCACGCCAAATCCATCTGCCTGAACTTTGGCCTGGCAAACGACTATCAGGGCAGCTGCAACCTGCGTTTCGATGACACTAATCCAGAAAAAGAAAGCGAGGAATTTGCCGCCTCGATCGAGAAAGACGTGGCCTGGCTGGGCTTTGAGTGGCAGCAGATGTTCCATGCATCAGACTACTTTGAGCAGCTGTTTGAGTTTGCCCTTGAACTGATCAGCAAGGGCCTGGCCTATGTGGATTCCCTGCCGGCGGATCAGATTCGCGAGTATCGCGGCACCCTCACCGAAGCGGGCAAGCCCAGCCCTTACCGGGATCGCAGCCCGGAACAAAACGCCGACTTATTTCAGCGTATGCGGGCGGGTGAATTTGACGACGGCGCCCACGTGCTGCGGGCCAAAATTGATATGGCCTCGCCTAACATCAATATGCGCGACCCCATCATCTACCGGATCCGCCGGGTCACCCACCAGCGCACCGGTGATGCCTGGTGCATATATCCCATGTACGACTTCACCCACTGCATCTCCGATGCCCTAGAAGGCATTACCCACTCCCTGTGCACCCTGGAGTTTGAAGATCACCGGCCCCTCTATGATTGGGTCGTAGAACACACCTCGGTGCCACACAAGCCCCAGCAGATTGAATTTTCCCGCCTGGAACTGCTGTATACCGTTACCAGTAAACGCAAGCTGGCGGAGTTGGTGGCGCTGAATCTGGTGGATGGCTGGGACGATCCGCGAATGCCGTCGTTGTCGGGCATGCGTCGCCGGGGTTATCCGCCGGCGGCCATCCGGGACTTTTGTCAGCGCATCGGCGTTGGCAAGGCGGAAAACAAAGTGGAGATGGGGGTGCTGGAAAACTCTGTGCGCGAAGCCCTCAGTGATACGGCGCCTAGGGTGATGGCGGTGCTGGATCCGTTAAAGGTGGTGCTGACCAACTATCCGGAAGATAAGCAGGAATCTCTGGACTGCCCGTTTCATCCCCAGCAGCCGGAGTTGGGCCAACGTCCGGTGCCCTTCACCCGTGAGCTTTACATCGAGCGGGAAGACTTCATGGAAGATCCGCCGGGCAAATATTTTCGCCTCAAGCCCGGCGGCGCGGTGCGACTGCGCTTCGGTTACATCATCGACTTTGAATCAGTGATCACCGATGACGATGGCAAGGTGGTGGAAGTGCACTGCCGGGTTGATCCAGACACCCGCAGCGGCAGCGACACTTCGGGGCGTAAGGTCAAGGGCACCATTCATTGGGTGTCAGCGGCCCATGGGGTGGACGCCACCGTGCGGCTTTACGATCGGCTGTTCACCCGCCGTCGCCCCGACGACGGCAAACAAGGCAAAGATTTCAAACACTATCTAAACCCGGAATCGCTGACGGTGCTTAAAGGCTGCAAGCTGGAAGGCGCCCTGGCCGGCACCGCCGCCGGCAGTCACTTTCAGTTTGAGCGCACCGGCTATTTTGTCGCCGATGAAAAAGACAGCAGTCCAGACCAGCTGGTGTTTAACCGCACCGTCACCCTGCGCGACACCTGGGCCAAAATTGAACAGGCTGATCAGGAAGCCGACAAGTGATGCGATTGGTCATTGACACCGATCCCGGCGTTGATGACGCCCTGGCCATCATGATGGCCCAGGCCCATCCAGGCTGCACCATTGAGGCGTTAACCATTGTCGGCGGTAACGTGGGCTTAGACCACACGGTGCGAAACGCGTGCTTTCTAAAAGACGCGCTGAGAGCCGACTTTCCCATTTATCCAGGCTGCGGCCTGGCCCTGTGTTGGCAGCCGGAAAACGCCGCGTTTGTGCATGGTGAGGACGGCTTTGGTGATGTGCTGGAAGGACAGCCTGAGGCTAAACCTGAGACTGAGCATGCCGTGAATGCCATCGTCAGGCAGGCTCGAGAAAACCCGGGTGAGTTGACCCTTGTCACCATCGGCCCACTGACCAACGTGGCGCTTGCGCTGCGCCTGGAGCCGGACCTACCAAATCTCTACCAGCGATTGGTAGTGATGGGCGGCGCAGTCACCGGCAAAGGCAACGTGTCCAACGTCAGCGCCGAGTTCAATATTTACACCGATCCGGAAGCGGCCCACATGGTGTTTTCCGAATGGCCGTCTTTTGAGCTGGCGGACTGGGAAGCTACGATGGCTCATCAGTTTGAGTTCGCGGCGCTGGACGGCTGGCTGGCCAGCAATACGCCGGTGGCCGAGCTTTACCGAAACATCAGCGGGCAGGTCAGGAAGTTTGTCACCGAAAGTGAGCCGGTTAATCCCAAAATGCGCGCCGCCGATGCGCTGGCCATGGCCGTTACCCTGGAACCCGAAAATGTGCTTGAGTCCGCGCAGCGCCACGTGGCCATCGAGCTTGCGCCCGGCATGACCCGGGGCATGACAGTGGTGGATTGGAGCCAGCGCCTTAACAACAAGCCCAACGCGCATATTGTGCTGCAGTTTGATCAGCGGCGTTTTGAGCAGCTGATTGAGCAAACTCTCGCCAACAGCGAAGGTTGATCGACGGATCTGGATTTATCCCAAATCGCCCCAAATCCGCCGGCAGAATCGTTAGGCGAAAACTGGCTTAGTCGTCGCCGTTCTTGGCGGTAATGATATGGCCGCCGGACTCAGCGTCATGCTGGAGGTTGATCAGGCCCTTTTTCTCAGCGGCTTCCAGCAGCTGGGTGAAGCCTTTGAAGCCGTGGTAGCTCTCGTTGAAACCGGGCTTGCGGCGCTTAATGGCCTGTTTCACCATCGAGCCCCACACTTTCTTGCCGCCGCGCTCGGTCAGCATGTCGTCCAGAGTCTCCAGCAGCAGGTCAAAGGCCTCCTGGGTCAGATCCGGCTCAGATTTTTTACCTTTCTCTTCGCTCAACTCTTTCTCAACATCCTTGTCCGCATCTTTGTCGCTGGCTTTGCTGCTACGGGTTTTCTTTTTGCTGGCGGTTTTTTTGCTTCGCGGCGCACGTTTTTTGTCCGCGTCCCGAATCAGGTCGTCGTAGTAAATGAACTCATCACAGCTGGCGATCAGTAGATCTGAGGTGGAGTTCTTTACCCCAACCCCAATCACCAGCTTGTTGTTTTCCCGCAGTTTGGACACCAGAGGGGAGAAGTCTGAGTCGCCGCTGATCACCACAAATGCGTCCACGTGGGACTTGGTGTAGCAAAGGTCCAGGGCATCAACCACCATGCGGATGTCGGCGGAGTTTTTGCCGGACATGCGCACGTGAGGGATTTCAATCAGCTCGAAGGCGGCTTCGTGCATGGTGCCTTTGAAGGCCTTGTAGCGATCCCAGTCACAGTAGGCCTTCTTCACCACAATGTTGCCTTTGACCAGCAACTTAGCCAGAATTTTCTGGATATCAAAGCGGTTGTAGTTGGCGTCTCGCACGCCCAGGGCGACGTTTTCAAAATCGCAGAAAACCGCCATGTTGGTTGTGTTATTCGCATCACTCATTGTTATTTTTCTCCGGGACTGTTTGGCTAAACAGCCGCTGTTTGTTTTGTTCAAAGTAGAGCAGCGCTTCGCGCACGGCATCCACCACTGCCCGTGGGGTTATGGTGGCTGCGGTAAATTGATCGAACTGACCGCCGTCTCGCTGCACCCGCCAACCGGGCGGTTCGGGATTGTTTAAGGATTTGCCGGTAAACGATCGGACCCAGTCGCTGATGCGCAGCTCAATGGCATCACCCAGGCCCGGCGTTTCCCTGTGATAGGTCACTCTTACTCCCAGTACCTCGCCGCTGGCTTTTACTGATACCAGTAGGTCTATGCGCCCGGCATAACCATCAAGGGTTTGTGCCTGCATCACCAGCGCGGATGGTTCACCGTTGAGATAGGCCCGGTGTATGGTCTGGTCGCTGCCGCCCAGGGAAACGGGCGCAGTGACGGTGATAACGTCAGTTAATGGATCGTTATCGTACAGGTCTTTAGACAAAATTTCGTTGATTTGTGCCAGCGCTGCCCGGCGCTGGGACTTTTCCACCGGTTCGCGGGTCGAAAGGGCCACGGCCATTACCAGCAAAATACAGGTTCCCGTTACGGCGCCAAGGGTCAAGCCGGTTTTCAGCGCGGAGCCGCTCACAGGCTTGGGGGCTCATGTTTTTGGTGTCCGAAGGCCCGGGGCACGGTGTAGCGATCAATAAAGGGCACCAGCATATTCATCAGCAACACCGCAAAGGCAAAACCGTCGGGGAAGCCGCCCCAGCGACGGATCACCAGGGTCAGCAGACCTACCCCAAACCCAAAAATCAGCCGGCCCCGGGGCGAGGCGGCGCCGGACACCGGGTCGGTGGCAACAAAAAAAGCGCCCAGCACCAGTCCACCGCTGAACACGTGCTGCAGGGGAAAGGGGTGGCTATCAGGATCGGCCAGATACACCGGCAGGGTGAGGGCAAACACCGCTAAAAAAATTGCCGCCGGAACGTGCCAGCTAATGATGCGCTGACTCAGCAGGTACAGCCCACCCAGGGCGTAAAAGTTGGCGATCCACTCCCAGCCGCGCCCTCCAAAATCGCCAAACAGCGGGCTTTCGCGGATCTCAGAAATCATGATGTCCTGGGTGCTGCCGGTGCGCAGCAGGTCCAGGGGCGTGGCCTGGGTGACCCCATCCCAGGTCTGCGGTGGTGGCAGCGTTCCGGTGAAAATGGTGCTTAGGCTTTCAATCAACGACAGGGGCTGCTCGGCCAGTTCCAAGGGCGCCAGCCACAGGGTGGCCTCCAGGGGAAAGGCGATCAGCACCACCACATAACCCACCATGGCCGGGTTAAAGATATTAAAGCCCAGCCCGCCGTAGAGGTGTTTGGCCACCACAATGGCAAAACCTATGCCGGTGACCGTGGCCCACCAGGGCATCAGCGGCGGCAGGCACAGGCTAAACAGCATTGCGGTGACCGGGGCTGACAGGTCGCTCAGAAACGGGCGCATGGGTTGGCCCCGGGCCTTCAGCATCAGGCTTTCAAAAACAAAGGCCGAAACACAGGCGATGGTGATCTGAATTAGGATCGCCGGGCCAAAGAAAAAGCAGTAGGCAAAGGTGCCGGGCAGCAGTGCCAGCAGCACCTTCAGCATCACCCGCTGCACCGAGGTGGGGGCGGGAAGATGGGGTGCGCCGGCGACCGGGAATTTCATTCCTGGGTTGGGTCCTTGGGTGCTGAGGACGATTTGCCGGCAGCGGATTTTTTGCGCGCCAGGATATCCGCCAGGGCCTGGCTGGGATTCTGGGCAGCCAGCTTTGTCTGCTGATCATCCAGAGCCCGAGCTCGCTGTTGATCCAACCGCTCCATGCGCTCCTGATGGGCGGCAAAACGCTGTTTAGCCTCGGTGGCGCTGGCTTCCTTTTGGTGTTTTACCGCCAGCTGGTGTTTGCCAGAGCGGTAGTAATCCACCAGGGGAATCTGGCTGGGGCAAACATAGGCGCAGCAGCCACACTCAATACAGTCTTGCAGATGTAGATCGCTGGCCTGTTCCAGGTCGCCATTTTCAATGGCGGTCATCAGCAGCTGGGGCATCAGTTGCGCCGGGCAGACCCGTTGGCAGTCGCCGCAGCGTATGCAGGGTAGCTGGGGGCTGGCGGTGCTTAGGTCTTTTTTGGTTAAGGCCAGCACGCAGTTGGTGCCTTTGGTGGTGGGAGCGCCATCGTCCGCCTGGGCCTGTCCCATCATCGGGCCGCCCACCACCAGCCGACTGACGCTGCTGGTATAGCCGCCGGCTAACGTCACCAGGTCGCTGATGGGGGTGCCGATATGGGCATGAAAGTTGGCGGGTTGTTCGATGCCGTGCCCGGTCACCGTCACCACCCGGGAGATTAACGGCCGGCCATCCAGCACCGCATCCCGGCAGGCCACAGCGGTGGCCACGTTCTGCATCACAATGCCCACATCCTGGGGATATCCGCCGGAGGGAACTTCCAGCCCGGTCAGCACCTGAATCAGCTGGTTCTCGCCCCCTTCTGGATAAATGGTGGGGACTTTGATGATCTTGATGTCTGGACACTGAAGCGCTTTAACCGCCTGATTGAGGATCGCCTCAACCTTGCCCATTTGATCTTCAATGGCCACCAACACCTGCTCAGCGCCCACCATGGCGGCCAGTATCTGGGTGCCCTGCAGCAGCGCCTTGGGCCAGCAGCGCATGACCATCTCATCACAGCTGATATAGGGTTCACACTCTGCGCCGTTGATGATCAGCACCCGAACCCGTTGGGGGTGCTCCAGCTTGGTATGGGTGGGGAACAGCGCGCCGCCCAGGCCCACGACGCCGGCATCCAGCAGACGTTGCCTTAAATTCTCATCAGACTGCTGATGCCAGTCCGCCATGGGCGCCATGGGCTGGCCGGCATCCTGGCCGTCAGCCTGCAGCAGCAGCTGAATCCCTGACGGGGTCTGATGAATGGCGCTGATAGTGCCTGAGGTGGGGGCATGAAGGTGAGCACCCAGGCCACTGAAGTCGGCGGTGAGACGCTGGAACTTGTCCACCCGGTCGCCAACCTGGACCCCGGGGGCTGAGGCCTGACCGATACTTTGGTCCAGGGGCAGCAGCAGCTGGCTGGGCAAGGGGGCATCAGCGATCTGCTCGCTGATGGACATTTTCTTGTAGTGACGCAGGCGAACGCCGCCGGGAAAATGCCACTGTCGCTGGCCCAGGGGATGATCAATGCCTTTGATCATGATGGGCCCCGTGCCGACGCCTCCACCGGCAACGGTCGCCGCGGCGGCTGCGCCACGGCATCGTCCAGGCGCAGCAGGTCGATGCAATCCACCGGGCAGGGCGGCAGGCACAGTTCGCAGCCGGTGCACTGGCTGGCGATCACCGTGTGGGTGAAGCCGTGGCTGCCCACAATGGCATCCACCGGGCAGGCTGGCAGGCACAGAGCGCAGCCGATGCAGCTGCTCTCGTCAATTTTGGCCAGCAGGGTGCCGGGTTCGGTGAGGTCTTCAGCCAGCGCTTCAGCCGGCCTGCCCAACAGGGTTGCCAGGGCTCCGATGGTGGCCTCGCCGCCGGGGGGGCAGCGATTGATGGGGGCGGCGCCGTCGGCAATCGCCTGGGCGTAGGGCCGGCAGCCGGGATAGCCGCATTGGGCGCATTGGGTCTGAGGCAGCAGTTGGTCAATCTGGGCCACCAGGGGGGCTGTGTTTTCCGGCCAGCGGCGCTTGGCGGCGCCCAAAGCCAGGCCCAGGCCGGCAGCCAGTGCGGTGATCAGCGCCAGACCCATGATCAGCTCCGGACTCAAAGCCGGCCCAGCCCACGAAAGCCCATAAACGCCAAGGCCATCAATCCGGCGGTGATCAAACCGATGGCTGGGCCCTGAAACGGCCCGGGCACCGGCGCTGCGGCAATGCGTTCGCGAATGCCGGCAAAGGCCACCAGCACCAGGCCAAAGCCCAGCGCTGCGCCCAGGCCGAAGACCGCGGCCTGCAGCAGATTTTCGCTTTGCTGCACGTTGAGCAGAGCCACGCCCAGAACGGCGCAGTTGGTAGTAATGAGGGGAAGGTAGATGCCCAGCAGCTGGTGCAGCCGCGGCGTATTGGCCCGCACCACCAGCTCGGTCAGCTGCACCGCTGCGGCAATCACCAAGATAAAAACCAGGGTTCTCAGGTACTCAAGCTCGAAGGGCAGCAGCAGCCAGGTATAAGCCAGATAGCTGAGGCAGGAGGCCACGGTGAGCACAAAGGCGGTGGCCCAGGCCATGCCCAGGGCGCTGTCGACCTGGGTGGAGGCACCTAAAAATGGGCACAGGCCGAGAAATTTCACCAGCACAAAATTGTTGACCAGCGCAGCGCTGATCACCAGAAGCGCGTATTCGGTCATTTCACCCGCATGCCGGGCTCAGCGCCGGCGTCGGGTGACAGCAAAAAGATGTCTTCGCCGCCGGGGCCTGCGGCCAGCACCATGCCCTCAGACACCCCAAAGCGCATTTTGCGCGGCGCCAGGTTGGCTACCACCACAACTTTTCGATCGGTCAGGGAGTCGGGCTCATAGGCCGCTTTGATGCCGGCATATACCTGGCGGGTGGGGTAGTCCTGACCCAGATCCAGGGTCAGCTGAATCAGCTTGTCAGCGCCCTCCACGGACTCGGCTTTGATGATCCGCGCCACCCGCAGATCAACTTTAGTGAAGTCGTCGATGCTGATGAGGTGGTCATCGGGCGCTGGCTTGGCTTCAGCGTTAGAGGAGTCAGCGGCCTTTGTGGCCGGAGCCTGGGGGTTGCTCGGTGTATTTGACGTCACTTTAAGATCTTCTCTGGAGGCTTCCACGATGGCCTTGATCTGGCGGTCATCCACCCGGGTCATCAGGGGCACAAAGGTGGCGATCTGATGAGACAGCAGAGGTGTAGCGATATCCGCAAAGGTTAAAGGCGCCACCTTGAGAAATTCCTCAGACCTGGCCGCGGTGTCCGGAATGATGGGCTTGAGCAAGGTGATCAGAACCCGGAACAGGTTGATGCCCTGGGTGCATATGGCCTGCACCTGGGCTTCCTGGCCGGCTTCCTTAATCATCTTCCACGGTTTGTGTTCATCGATGTAGCGATTGGCCTCATCAGCCATGGCCATGATCTGTCGCACCGCCCGGTTGTAGTCTCGAGCTTCATATAAATCAATGATGTACGGCGTAGCTTTGTGCAGGGTTTCCAGCATGCCGGGGTCGGCCAGCTCAGCGGACAGCTGGCCGTCGAAGTGTTTGCTGATGAAACCGGCGCAGCGGCTGGCGATGTTCACCACCTTGCCTACCAGATCAGAATTCACCCGGGCGACAAAATCCTCTAGGTTCAAATCCAGGTCAGCGAGGCCCGGACCCAGCTTGGAGGCAAAGTAGTAGCGCAGGTAGTCCGGGGCCAGGTGCTCCAGATAGGTTTTGGCCATGATGAAGGTGCCCCGGGTCTTGGACATCTTCTGACCATCCACGGTTAAAAAGCCGTGCACATAGACCGCGCTTGGCAGGCGATAGCCCGCCGCGTTGAGCATGGTGGGCCAGAACAGGGTATGGAAGTAGACGATGTCTTTGCCAATAAAGTGGTAAAGCTCCGTGTCATGACCTGGCCGCCAGTATTCGTCGAAATCCAGCCCGCGTTCCTCACACAGGCGCTGGAAGCTGGCCATGTAACCCACCGGCGCATCCATCCAGACGTAAAAAAACTTGTCGCTGGTGCCGGGAATGGTGAAGCCAAAGTAAGGCTGATCCCGGGAGATGTCCCAGTCGCTAAGGCCGGTCTCAAACCACTCCGCCAGCTTGTTGACCACCTCGTCCTGCAGCTGGCCGCCGTTGACCCAGCTCTGCAAAAACTCCTGGCAGCGAGACAGGCGTACAAAGTAGTGAGCCGATTCCCGCAGCACGGGCTGTTCACCGGTGACCGCAGAAAAGGGCTCAATCAGGTCCGTGGGGTTGTAGGTGGCGCTGCAGTTTTCACAGGCATCGCCGTACTGATCCGGGGTTTTGCATTTGGGGCAGGTACCTTTGATGAAGCGGTCGGGCAGGAACATCTCCGCTTTCGGGTCAAAGTACTGCTCGATGGTGCGCACCTCAATCAGGTCCCGGGCCTTGAGCTCTTGATAGATGCCCTCCACCAGCGCCTGGTTCTCATCGGAGTGGGTTGAGTGGTAATAGTCGTAGCTGATGGAGAAGTTTTTCAGATCCGCTTCGTGAGCTTGCCGGCTTTCCGCGATCAGCTGTTCCGGGCTGATCCCCCGGCGCTGGGCGTTGACCATGATCGGCGTGCCATGGGCATCATCGGCGCACACAAACCAGCACTCGTGGCCGCGCATGCGCATGGCACGCACCCAGATATCGCCCTGCACGTGTTCCACCATATGGCCCAGATGAATGGCGCCGTTGGCGTAGGGCAGGGCACAGGTGGCCAGGATCTTGCGGCGGGGCGTTTGCAGGCTGTTTGTCATGAACCAGTGTGGGACGGCTGAAAGATGACCGCTATTATCCGGGAAATCGCCCACGGTGGCACGGCTTAATCTGGCCAGCGTCTCGTAACGCTGTTGCGAGGTGTTAATCCACAACGGCGCCGCTCTCCGCTGCCAAAAGCGGTTATAATTCGCCGCCCCTGAGATCTGGAAACCCGCCGTGGCTGATCGATCAACCATTGAATCCCTGCTGGACACCTTTATTGACCCACTGACCGGCGAAAGCCTGCAAGCTTCCGGCGCCCTGGCGGGAGCGGCTTTTGACGGCAACAACGTGGCCCTGGATATCCGTTTGAGCTATCCGGCTAAAGGCATCGCCGATGCGCTGGCCAGCGCCATCGAGCAGCACGTGGCCAGCGGCGGCGGTTTTGATGGGGTAACGGTCAACCTCAGCAGCACCATTGTTGCCCACAAGGTACAGGGAGAGCTGACGCCCCTGCCCAACGTTAAAAACGTGATTGCCGTCGCCTCGGGCAAGGGCGGCGTAGGTAAGTCAACCACCTCGGTTAATTTGGCCCTGGCGCTGCTGGCGGAAGGTGCCCAGGTGGGTTTGCTGGATGCGGACATCTATGGCCCCAGCCAGCCGCGTATGGTGGGAGCTTCGGGCAAGCCAGACAGCGAAGACGGCCATACCATAGAGCCCAAGGTCAGCCACGGACTGCAGACCATGTCCATAGGCTACCTGATTGAGGAAGACACGCCCATGGTGTGGCGGGGCCCGATGGTCACCCAGGCCCTGCAGCAGCTGATTACCGATACCCGTTGGCAGGGGCTGGATTACCTGATTATTGATATGCCCCCAGGCACCGGCGATATTCAGCTGACCCTGGCCCAGCAGGTGCCGGTGTCCGGCGCCGTGATAGTCACCACGCCCCAGGATATTGCACTGCTGGATGCGCGTAAGGGTCTGCGGATGTTTCAGAAGGTGTCGATACCAGTGCTGGGTATCGTTGAGAACATGAGCACCCACGTGTGTTCCAGCTGCGGCCACGAAGAGGCAATTTTCGGCTCCGGCGGCGGCGCCTCAATGGCAGAGCAATACGATGTCACGCTGCTGGGGCAGCTGCCCCTGGATATCCGGATTCGGCAGCAGACTGACTCCGGCACGCCCACGGTAATTGCCGAGCCGGACGGCGCCATTGCTGCCAGCTACCGCGACATTGCCCGGCGCACCGCCGCAAAACTCTCGGTGCAGGCCCGGAACAAAAAAATCCAGTTCCCCAACATCGTAATTAAGGATTCCTGATGACCATCAAGGCCGACCACTGGATTCGACAGATGGCCCAAGACCACCAGATGATTGAGCCCTTTGAGCCGGGCCAGGTTCGCCACGCCGGCGATCAGCCCATCGTGTCCTACGGCACCTCAAGCTACGGCTATGACGTTCGCTGCGCGGGAGAATTCAAGATTTTCACCAATATTAATGCGGCGGTGGTGGACCCGAAAGCCTTCGACGAGCGCAGCTTTGTGGACTTCAGCGGCGACTGCTGCATTATTCCGCCCAACTCCTTTGCCCTGGCCCGGACGGTGGAGTATTTCCGAATCCCACGCAGCGTATTGACTATTTGCCTGGGCAAATCCACCTACGCCCGCTGCGGTATTATCGTCAACGTCACGCCCCTGGAGCCCGAGTGGGAGGGCCATGTGACCTTGGAATTTTCCAACACCACGCCGCTGCCGGCCAAAATCTACGCCAACGAAGGGGTGGCGCAGATGCTTTTTTTGGAATCCGATGAGCCCTGCGAAACGTCCTACAAAGATCGGGGCGGTAAATACCAGGGCCAGCGCGGAGTCACCCTGCCGAAAACCTGATCGGTGGTGCCAGTCATGCTTGACCGGCATTTACGTCTAACGTCTATCTCAGCCGGATATCATGTCGCCCTGACGACTGCTGCCCCGGGGCCTCATAACCACCTCCACCTGGGTGACCTTTTTTTCCCCGTCGCGCAAATACTCCACGGTCAGTTGACTGCCCGGCGGGGTGTCGGCGATGAGCCGGTAGGTGCTGATCCGGTCGGTCAGCGGGGTATCGCCCATTTTGGTCAGGTAATCACCAGGCTGCAGGCCAGCCATCTGAGCCGGGTCGTTGTTATACAGCCCGGCCACTAGAACGCCCGGTTGGCCGCCGGCAAAGCGGGACAGGTTTCGGTCGCCGTTGATCAGCACCGTGCCAATCCAGCCTCGAACCACCACGCCGTCTTCGATCAGGGCGTCAGCCACGGTTTGGACCGTGTCGATGGGAATGGCGAAACTGATGCCTTCAACTTTTTGGTTGCCGTTGGAGGCGGTGGCGGTGTTTAGGCCAACAATCTCACCTTCCGGATTGATTAAAGCGCCGCCGGAGTTGCCCTGGTTGATGGCTGCATCGGTTTGGATCAGGGTTTCGTAGACGCTTACTTTCAGGTCTGAACGACCGGTGGCGCTGACGATGCCCATGGTGACGGTTTTGCCAAGGCCCAGGGGATTGCCGATGGCCAGCACCACATCACCTACCAACAGCGAGCTTGAGGGGCTTTTGAGGGTGGGCAAATCGTCGTAATCCACCTTTAGCACCGCCAGGTCGGTGTCCTCATCAACGCCGATGACCCTGGCCTGGGTGACCCGGCCGTCCCACAGCGCGACATTAATATTGTCCGCCTCATAAATAACGTGGAAGTTTGTGACGATAATGCCGTTTTCCCGCAGAATCACCCCGGAACCCAAAACCTGGCGGTTAACCAGCCTTGGTGGAGACACCAGGGCTCGACCAGCGAAGCGCTGAAATTGTGGGTCCTTTGGGATGATCGTTTTGCCGGTGAGCTGCAGTCGATCGACATAGATATTGACCACCGCCGGCGCAGCAATTGCTACCGCGGACGCGAAGGAATGAGGTTCTATGTGGGTTGACGGCCCTTCAGAAGTTGCGGCGGCCGGCCGATCAGACCACTGCTGACGGGCCAAAATAGCCACGGCAGCCAGTGCTAAACCGGCAACGATGGCTTTTCCGATGAAAAGAAATAGTTTTCCCGTAGGTCCCATGGGTAGGATTTTACGCCATTTTGACTCTTGGATCGCTTTAATGCCGTGGACGAATCCTGTTCTAAGTAGATAGAATAGGCGGTTGGGGTGTTGCTTCCCCCTTTATATTTTCTTTTACCCGATTTTGCTGGAGATCACATGTCTAACGATGACGTGAGTCAGGGCAGGCGCCGGTTCCTGACGGGCACCGTGTCTGTTGTAGGAGGTCTGGGCGCTGCTGCCGCTGCAGTCCCATTCATTAAAATGTGGGAACCCAGTGCGAGGGCCAAGGCGGCCGGCGCGCCAGTGGAAGTGGCCATCGATAAGCTCGAAGCCGGTCAGCTTCTGCAGGTGGAGTGGCGCGGTCAGCCGGTGTGGATCGTCAATCGCACCAAGGCCATGCTCGACGTGCTGCCCCAGGTGCGAGATCGGTTACAGGATCCAGATTCTGAAAACACCGATCAACAGCCAGACTACGCTCATAACGAGTATCGCTCGGTGAAGCCCGATACCCTGGTGTTGCTGGGTATCTGCACTCACCTGGGCTGTTCGCCCAAGTTTGTCCCTGAAATGACCTCTCAGCCCTTTGACTCAGACTGGAAAGGCGGTTTCTTCTGCCCCTGTCACAGCAGTCGTTTCGACCTGGCTGGACGAGTATTTTCCGGCGTGCCTGCGCCAGCTAACCTGCAGGTGCCGCCCCATACCTACCTGGATCAATCCCGACTGCTGATTGGCGTCAACCCGGAAGGAGCCGCGTAATGAAAGAACCAAACGGTCCAGTGGCACGTGTGCTGAACGACGGACTTGGCTGGGTTGACCAGCGCCTGCCGGTGGTGGATTTCTGGAATAAACACCTGGCTCAGTACTACGCACCCAAGAACTTCAACATCTGGTACTACTTTGGCTCGTTGGCCATGCTGGTTTTTGCGAACCAAATTATTACCGGCATCTGGTTGACCATGCACTACAAAACCAGCGCGGCGGAAGCTTTCGCCTCGGTGGAATACATCATGCGGGACGTGCCCTGGGGCTGGCTGGTGCGCTACATGCACTCCACCGGCGCCTCGCTGTTCTTTGTGGTGGTCTACCTGCATATGTTCCGTGGCCTGATGTACGGCTCTTACCGCAAGCCCCGTGAGCTAATCTGGGTCTTCGGTATGGCTATCTTCCTGCTGCTGATGGCCGAGGCCTTTATGGGCTATGTGCTGCCTTGGGGACAGATGTCCTACTGGGGTGCGCAGGTGATCATATCTCTGTTTGGGGCTGTGCCGGTGATCGGCGAAGGTCTGGCTGAGTGGATTCGCGGCGACTACCTGGTGTCCGATGCCACCCTTAACCGCTTCTTTGCCCTGCACGTGGTGGCCTTGCCCTTGGCGCTGGTGGCGCTGATCGTGATGCACATTGCCGCGCTGCACGAAGTAGGGTCAAACAACCCGGATGGCGTTGATATCAAGAAGTTCAAGGACGATAACGGCAAGCCCTTAGATGGCATTGCCTTCCATCCTTACTACACGGTGAAAGATCTGGTGGGTATCGGCTTCTTTATGCTGATTTTTGCCTTCATCATCTTCTTTGCCCCGGAGATGGGTGGGTGGTTCCTTGAGCACGATAACTTTGTGCCAGCCAACCCCCTGGTCACACCGGAGCACATCAAGCCGGTTTGGTACTTCACGCCATATTACGCCATGTTGCGGGCTATCCCGGATAAATTGGCCGGTGTGATGGTAATGGGCGGTGCGGTGATGATCTTGTTCCTGGTGCCCTGGCTGGACCGCAGCCCGGTTCGGTCGATCCGCTACAAGCCGATGCTGACCAAGGTCCTGTTTGCCATCTTTGCCATCACCTTTATTTGGATGGGTTGGCTGGGTGCACAAACCGGCAGCACCATACAAACGCTGCTGGCTCGCATCTTCACGCTGTTTTACTTTGGCTTCTTCATCACGATGCCTTGGTGGAGCCGCATGGGAACCACCAAACCGGTGCCTGAGAGGGTGACAAAATGATGCAATGGATTGCCAGGCCCCGGGCGCTGATCAGCAGCGCCTTGGTGACTCTTACCTTTACCGGTGCAGCTTTGGCTGCCGGCGGCGGGGCAGTGGATCAGGCCCAGACAGACATGGGCAACGTGGCTGCTATCCAGCGCGGTGCCAAATTATTTGTCAACTACTGTCAGGGCTGCCACAGCGCTCAGTACATGCGTTACAGCCGTCTGGCTGAGGATCTGGAGTTGAGCGAGGAACAGGTGGAAGAAAACCTGATCTTAAGCGATGCCAAGATCGGCGATGTGATGCTGTCGGCCATGGACACCGCAGATCAGCAGTTATGGCTTGGCGCGAAAGCGCCAGACCTGTCGCTGGTTTCTCGCTCTCGCGGTGTCGACTGGCTGTACACTTATCTGCGCCAGTTTTATGTCGATCCGTCGCGACCGGTGGGCTGGAACAACAAGCTGTTCCCCAACGTTAGCATGCCCAACGTATTTTGGGAGCTGCAGGGTGTGCAGCGCCCGGTATATGAGACTCATGAGGACGACAACGGCCGGCCGGTTACCACCCTTGTGGGGCTTGAGCCGGTGACCGAAGGCAAGCTGTCTGCGGAACAATACGATCAGACCATACTGGATCTGGTCACCTACCTGGAATATCTGGGTGAACCTGCCAAGCTTAAGCGGGAATCACTGGGTATCTGGGTGTTGCTGTATCTGGCGCTGTTTACGTTCCTGGCTTACCTGCTGAAGGTAGAGTTCTGGCGCGACATTAAATAGCAGCCGACTGGCGGGATCGTATAAGGCCACCATTAAAGAGTGGCCTGATCCCGCCAGCCGGTCAGCCATCGCTGCGGAAACACTGATCGCGGCATCACTGAGGGGATTAGAAAAATAATGAATGTGTCAGTCTCGGCCAGAGGCCGTTCCGTGATGGCGCTGTTTTCGTCACCAACATCGTTACAAAGTCACCGAGTGCGCTGCGTACTCGCGGAAAAGGGTATCAACGTCGAAGTGGTAGACGTGGATCCTGCACAACCACCCGAAGATCTCATCGATCTGAACCCGTATCAGACCATCCCTACCTTGCTGGATCGGGATCTGGTGCTGTACGACGCGGGAGTGATCACCGAATATTTGGACGAGCGCTATCCCCACCCGCCGCTGATGCCGGTTGATCCGGTGTCTCGCGCCCGGCTTCGGCTGGCCATGCACCGGCTGATGAAAGACTGGTATTCCCTGGCATCCAAACTCGAAGGCAGCGACAAGCGCAAGCACGATTCAGCGCGCAAGCACCTGACCGAAGAGTTGATTAATTCCAACGATGTATTCAAGGCAGCCACCTTTTTTCTACACGAAGAACTGACCCTGGTGGATTGCGCGGTTGCGCCGCTGTTGTGGCGCCTGGATTACTTCGGCATCAAGCTGCCGCGGCAGGCTGCGGCGGTGAAAAAGTATGCTGACCAGTTATTTGACCGGCCTTCGTTTCGCGCAAGTTTGTCTGAAGAAGAAATTCAGATGCGCGGATGATCTCGTCCCGGCCGTATTTGATTCGTGCATTGTATGACTGGATCGTTGACAGCGATCTAACCCCGTACCTGTTGGCTGACGTCAACATCGACGGCGTTGATGTGCCCCCTGAAGGGATCAAAGACGGCCGGATTGTGCTCAACCTCGCGCCCCACGCGGTTCAGCACCTGGTATTAGGTAATGACGCGGTGTCGTTTTCAGCCCGTTTTGGCGGCGCGGCCCGCAAGGTCTATCTGCCGGCGTCAGCGGTGCTGGCGGTGTATGCCAAGGAAAACGGTCACGGGATGATGTTTGCGGCCGACGATGAAGACACCATGGCCGGCGGTGGCGAAGACCTGTCCAACGACGACGATGACACCGGTGGCGGACCCGACGGTGGGTCCGGGCGAGGTAAGAATCACCTGAAGGTGGTTAAGTAGGCCTAGTTTCCGGCCATATTGCTGGCCTTATTTCAGACCTGGACTCAGGTTATAGACCAGCTCATGAACCAGGTCATGAACCAGGTCATACTCAAGACATGCCCTGGCTATTAGCTGTGAGTCAGCGGAATCACCAGCGTCCCGTTCAGAGTCCCGGTGCTGGTTCCTTCCAAAATAACCTGCCTGGCGGTGCCCGATTGAACAATCACCGTACCCGGTCGCCGGTCGGCTCCCCCTTCGCTGAATTCAAACCGAAAACTCCGACATAGCCCAAGGTTACCCTTGGCACTGCGTTTCAGGCTCATGCCACCAAGCCTGACTGTTTGGTCCAGAAACTGGACCTGGCACTGCTCACAGGCCAGCTTGCTGGCAGCGGTTGCCCGCTCCCTGGCGCGCACTCCATCAAACCAGGCAATGCCGACGGCAGCAAGAAACAGAAGCAGCAGCGGGGTTAGACTGTCCAAAGGCGTAAAATCCTCGTCGCGGATGCGCTAAACTTAAGGCTAGTTGATACCGACAATAATAGACTCAGCGCCTTTCCAGGGAAGCAAAGGGCGCGAGAATTCATCATCTTTCGTGGGCGTCATGGTACAAATCCCCGGATATACGCTGAAATCACCGCTGGGAACCGGCGGCATGGCTACGGTCTTTCTGGCCCTGCAGGACTCCCTGCAGCGCGAGGTGGCGCTGAAAGTGATGTCTCCGGCACTGGCGGCTGATAAAACCTTTGCCCAGCGATTTGTGGCAGAAGCGCGAACCATAGCCGAACTCAATCACCCAAACATTGTGTCTATCCACGATGTGGGGGTGACAGAAGACAAACTCCACTATTTCTCCATGCAGCTGCTTTCCGGCGGTGATCTTGAGCAGCGTATTCCCGACGGCATACCGGAACGGGAGCTGTTGCGAATCATTCTGCCCATTTGTAGCGCCCTGGGGCACGCCCACGAGCGGGGCTTTGTGCACCGTGATGTCACCCCTGGCAATATTATGTTTGACCCGGCGGACCAGCCGGTGTTGACGGACTTCGGCATTGCCCGGGTAGTAAGCGAGGCCACCCGAATGACCGCCACCGGTTTGAGCATGGGCACCAGCTACTACATGAGTCCAGAGCAGGCCCGGGGCCGCAACGTAGACGCGCGGTCGGATATCTACAGCCTGGGCGCGGTGATTTTTGAGGCTTTGTCCGGCAAGCCTCCCTATGAAGGCGACGACAGTTTTGCCGTCGCTTACGCCCATGTATATGAGCCGGTACCCAAATTGCCGCCGCGATTTCTGCGCTGGCAGGAGCTGATTGCCCGTTGCATGGCCAAATCTCCGGATGATCGCTATCCATCCATGGCCGAGGTATCGGCTGTGCTGGAAGAATTTGTTCGCAAAACCACCGGCGACGGGCGTCGATTTGAAAAACCCACCTCGCCGGATATGGCCGCCACCATTCAACTGCCAGTGCCCGATATTTCGCCAGCCAAATCCGGCCGCCTGCGCTGGGCGGGGTTGGCCCTGGGTCGCGGGCCCGCTGAGTGGTGGGGCGGTTTGGTGCCTGCGCTGCGCAGGGCAGCGGCATGGACCAGGGGGAAAATGAACCGCTTCCCGCCGTTGGTTTGGGCAGGACTGGTTAGCGGCTTATCGCTGCTGGGGCTGGCGGTGTTCTTTGCCACCCAAGGGCCGGAGCCTGAACCCATCCCGCAGCAGCTGACAAGCCCTGGGGTGGTTGAAGCGGTGAAGAATGTCGATGAACCTGTGTCGGACAGTGAGCTGGCCCAGGGGCTGGCTGAGAATTTGGCCGGGAATTTGGCCGGGAATTTGGCCGGCGAAACCTCGACCGAGCCAGCGCCGCTGCCCACGGTTGTGTCCATTGAGCCGGAACAACCGGTGTTGGTGGATCTGGACGAAACCGATGAGGCGCTGCTGGTAGAGAGTTTGCTCAACACGCCCCAGGGCCAGGCCCGACTGCAATCACTGCTGGACGATGCCAGCGCGGCGTTGGCGGGAAACCGCCTGACCACCCCGGCCGATGACAATGCCTTTGATCTGTTCCAGTCAGCCCTGTCCCTGGATCCGGATAATCCGGTGGCCCAGGGCGGCATGGAACAGATTGTTCGGCGCTATGTTGCGTTGGCTCGGGGCGCCGTGGATCGAAGCCGTTACCAGAGCGCCTTGACCCTGGGCGAGCGCGCTCGCCAGGTGGCTAGACAGATCACCCTCAATGAGTCGGTGGCGGCGGCCCTGGACAGTGTTGAGGGCTACGGGTATTCCCAAGCGATGGCCAGAGCCCTGGAGGCTCAGCGGGTCGGGGATACGGGCCGGGCCGGCAATCAGCTGCGCTCCGCGATGCTGTTTAAACCCAGCGACCCCGAAGCCCTGGCGGCCCTGGAGCAGCTGTCACTGCCGCCGGAACCCGAGGGTCCGCGGCTGGAGCGCGATGCCCTCGCCAGCGGTGGCTTAGGTCCTGAAATGCTGGTTACCGACAGTTTCACTATGGCGGTGGCGGAGATCACGGTGGCGGAATTTGCCGCCTTTGTTAATGATTCCGGTATTGATCTTGAAGGCAGCTCCTGTCGAAATCTCGATTCTTGGATGCGGGGTAGCAGAAAGCGAACCTGGCAGGCGCCGGGTTTTGAGCAGTCCGGTGATCATCCGGTGGTCTGCGTTAGCTGGCAGGACGCTCGCGCCTACGCCGATTGGCTTAGCGAGCAGACGGGTCTTAGCTATCAATTGCCCAGCGCTGAGCTATGGCAGGAGGTGGCCGGTGAGCCCGGCGAGGACTGCAGCGACAACTGGGGAGACCAAAGCCTGGCAGCTCAATTAAAGCGTCGCAGGGTATTGGACTGTGATGATGGCTATGGGTTTACCTCTCCGGTAGGTAGCTTCGCGTTATCCCCATCGGGCCTTGCCGGGCTGCACGGAAACGTTAGGGAATGGACCGCCGACTGTGTGCGTGAGCGCAGCGGCAGCTGTCGTCAGTACGCGGTTGTTGGTATGTCCTGGTTGGATGGCGATCGTAGCGAGTTCAGCACGGGATCCAAGGGATACGACCCCGAGCAGCGTTACAACACCATTGGATTTCGCGTTGTGAGACAGCAGTAGGGCGCGGGACGGGTAAATCCGCTAGAATCTGGCGTGAAATGGCCTAGGTTGAAGGCGGAACGCTAAATGAAACTGGTTTTTCCTAACGGTGAAAGTGAGCAGGTCACGCTCAAGACCGGCGATAATGTCATCGGCAGCGATGAGAGCTGCGATGTGGTGCTGCCCCCTCCGGGCATTGCCCCGGACCACGCTCAGATTACGGTGACCGGCAATACCGGAATTATCAGCGTCAAGGACGCCACCAATATTACCCGGGTCAACGGCACCCTGGTGGTTGCCCGCACGCCGATCAAAGCCGGTGATGCGCTGCTGTTCGGCTCCATCCAATGTCAGGTTGTTGGTGCTGAGGGCCAGCCCGCCCCGCCGCCAGCCCCCGAGCCCGCGCCAAAGCAAAAAGTCGAGGCCAATCAGACCATTATCCGGGCTGCTATCCCCAAGTTTCTGTTGCGCGGTGTGTCCGGATCTACCTTCGGCAAAAACTACCCGTTGCAGGGTGTGCAGGTGATCGGCCGCCATTCTGATTGCGACATCTGCCTGCCCGCCGACGAGGTGTCTCGCCGACATGCCAAAATTACCGTGACCCCGGTGGGCCTGATGATTGAAGACCTGGGCTCGTCCAACGGCACCTTTGTCAACGGAGAGCGGGTCAGCAGTGCTGAACTAAAGGCCGGTGATGAGCTGCGGCTGGATATGGTCAGACTGTTGGTCCAGACCCCGGGCATGGACCCACCTTCAGCGTCCAACTCCGGTGAGCGCAGCGCGGTGCCTCTGGCACCGGTGGGAAAATCGTCATCGGCTAAGTGGGCCATTATCGGTGTTGTGCTGATCGCCGCAGCCGTAGTTGGCCTAAAGCTCAGCGGAACCATCTGATGGCCAGCTAGCCCGCATTATTCACGAAGGTCGGATGACTGGTCTCAGCTGGCGAGTCCAGATTGGACGATCGGGTGAAAAAGCATAGCTATAGCCATAGCTATGGTTTGAGGCTGATGGTTCAAGATGGGCCGCCCGATGAGGCGAGACGCCGACAGTGACACACCGTCAGCCACCGCCATTTAGGCTGATCACGCAAGGGCCTTAAAGCGCTGGGATTTGCCAGGTCATGAGCGGCCTTCATGAATAATGCGGGCTAGACCCCCGCTGAGCTTACCTTTTTAACCAAACGGCACTCTAGCGGCAGCTTAAACTCAAGGTGCTGTTCTCGCCCCCGGAGGCTTCAAGCAGCTCGCCGTCACACCAGTAGCCCACGGTGAGGGACTTGGGGGTGCCCCGGGCCGGGTCACCGCACAGGTCGTTGTTGATCGGGCTGGTGCAGCGGGCCTGCTCGTCGCAGGAGTAGGCGAGGGTAGGGCCAGCGTCGCAGACCCGGTCGCCGGCACCATAGTCGGCATAAGCAATGTAGAGGGAACCACGTCGCCAGTTGGCCGGCGGCTGAGGTCCTGCTTCCACCACCGGCTGGTCCACCACATCGCTGCGACTTGCGCGGCAATAGATTCTTGCCACCTCACCCTGGTTGACCGTTATTGAACGTCGCCCATCACCACAGTCGTAGCCCACAAACAGCTCCTTGTTGACGTTGGCGTAGGGATTGCCGCAGAGCCGGTCGTCGGCGGTGATCTCGCAATACTCCCGTCGGTTGCAGCTGCGTCCCACCGCGTCCTCGGCTCGGCAGATACGCTCGTCCTGGCCGTACACCGCGTCCAATATACGAATGCGTTCGCCGCTGTCAGAGCGCCTAAGTAGTTTGTTGTCATCCTGGGCCGCAGCACCATTGATCAGGAGCAGGCCAAGCAGCACGCTGGTGGCTGTGATCACCAATGGGAGGGGCATTTTTTGCTTATTATTCATTTCATACTCTCTCTTTCGTTGTAGGGGCCCGGGAGCCTGCAATTTGGATCAAATTGCAGACTGGTTGGGCATAACCTCAAACGCCAGCCTAGTCGTAAGCGACACTCCAGCGTCTATCGTCAATCAACCGCGACGATCAGTCAGGCCGACTAGTAGCCGGCCGCCTGGCCGTCTTTACGAGATTCTGATGCGCCATAGTAAACGCCGTTGTCTGGATCTCGGGCGATGGCCTGGTAACCGCCATAGCCGCCCAAATCAAACTGCACCTGATGACCTCGCCTCATCAGTTCGCGGATGGCCTGGTAGCTGAAGCCTGATTCCAGGTTGACCACGCCGCCGCCCCGCATCCGCTCGCCGGTGGGCTGGGATGAGCCGCTGTGGCGAATTCGCGGCGCGTCGCCGGCTTCCTGCAGATTCATCCCGAAGTCAATCAGGTTAATCACAATTTGGGCGTGGCCCTGGGGCTGCATTGCGCCACCCATTAACCCGAAGCTCACCCAGGGCTTGCCCGAGCGGGTGATAAAGGCGGGGATAATCGTGTGGAAGGGCCGCTTACCCGGTGCAAACACGTTGGGGTGGTTGGGGTCCAGGCTAAATAGTTCGCCCCGGTCCTGCAGGATAAAACCCAGTCCCGGAGGCGCCATGCCTGAACCCATGCCTCGGTAGTTGCTTTGGATCAGCGACACCATATTGCCTTGCTCGTCGGCAACGGATAAGTAGATGGTATCGCCGTTTTCCAACGCTGGCTCGCCGGCGCTGTAGCGCTCAGCGGCTTCAGCGGGGTCGATAAGATCTCGCCGTTTGGCGGCGTAGCTTTTGGAAATGAGACCGTCAACGGGAATGGCGGAAAAGCTCGGGTCAGCGTAGTAGCGCGCCCGATCTTCAAAGGCCAGTTTTTTCGCCTCAATAAAGTAGTGCAGATGGTCCGCCGAGCCAAAGCCCGCAGACTTCAGGTCATAACCCTCAAGAATATTGAGAATCTGCAGTGCGGCAATTCCCTGGCCGCTGGGCGGAAGTTCCCACACCTCGTAGCCGCGGTAGCTGCTGGAAACCGGGGTCTCCCAGTTGCCCGTGTGCTGAGCCAGATCCTCAGCCGATAGAAAACCTCCCAGCTCCTGCACGTAGTTTGCGATGGTGCTTGCCACCTCGCCCTGATAAAAGCCGTCGCGCCCCTGCTGGGCGATGATTTCTAGGGTGTTGGCCAGGTTAGGATTGCGCCAGATCTGTCCCTTCAGCGGCGCTTTGCCGTCGATGGTGAACTGCTGGATAAAGCCCGGATAACTTTGCAGCAGCGGCACCGCTTTGGCCCATGAGTTGGCGATCACCTCGGTTACCGGAAAACCTTCCCTGGCGTAGGCAATGGCCGGCGCCAATAGTTCGGACATGGCCTTGGAACCATAGCGTTTGTGCAGCATGAACCAGCCGTCCACCGCGCCGGGCACCGACACCGGTAGCGGGCCGTAGGAGGGAATGGACTCGTAGCCTTTGCTGGTAAACCAATCCAGGGTCAGCCCCTGGGGGGAACGGCCGCTGCCGTTATAGCCGGTGAGTTCGCCGGCTTTGGCATCCCAGATCATGGCAAACAGATCACCGCCTATGCCGTTGCCGGTGGGCTCCATCAGCCCAATGACCGCGTTGGCGGCGATGGCGGCGTCAATCGCATTGCCGCCGCTTTTCAAGATGTCCAGGGCGACCTGGGTTGCCAGGGGATGGGAGGTGGCGGCCATCCCGTGGCTGGCAATCACCTCCGAACGGCTGGCAAAACCGGCTCCGGTAACCCGATCAGCGCCCTGCACTGAGCCCGCCTGCAGCAGGAAAAAACACATCGCAGCTCTGATCACAGTTCCATTCCGGGGGTTGGGGCATGGGCGCTAGCATAATGCATCCCCCTGGCCTGGTCATGGGCACAAAAGTCCCGCCTGTCGAAGCGGCCTGTCTGGTCAGATCTGGCCAGATCTGGCTAGATATGGCCTCAGAGCGTCGCCCCGAGAGGGCTGGACCCTGAGTGGGAGGATCAGCGTTGATCACGCCGGCTCAGCGTTGCAGGCTTTTTCAATAACGAAGGCCCGGGCGATCAATTGTTCCAATGATTGTGTCAGGAACAGCCTAAAGCACGGTTGCCGGTGCTAAAATAGGGATCTTTGCGCGGAGCTCTACGATATGAAACAAGCAGTGCGGGTTGCCATCACCGGGGCAGCAGGTCAGATTGGATATCAGCTGTGTTTTCGGATCGCCGCCGGCGACATGCTGGGGCCAGATCAGCCCATCATCCTGCAGCTGCTGGAAATTCCTCCGGCCATCGACGCCCTGAACGGCGTGGCCATGGAGCTCAACGACTGCGCCTTTCCGCTGCTGCAAGGCATCGTGGCCACCACCGATGCCAACGAAGCCTTTGCTGACGCCGATTTTGCTCTGCTGGTGGGTGCCAGACCTCGCGGACCCGGCATGGAACGGTCTGACCTGTTGTCGGCCAACGGCAAGATTTTTGGCCCCCAGGGTGCCGCTATGAACGCCGGCGCCAGCCGCGATATTCGAGTGCTGGTGGTAGGCAATCCGGCCAATACCAACTGCCTGATTGCTCAGGCCGCCGCACCGGACTTAAATCCGCGACATTTCCACGCCATGACCCGGCTGGACCACAACCGAGCCTTGGCCCAGCTGGCGGAAAAGACCGGCAGCCATCACGGCAACATTTCCCGCATGACCATCTGGGGCAATCACTCCGCCACCCAGTATCCCGACATCAGCGATGCCCTGGTGGACGGCAAGGCGGCCTCCGGTTTGGTGGATCAGGATTGGTACCGAGAGACTTTTATTCCCGTGGTACAGCAGCGCGGTGCTGCCATTATCAAGGCTAGGGGTGCCTCCAGCGCGGCTTCCGCGGCTTCCGCCGCCATTGACCACATGCGCTCCTGGGCCCTGGGTACGCCCGACGGTGACTGGGTCTCTATGGCTGTGCCATCTGACGGCAGCTACGGTGTGGCTGAAGGCATTATTTTTTCTTACCCCTGTGTCTGCCGAGACGGCGATTTTGAGATTGTGCAGGGGTTGGACATCGATGCTTACAGCCAAAGCAAAATTGACGCCACCGAAGCCGAGCTGCGCGAAGAGCGTGACGCGGTATCGGATCTGCTGTAGCCCGGGAGATTTGAGCCAATGACACCCGCCGCCGTTCAGGTGGCGCTGGAGAACGTAGACGCGGCCTTAAAAACCCGCGGCTTTGCCAGTGCCATGACCCAGATGCAGGAACTGCAGGGTGCAGTGGCTGAGGATTATTCCATCCAGTTTGCTGCCGTGCAGCTGGCGCTGCGTATCGAGCAGCCCGGCTGGGCCAAAAAGACCCTGAATAAGCTGTCCCAAATGCCGCCACCCACCTGGCAGGCCGGCGTGGCGGTGGTGGATATGATGCGCGCCAGCGCCATGCCCGAGGGGGCCCGAGCCTTGCTGGAATCCCTGCGGGAAGACAACCCGCTGGAGCCGGTGTTGACGGCTAGGGCCGCCGACCTGGCGTTGGCGGTGGGCCAGGTTGATCGGGCCCGTGAGCTCTACACCAGCGCTCATCAGTCCGACTCAGAACTGAGCTCGGCCTATTTGTTTTTCTCCCGCGACCCTCAGTCCGACCCGGAAGTCTGGCTGCAGGAGATTCGCCGGGATAAAGGCGAACTGACCAAAGTCCAGCACGCAAATTTGAAGTTGGCGGAAGCCCGCTGTCTTGATCGCCTGGGGCGTTATGATGAGGCGTTCACCGGCTTCGATCAGGCCAGGGAGCTGATGCGAGATCCGCGCCAGTCCCGGGCACTGGATCGACAAATCGCCATGGCGCCGGACTACCTGCGCAGCTTTCCGGCTGAGCAAATCACCGCCCTCAGCCAGCGCGGCCACGACAGCGCAGCGCCGGTGTTTATCGTAGGCATGCCGCGCAGCGGCAGCACCCTGGTGAGCCAGATTCTGGGAGCCCATCCCCAGGTGGTATCCCTGGGTGAGCGCCGAATTCTCAGCACCCTGGTCAGCGCCAGGCTGGCCGCAGCCCAGGCCGCTACAACGGACCCGGCCGCGCCGTCCCCGACCACCCTGGACGCGTTGGATCTTGAACCCGATACCCTGCAAAAAACCGCCGCACAATACCTGCAGCGGGCAACGGAGCTGGCAGGCACCGAGAGCCTTCGGTTGGTGGACAAAATGCCATCAAATTTTTCCCTGGTAGGGCCCGCCCGGGTGCTGTTTCCCCATGGCCATGTGATCCACACCCGGCGCGACCCTTTGGACACCGCCTGGTCCATGTTTACCTCGGCGTTTTCGCTGCCCAATTTGTTGCTCAACCTTCACGACACGGGCCGCTACCACGCGCTGCATGACTATCTGATGGCCCAATGGCGACAGCGCTGCGGCGCTGATGCGCTGATTGACCTACCCTACGAAAAAACCGTGGCCGATACAGACCAGTTGGTCGACAGTCTGTTCCAACGCCTCGGCTTAAGTCCGTCGGATGCGGGGCAGCGATTTCATGCCAACGGCAATGAAATCCTGACCAGCAGCGACCTACAGGTGCGTGAACCCATACACCAGCGCTCTGTCGGACGCAGCGAGCCCTATCGGGATAGGCTTAAGCCTTTCACTGATGCCTATCAAACCACGCTGGCTGAACTGCAGGCCGCGGATTAGCGGGCTTGTTAGGCAGCCGGCTACGGTTCATGGTTCAGGGTATGGTCACGGTTCTGGCCACGGTTCTGGCCATCGACTAAGGCCTCCGGGTTCAGTTGTTTGGGTATTGCGGCCGATGCTTAGAAGGGTGGCATTAGGCGAGCGGGAGAAACATTGGCGGTCACCGGCGAATTTGTAACAGAGGCCAAAGTCAAACGTCCGTTTGACCAACGGCTGGCCGTGGCTTACTACCTGACTGCCATAGTCACTTTGAGCTTTTATGGCACCCGGGTCTGTCCGTTTGTTGATTCCCTCAATCCGCTGATTGTCATTGCCACCTTTGGGGCAAGCTTTGGTTTTGTGTTGGTCCTGAAGCTGGCTTTGGAGGAGCGGATAATGCCCGCGGGCGATCCCTTTTCCAAGTCGGTGAGTCAGTTTTTTATCGACGCCGGATTGTTCGCGTTGGCGGGCCTGATCATCACCGTGTTCAACACCTTAAGCTTTGGTTTTCCGGTGGCTTCGGGCCTCAAGGTGATGATTGGCTGCGTCACCTTTGGCATCTTTGCTGGCCTTGATAACGGCCTGCGTCGCGAACGCCGAACCCCGCCGCCGCCGCCCTCACCGGGTGATGAACTGAAACGGGTGTTTCCCATTACCCGCCGCCTGGTGGTGATCTTTTTCGGCATAGCGATATTCACCTCCCTGGTGACAGCGCTGGTGTTAATAAAGGATATCGACTACATCATCGAAAACGTCGGCGTTGAATCCAGCGCATTTCTGCGCCGCGCAGTGTTTCTTGATATCGGCTTTATTCTGGTCACCGTCATGGTGCTGTCCCTGCGCCTGATGTGGGCCTACGGCAACAACCTGCGGTACATGCTCAGCCTGCAGATTTCCGGCCTCAATGACGTTTCCAAGGGCCGACTGGATACCTTTGTGCCGGTGGTGACCCGGGATGAATTCAGCGTGATAGCACGCAAAACCAATCAGATGATCAGCACCCTGCGACGGGCCAGCGACGAACAAGACGAGCTGTTTCGGGTATCCCTGGCGCTGGCTACAGAACTCCAGCTGGAACAGCTGCTGGCGATGATTGTTGCCACCACCCGAACCTTTGTTGACGCTGAACGAGTGACCCTGTTTTTGCATGATGCGCGGACCAACGAGCTGTGGTCGAAGGTTGCCCAGGGTGTTGAAAAGACCCGTGAACTGCGCTTTCCCGCAGACCAGGGACTTGCCGGTGAAGTTTTTCAGTCGGGTAAAAGTTTAACCATTGACCGGCCCTATGATCACCCGAAATTCAACGCCGCGTTCGACCGTCTGAGCGGCTTTGTCACCCGCAACGTGCTGTGCGTTCCCATCAGCAATCGCGACGGCCAAACCATTGGCGTCATCCAGGCCCTGAACAAGAGCCAGGGAACCTTCAGCCGGGCCGATGTTGCACGGCTGCGGGCCTTTGCGGCCCAGGCCTCGGTGGCGCTGGTCAACGCCCAGCTGTTTGAAGACCTGAAGCAGATGACCAACTACAACGAGTCTATCCTGCGCAGCCTGAGTAACGGCGTTATCACTCTGGACGGAGAGGGAGTGGTGGTGAAGGCCAATGCCGCCGCCCAAAGCATGCTCAACCAGACCGAAGGCCTGCTGGGACAGACGCTGCAGGCGGTGCTGGGCGCTGACAATCCCTGGCTGGCGGTGACCAGGGACAGCGGGGCGGAGCAGTACCTGCCGGATCAGGAGTTGGTGCTGCGGGGCGGGGAACGACGTTCCATGAATCTGGCGATGGTGCCCCTTGAAGACCTGCAGAATCAGACCATCGGCTCGATGCTGGTGCTGGAAGACCTGTCGGAAGAAAAGCGGGTGCGAGCCACCCTGGCCCGTTACGTGCCCCACACCGTGGCAGACCGTCTGCTGTCGGACAGCGGCGGAAGCCTGGGTGGAACCCAGCAGAAGGTGACGGTGCTGTTTTCTGATATCCGGGGTTTCACCTCCATTTCCGAACGCATTGGAGCGCGCCAGACGGTGGCCATGCTCAATGAGTATTTCGGCGAAATGGCTGAAGCGGTCAACGATCATGGCGGGGTCATCGATAAGTATATCGGCGATGCCGTAATGGCCGCCTTTGGCGTGCCGTTTCCCGCTGCCGGCGACGCAGACGCTGCGGTCAGCGCAGCGCTGGAGATGCTTGAGCGGCTAAACCGTCTGAATCTTGCCCGTCAGCAGCGGGGCCAGGAGGCCATTGATATCGGGATAGGCCTTAACACCGGCGAGGTGGTGGTGGGCAATATCGGCTCGGCCCGGCGTATGGATTACACCCTGATCGGCGACACGGTCAATCTGGCGGCAAGGATCGAAAGCGCCAGCAAGCAATACCGGGCTCGTCTGATGATCTCCGAACAGACCTACAATGAACTCAGGGGCAGCTATGCCATGCGCCAGATTGATCGTGTTGCGGTGCGAGGCAAAGACAACGCGGTGGGGCTTTATCAGGTGCTGGAGCCGGGTCCAGAGTCAGAGCCTCGGGCCCTGGAGCGTTTCCAGCAATCACTCAACTGGTATCTGGCGGGGGAATTTTCCCAGGCCGCAGCGGGCTTCAGTGCGCTGGCTGACAGCGATGCCACGGCGGCCATGCTGGCGGCACGTTGTGCCAGGCTAAAGGACAATCCACCTCAGGGCGGTTGGTTAGGTCACTGGGCGGATTCCTGACCCCTAAAGCCCTTTCCCAGCCTTGCTCGGCATAGCGTCTTCGACTTAAAAGTGAGTAAAAACAGTCGCTTTTAGTGAGTTCCCGCAGTAATTGCACATTCTCGAGTATTTTTAACAAAACGATAACAATTCTTCGTAAAATGGCGCCGAACGACCTTGGTTGTTTCTGTTCCGGTTCCAATAAAACCACATGCCGGAACTTCCTGGCCAACATTACTGGCCGCTACCTGTTTGAAAATGAGGCAGATCATGAAATTGTTGAAATCGCTGCTAGTTGTTGCAGCCGCAGTGCTTGTCGCACTCCCGGCTTATGCACAGTTCTCCACTTCCAGCATTGCGGGTGTTGTAACCGACGAGGCCGGCAATCCGGTGCCTTCTGCTGAAATTCTGATTGTCCACGAGCCTACCGGCACAGCCAAAACTGTTGTCACCCAGGCAAGCGGTCGCTACCGGGCCTCGGGCCTGAGAGTAGGCGGCCCTTACACGGTAACCGTGACCAAAAACGGCTTCCAGGGCGATCAGTTCGGCGAGGTTTACACGGCCCTGTCTGACGAATACAAGCTCGATGCCCAGATTCAGTCTGGCTCTGCCCAGCTAGGGTCTATTGAGGTGGTGGGAAATGCCGTTACCGCTGGCCAGTTCGGTCCAGATTCCAAGGGCACGATGACCACCATTACCCGGGACCAAATTGAGAACTACCCAACTATTTCCCGCTCCCTGAACGACTTTGCCCGGCTTGATCCCCGTGTGGTGGTGATCGACAAGGCCCGCCAGGAGCTGTCAGTGGCCGGTCAGAACAACCGCTACAACAACCTGACCATTGATAACGTGCCCGCCAACGACGAATTCGGTCTTAACGCCAGCGGACTGCCGGCCCGGAATCAGGTGATCTCCATTGAGACCATCGAGGAATTCCAGGTCAACATCTCGCCTTACGATGTGACCCAGAGCAACTTCAACGGCGCCAGCATCAACGCCATCACCAAAAGCGGCACCAACGAGTTTGACGGCAGCGTGTACTACCTGTTCCGTGATGACAGCATGATCGGTGAGAACGAAAACGGCGCTGAATTTAACAACTTTGAAGAAGACATCTACGGCTTCACTGTCGGCGGACCGATCATCAAAGACAAGCTGTTCTTTTTTGTCGGCTATGAAAAGTTTGACCGCACCGAGCCAGGCCCGGGTATCGGCCTGAGGGGCTCCGACGCCTCGACGATATTTGATACCGACATCGCCGACATCCAGCGCATCGCCGATATCGCCCAGAGCAGCTACGGCATCGACGTGGGCACCCTGGATGCTCCCAATAATCTGGTGGACGAAGACGAGCAGCTGTTGGTGAAGTTTGACTGGAACCTTAACGCCACCAACCGTCTGCAGCTGACCTATACCAAAAACGAAGGTGCCGAGGCCATTTTGCCGGACCGTAATCGGACCGAGTTCTCCCTGGGATCTTACTGGTACACCAGCCAGATTGAGCGCGATGCCCTGAGCCTGATCTGGTTCAGCGACTGGACCCCTAATCTGTCCACCGAGGTCAACATTTCCAAAAGCGGCTACGACAGCAATCCGATCACCCGCTCCCGCCTGCCCTCCGTGGAGATCGAAACCGATGGCGGCGGCGTATTTTTTGGCACCGAGCGTTTTCGCCATGCCAACGCCCTGTCCACCGACGTCACCACCTTCTACGCTGCGGCTGAGTATGTGACCGGCGACCACAACATCAAGTTTGGTATGGATTACAAACAAACCGATATTAACAACGTGTTCGTTAACGACAGTCTGGGTGCTTACCAGTTCCTCAGCATCGATGACTTTGCCGCCGGCATTCCGGACACCTATTCTTATCGGATTGGTTCTGACCCCGCGGATCCGTTCCCGGCTGCTGACTGGACCTTGGAGAACATTGGCCTGTTCATCCAGGACTCCTGGGACGTTGCCTACAACTTCTCCCTGACCTTCGGTGTCCGTATCGACATTCCCAACGTTGACGATACGCCGCTGTTTAATCCCCTGTTCACCGACACCTTCGGCTTCCGCAACGATGCCACCATCGACGGCAACGAAATTGTGCAGCCGCGAGTGGGCTTTAACTGGGACCTGAGTGAAGGCCAGTACGCCTCTCAGCTGCGCGGCGGTGTTGGCCTGTTTGCGGGCTCCAGCGCCGGCGTTTGGCTGTCCAACCCTTTCACCAATCCCGGCGGCAACCTGAACGTTTTCACCGAGGACGATACCATCCGCTTTAGCCCGGACCCGGACAATCAACCGCTGCCAGCCGGCGGTGCTGATGCCCGCCGGCAGGATGTAGACGTGGTTGATCCGAACCTGGAACAGCCCACCATCTGGCGCACCAACCTTGCCTATGATCGTGAGCTGCCCTGGGGTATCAGCGGTACCGCTGAGCTGGTTCATACCGAGGTGGAAAACGCCATCCAGTACCGGCACCTGAATCTGGGCGATCCCAACGTCACCGCCGCGACCCCCAACGGGCTGCTGCCCGATGGTCGGGAAAGCTATTGGTGCAATCCGGCTTCCGCCAGCGGCTTCCGCTGCAACGCTGACAGCAACTTCAACGACGTGCTGCTGCTGGAAAACACCGGTGAAGGCTCTTCCACCAACTTCACCCTGGATTTCAACAAGCGCTTCAACGACAACTGGGCGGTCCGGGTGGGTAAAACCTGGTCGCGCTCTGATGCGGTTAACCCGGGTACCTCCAGCCGGGCAATTTCCAACTGGGACAACCGCGCCACCTTCAATCCCAACGAAGAGCAGGAGACCACCGCTAACTACGAAATTCAGAGCCGCACCGTGGCCTCCATCGAATTTCGCGACAACCTGTTCGGGGATCTGGAAACCGGCGTTACCCTATTTTGGGAAAAGCGCTCGGGTCGACCGTTCAGCTTTACCTTTGATAACGACGCCAACGGTGACCGCGTCTTCGACAACGATCTGCTGTTTGTGCCGGCAGCCCCCGGCGATGTGCAGTTCACCGACCCGGCTGAGGAAGCGCAGTTTTTTGCCCTGGTTGACGCAACCCCTTGCCTGAACGAATTCAGAGGTACGGTGGTGACACGCAATCACTGCCGCAGTGAATCGGTAAGCACCCTGGACGTGAGCATTCGTCAGGAACTGCCGTTCTTTGAGTGGGGTTCCAGCGAGGTGTACTTGAATATCTTGAACTTCGGCAACATCATCAACGATGAGTGGGGCCGGATTGACCAGGTGCCCTTTGAATATGTGGCTGAGGCCGTTAACTATCGGGGCCTCACCGACGACGGCCGCTACATCTACGACCTGTCTCGGACCGAGTTCACCCGACGGGAAGATGGCATTGGCCAATCTCGCTGGCAGGTTCAGCTGGGCGTGAAAATTCGCTTCTAAAGGCTAGCCAACTGCTTGATCAAAACCGGCCAGGGATCGTTTCCTGGCCGGTTTTTTAGTTTATGAACGATGGTTTCAAGCTGTTGTGACAGGTCGGGGCAGGCTATAAACTCCGAGTCGTGATGATGAAAAGACAGAAAAATCTGCCGACAGCGTTAATTTTGGCGTTGGGTATATGCCTGTTGTCCCTGGTGGGGCAGGCTGCTGCCATAGGCTTTGGCGAATTGGACCTGGAGTCCTATTTAAATCAGCCCTTTGACGCCACCGTGGAACTGCTGGGCACCGAGGATGTTCGTAACCTCAGCGTTGAACTGGCCGGACCCACCCGATATCAGCGAATGAACCTGTCGCCACCGCGAAGTCTTGGGGATTATGCTGCCAGTCTGTCCCTGCGCGGCGGCCAAAATGTGGTGCGCCTTTCCTCGCGCAAGCCGGTCACTGATCTGGTGATTGACTTAGTCCTAGTGATTAATGCCGACGGCAGCGAAAGCGTCCGTCACTATCCCATCATCATTGATTTTGCGCCCCAGCTTGATGGCGTGGTGGTCAGCCCGGCGCCGGCTCGTGACAGCCCGGCGCCTGAGCCCATTGCGGTGCCCGCGCCCCGCCGAACCGTGGCGGCGGTGCGGTCAGCGAATTCTTACGGTCCTGTGCAGGCCGGTCAGACCCTGTCCGGCATCGTATCTGAGGTGGTGGCTGAGCAGGACGTTAACGGCTATGACTTTATGCAGGCGATTGTGGATCTCAACCCTGCCGCCTTCGCCAACGGCGATATGAACCGGATGCGCGCTGGCGTCAGTCTGGCGCTGCCTGATCTGGCGGGTTTCAGCCCCCGTGCCTTGGCACCTTCGGTGGAGCCGACGCCTGCTGCAGCCCCTGACTCCGTGTCGCTGGCAGCGCCCGCAGAGACTGCCGACGAGCCGGTGTCAGCATCAGTGTCCGGCGTGCAGGAGGTCAAAGACCCTCGGTTGGAACTGGTGGGCACGCCCACCAGCGGCGAGATATTAGACTCCCTGAACAACTGGTTGGACGAAGACGATGCGGAACTGGGTGTTCGAGCCCAGGAGGCCCGCCGGGATCTGGCCTACGCCACCGCAGAAATCGAAACGTACCGAAAAGAAAACGACGTGCTCAAAGACCGGGTGGGTGAGCTTGAAGATCGCATTGCCTCGCTGCGTTCACTCATCGCACTGCGGGCTGCGGAAGAATCTGATGCAGCCCTGGCCCAGAACGACGATCAGAACGACAACCAGCCCGCGGCCCAGCCTGCTAACCAGAGCCGTGATCTAGCGGCAGCGCTGGCAGACGCGGCAGCAGGCGCGGCGGCGGACAATGGCGCCGCGGCTCCCGTGTCGGTTGACTCTGAATTGGCAAACCTGACCGATCCCCAGCAGCAAGGCGGCTCTGGGCTGGGCTGGTGGCCCTGGCTGGCGGGAGTGCTGGCCCTGCTAATCGTCACCTTGGTGGTCTGGTATCGGGGTCGCCGTGAAGATCAGGTTCGTGCCCAGCGCACCGCTGACCTGGTGCACCGTATCCAGCAGGCAGGGAAACAGCCCACCGGCGAATTTGACGCCATCCAATAGTCTCAAGCAGGCTTTTCCCGCTGGCTAAACAAGACGGCTTGAGCCGCCACGGCTATACTATTGGCTGTCCCTATCCGGCTTCTTTCAAGCATGACCGATCAACTTTCCGATACCGTTAATATCACCCCGACCCACGGTATGGACGTGCTGTCCCAGCAGGAGGTGGCTCGGTTGCGTCTGGCTGGCCACGGCGGCCTGCACGATTTATTTCGGCGCTGCTGCCTGGCAATCCTCAACAGCGGTCACGATCAGGACGACGCCCAGGAGTTGATGCAGACCTTTGAGAATTTTGAGATTCAGGTGCTGCAGCAGGACCGGGGGATCAAACTCCAGCTGACCAATGCTCCGGCAGAAGCCTTTGTTGATGGCAAGCTGATCGAAGGCATTCGGGAGATGCTGTTTGACGTGCTGCGGGACATCGTGTTCGTCCACAGCCAGATGGCCGCCGGAGAGTTTGATTTGTCCAGCGGCCAGGGGGTGACCAACGCGGTGTTTTCCATCCTGCGTCACGCCGGGGTGTTCAACGCCGGTGTTGAGCCCAACATGGTGGTGTGTTGGGGCGGTCACAGTATTTCCCGCACCGAATACGATTACACCAAGAAGGTGGGCTATCACCTGGGGCTGCGGGCCCTGGACATCTGCACCGGCTGCGGTCCGGGTGCAATGAAAGGCCCGATGAAGGGTGCCTCAGTGGCCCATCGTAAGCAGCGCACCTATCCGGCTCGCTATGTGGGTATTTCTGAGCCCGGCATTATTGCCGCCGAGGCGCCCAACCCCATCGTTAACCAGCTGGTGATCATGCCGGATATCGAAAAGCGGCTGGAGGCCTTTGTCCGCTTTGGTCACGGCATTATCGTGTTCCCTGGTGGTGTGGGTACCTGTGAGGAGATTCTTTACCTGCTGGGACTGCTGCTGGACCCAGCCAACAGCCATTTGCCGTTTCCGCTGGTGTTCACCGGGCCAGCCGAGAGCAAGGCGTATTTTGAGCAAATTGATGAATTTATCGGCGCTACCCTGGGCCCTGACGCTCAGCGAAAATATGAGATATTTGTCGACGATCCCGATGCTGCTGCCCTGCGGATGAAAGCCGGCATGACCCAGGTGCGTGATTATCGTCGCCACACCAAAGACGCGTTTTTCTTTAACTGGGGTCTGACCATCCCCCAGCCGTTTCAGGAACCCTTTGATCCCACCCATGAGAACATGCTGAACCTGGCACTGCACCGGGACCAGCCGGCCCATGACCTGGCGGCGAACCTGCGCCGGGCTTTTTCCGGAATCGTGGCGGGTAACGTGAAGGAAAACGGCCTGCGGGCGATTCAGCAGCACGGAAAATTTAAGATGCGGGGCGAGCCGGATATCATGAATCGGCTGGATCGGCTGCTGGCCTCCTTTGTTGACCAGCAGCGGATGAAGCTGCCGGGTAAGACCTACGTTCCCTGCTATGAGTTAGTTACCGACTGAGCCGCTGGTGACCGATATCCCCCTTACCGTCAACGCTGAGCCCACCGTGGCCAGGGATTTGGATCCACAGATGCCGCTGCTTTGGTACCTGCGCGACGTTCTAGGGCTGGTGGGAACCAAGTTTGGCTGCGGGATTGGTCAATGTGGGGCCTGCACCGTGCACCTCAATGGTCAGCCTGTTCGATCTTGCAGCGTGCCCCTGGCGGCGGCACGGTCCGCCGACATTGTTACCGTTGAGGGCCTGGCGGACGGCCCAACCTTGACCGCCCTGCAGCAAAGCTGGATCGATCTGGACGTGCCCCAATGCGGGTATTGCCAGGCCGGGCAGTTGATGAGCGCCAGCGCTCTGCTGGCGGCAAACCCTCAGCCTTCCGACGCGGATATCGATTCGGCCATGGCGGGAAATCTGTGTCGTTGCCAAACCTATCAGCGTATCCGCCGGGCTATTCATCAGGCCGCTGTTCGGGCTGCCGGTGTCGAGGCAGGGGATGAGTAACTCCCCGGGGCGCCCAGGCAGCGATGTCGGGACAGTCCAGATCAGCCGCCGGGATCTGCTGAAAGCCTCCAGCGGTTTATCGATAGCTTTTGCCATTCCGGCCTGCAGCAGCAGCGATGATCCATCAGCCGGGGTATCAAGCCTTAAGGACAACGCCTGGCTGAAAATCCATCCGGATAATCGGGTCACCATCTACGCCACCCATCCGGAAATCGGCCAGGGGGTGAAAACCTCCCTGCCGATGATTGTTGCCGAAGAGCTGGAGGTGCCCTGGCAGCAGGTGCGGGTTGAGCAGGCGCCGGTGGATACCGCCATCTACCAGCGTCAGGTGGCCGGCGGTTCGGCCACGATTCGCAGCAGCTGGGAGCCACTGCGCCGGGCCGGGGCCAGCGCTCGCATGCTGCTGAGGCAAGCTGCAGCCCAGCGCTGGAACGTGCCGTTGCAGCAGTGTCTGGCAGCCCAGGGCCAGGTGCTGAATCAATCCACCGGTGAGCGCCTTAGCTATGGCGAGCTGGCGACATTAGCCGGCAGCCTTGAAGCGCCGGCGCCCGATAGCATTGTTTTGAAGAACCCGGCGGAGTATCGGCTTCTGGGTAAGCCCATCGGCGGCGTGGACAATCAGGCCCTGGTAACGGGCAAACCGTTGTTTGGCATCGACCAGCAGCTGCCAGGCCTGAAATACGCCAGCTTTGCCCGGGCGCCGATGAACGGCGGCGGGGTGCTTGAGGTGAACCTGGCTGAGCTTAAAGCCCTGCCAGGGGTGGTGGACGCCTTCGTGCTGGAAGCCATCGATTCACCGACAAAACTGCGCGGCGGGGTGGCCATCGTTGCTGACAGCACCTGGCATGGGATCAAGGCCAGGGCGCAGCTGAAAGTGAGCTGGGACATGCAGGGTGTGGCCAGCGACGACTGGACCGGGCTGCGGGAAGCTGGGCTAAAGCTGGCAGACAGCCCCGGCCAGAGTCTGCACGACGATGGCAATGCCACGCGGGCGATAGATAAGGCCGCCCAAACCGTCAGCGCCAGCTACGTGTATCCCTTTGTGGCCCATGCCACCCTGGAACCTCAGAACTGTACGGCCTGGGTGAAGGGTAGGGCAGCGGAGATCTGGGCCCCTAGCCAGACCCCGGCCCGGGCTGCTCAATGGTGCGCTGAAGCCTGCGATCTGGACCTGGCTCAGGTGGTGGTTCACCAGACCCGGGCTGGCGGCGGATTTGGTCGTCGTCTTTACAACGACGCCGTGGTAGAAGCCGTGGCCATTTCCCAGCGCGCCGGCGTACCGGTGAAGCTCACCTGGTCCCGGGAAGACGATATGGCCAACGATTATTATCGGCCGGCGGGCATTCATCATCTGCAGGCCGGGCTCACCGCCAAGGGCCGGCTCAGCGGCTGGTATAACCACTTTGTGACCGTGACCAGGGATGGCGAGAAGCCATCACCCTCGGCGTCCATGGGTGAGGGCACTTTTCCCCAACTGCTGATTGACAACTATCGGGTGGATCAGACCCTGCTTCCCTGCAGCCTGCCCACCGGTGCCTGGCGGGCCCCTGGATCCAACGCCATGGCCTTTGTCAGCAACGGTTTCCTGCATGAGATTGCCAGCGCCGCCGGGCGTGACTTTCTGGAGTTTTATCTTCAGCTGCTAGGCAAAGATCGTGTGTTGCCCTGGCGTCGGGGCTCGACCATGGATACCGCCAGGGCCAAAGCAGTCATCAAGGCGGTGGCGCAGCAGGCGAACTGGGGCCGGTCTATGGGTCCCGGCCAGGGCCAGGGGCTGGCCTTTTACTTTAGCCACCGGGGCTATTTCGCCCAGGTGGCGGAGGTCACGGTGATAGACCGTCAGGTCAAGGTAGAGCGGGTTTTTGTGACCGGCGACGTAGGGCCGATCATCAACGCCAGTATGGCTGAACATCAGGTGGTGGGCTCAGTCTGTGACGGCCTGTCTACCATGATGGGGCTGGAGGTGACCTTCAGCAATGGCCAGATCAATGAGACCAACTTTCATCAGTACCCGATGCTGCGCATGCCCAACGCGCCGCAGGTAGCGGTGAACTTCCTGCCCACTGACAACCCGCCCACGGGCCTGGGTGAACCGGCCCTGCCGCCCACCGCGCCGGCGGTGTGTAACGCGATATACGCCGCCAGCGGCGTTCGCCTGCGCGAGCTGCCGTTAAAAAAATCGGGCTGGAGCTGGATGGTCTGATCAAACGTCGCCGACTGTGGTACAAGATTACGACTTGCGTCATTTTCCCGCGCTCACTCAACAGGCATAATCCAATCTCAGACAAAGCACCATGGGGTTCGTCATGAATCGTTGGAAATGGGCCGGAATCGGGCTCGCCGGTCTATTTGGCATCTATTGTCTGCTAGGCTTTTTTGTAGCCCCTTCCCAGCTGAAAAAACAGCTGATCAGCCAGGCTAAGCAGCAGGCAGGCGTGGACATGACCCTTGGCCGGGTTAAGGTTAATCCCCTGGCGCTGTCGGTGACCCTTGAACAGCTCAGCAGCAAAGACCGCCAGGCCCGGGACCTGCTGGCCGCGGAACGGATTTACCTGAACCTGCAGCTATGGCCGCTGCTGAGCAAAACCCTGCGCCTGCGCCAGCTCACCCTGGAGCAGCCCAACGTCAACCTGATTGTGACCGCCACCGGTGATCCCCATTGGCTGGACAGCCTGCCCGCTACCAGCGATCCGGCCGGGGCTTCGGCTCCGGACGGCGATAGCGGTGAGCCCTGGATCTTCAGCATTGATCAGACCCAGGTTAGCGATGGGCTGGTGCGCTATTCCGATCAGCCTCATCCAGAATCCTATGCGACCCAAATCGGTGGTTTGAATTTCGCCCTGGCAGGTCTTACCACCCAGGCCGGCGAGCCGGCTCCGGTGTCGATGGTTTTTGCCCATGAAGGGCAGGGTGAGGTGCGACTGGAGGGGGCCTTTGCCCTGACCCCGCTGGCCTTTAACGGGCAACTGACGGTGAAGGATTTACAGCTGGAGCCTTCCTGGCGTTATGCCCGCTATTTGCACGGGATCGCTCTGGCCAGCGGAACCCTGAACGGCAGCCTGGAGATCGACCTTGATGGCAGGGACGTGCTGGAAATCACCACCAGCGCCGGGTCGTGGAATCTCACAGACACCAACATGACCCTGGCCGATGGCAGTCCTCTGCTGACCATGGACACCCTATCGCTGAGCGGGCCGGACCTGTCCTTAGCCCAGCGAAAGATCGTGATCCCGCGCATTGCGCTGAACGCCGGCAGGCTGAATCTTACCCGCGATGCGCAAGGCCAGCTGGTGTTGCCAGAGGCGGCGGCTGCGGGCAGCGGTCAAGGCCCAGTAGCCCTGGCTGAAGATGAGTCTGGCGAGGCTATTGCTGATGACTCCGCCAATGTTTCTGCCGATGTTTCTGCCGACGTTTCTGGTGATCTGGCAGTAGACGCTTCCGGCATGGCCAGCCAACCGCCGCCGGCGGATACCGACGGGGGTTTTGCGATTGAGCTGCAACAGCTGTTGATCGAAAAGCTGCCCATCAGCTGGCTGGATCAGGCGGTGCAGCCGGAGGTTGCCCAGACTCTAACCGTCGACTCCCTAAAGGTCTCGGCCTTTGACCTGAAGCCCGGAACGCGCTTTCCTGTTGCCCTGCAGGCAACCGTGGATGGTGGGCAGATCAGCTGGCAAGGCAGCCACGTTCTGACCCCCGTGAGTCTGGATGGAACCCTGGAACTGGCGCAGCTGCCCCTGCCATGGCTGACCGGCTACATCCGCGAATCGGCGGCCTTAAACCTTGACAGCGGTGATTTGGGCGCGGTGTTAGAGGTATCGGTGGCAGGGGGCGTGGATATAGCCGGCAGTATTGGGCTGGCTTCCCTGGATACCAGCAGCGCAGAGCAGCCCCTGGCCGGTTTTTCCCAGCTTGACATTGAGGGTTTGAAACTGAGCATGCCCGAACAGGGCCCGGTAACGCTGAATATCGCCACCGTGTCCCTGCGCGAGCCGGCGGCCACCTTTGCCATTGCCGCTGATGGCAGCAGCAACCTGTCTCGACTGAGCGGCGCTGGCGACAATAGTCCCGACCCGTCGGCCCTAGAAGGCGCTGCAGCTGATGAAACCGCCGCCGTCGCGGGGGTTGCGCCCACAGTTGAGGCCGAGGCAGGGCCCGAGGCAGGACCAGAACCGGTTATTACCCTTCAGGCACTCAACATTAGCGGCGGCACTTTGAAGTTTTCCGACGCTTCGGTGGAACCCGCCTTCAGCGCCAACGTGACGGATTTTGGTGGCTCGTTAACGGGTTTTAACAGCAATGTGGATTCCCCGGCTGAGCTGGATTTTGCCGGTCGTCTGGAAGGCTACGCCGATATTGCCATTACCGGCTCCCTTAACCCCCAGGAAGAGCGTTCCAATGTCACCCTGAGCACCAGAAACGTGGACCTGACCTCGGCTAACGCCTACGCGGGAAAGTACGTGGGTCGATTGATTCAGCGCGGTCGTATGGATCTTGATCTAGGCTACGAGCTGGACGGCAACAACCTCAAGGGCAATAACAAAGTCACCCTGGGGCAGCTCACCCTGGGCAGCCAGGTTAGCAGTGAAGACGCGGTATCTCTGCCCCTGGATCTGGCCCTGGCTCTGCTCAAGGACGGGTCAGGCAACATTGACCTGGGAGTGCCGGTGGCCGGGCAGCTTGATGACCCGAAATTTCGAATCGGTTCGGTGGTGTTCAAAGCCTTGGTCAATTTGATTGTGAAGGCGGTGGCATCGCCATTTTCGCTTATTGGCAAGTTGATTCCTGGCGGCGGCGAAGATCTGCAGTTCGTCAACTTCAGCCCTGGCGTGGCAGACCTGAGTGAGGAGGGCAGCAAGCGTTTGGGACTGCTGGCCCAAGCCCTGCTGCAGCGGCCCAACCTGAGGCTGGATATTGCCGGTGTGGCCAGCAGGGATCTTGATGCAGCGGCCATACAACGGGCCCAGCTCAGCGCCAGTCTGGGGCTGGACGCCCTGGAGGCTGAAGCCAGGAAAGCCGCTCTACGGCAGGCCTATGAGGCCCAGATTGGGGCCTTGCCGCTGCTTGCCGCCGACCCTGACTCCGATCAAACCGATGCTGATGACCAGGTTTCCGCCGGATCTGACCAAGCCTCCGGCAGATCTGGCCAGGCCTCCGGCAGATCTGACCAAGCCACTGTAGCCCCGGTTGACATGGCCATGGTGGAGCAACAGCTGCTGGCGTCGATTGCGGTCAGCGATGAATCCCTGCGAGAGCTGGCGGGCGCCCGGGCAGCAGCGATAAAAATCGCTCTGGGAGCGGTGGACGCCAGCCTGACCGAACGTGCCTACGTGCTGGAGTCCCGGGTGGTTGAACTCAGCGGCAGCGACCAAGTGGTGCTGGAACTGGTGCTGGCGGCGGCGGGATAACGGTACCCGCATCGCTGGTGGTCCCAGATTGCCCCTGAGTTGAGCAACCATTGATAGCCATGGTGTTGGCCGATGTTACTGGGACGGCGATACGATGCGGTGTAACACCGTCCACACAGCCATCGTCATCATGAGATGCGGGCTGGGCAGCTAAAAGACCGCGGCCTGCTCAAACCCTCGCAGGGCTGACTGGGCTGGCTTAAAACCGGCTTCAGCGTTCGCCCACATCTGCTGCGCAATCTCCAGCGCTTGTTGTGCCTGGGGCCCATTTCCCTGCAGCTGGTAGGCCTGGGCTGCAATCCAGTTGGCTTCCGGGTGATAGGGCCAGCGGGTGAGCAAGGGCTGCAGGGCCTCGATGGCCTGGTCGGGTTGCTTGGCCAGAACTAGGGTTTGCCCCAGCTCAATGATGATCTGATCGTACTCAAGCCGACTTTCGTCAAATGTGAACTGACTTGAGGATTCAAATAATGTTGCGGCCTGGCGGAGCTTTGCCATGGCGCCTGGGAGGTCGCCTCGCAGGCGCAAAAGGACGCCCATAGTGTAATCCACGGCGTAAAGCAGATCAGTGCGCCCCGATTGACTGAGTCCAACAGCCAGCTTTTGGTTATGAAATTCTGCCTCATCAAGTTTGCCTTCAGCCAAAGCGCTGACCAGGAAACCGATGCTCGGAATGAAGTCGTAGGGCGGTTTAAAATTCGCTGCCACCTGTGCCATAAAGGCCCTGGCCATCTCAGCCTGCCCCGCTTGGTAATAAAGGGCCAGACTGCGCATGTGGTCAATGACTGCATCAAACTGGCTCAAGCTCTGGGAATCGATCTGGTACTGTTTTTTGAGCAGTTCCAAGGCCTCACTGGGTTGACCCAGTAGCGCGTGTACCTGGGACCGAGCGGCGGCCAGCGCCGACAGCTGTCTGGGCGCCTCAGCCACAAATTCGGCCTCATCGAACAGGCTTATGCCTTCAGCTACATTGCCTTGTTGGATCTGATTGATGGCCAGCCGGATAATCGGCGTGACCATGTTGGTTTGTGCCAGCTGGCCTCGTTGGTAGTACTTTTCCGCGGCCTTCAAATCGCCCTGGTCGGTTTTGATATCGCCGATGGAAATTAGCGGCAGGTAGTTTTGCGGCAGCAGCGTGTAATATTCTTCGTACCTGGCGATGGCTTGGTCGTAGTCGCCTTTGACCCGAAACAGACGTGCCAGCTCATTGATCAACCAACTCTGATTTGGCATCAGCGCCAGGGATTTCTCAAACGACTCAATGGCTTTGTCGATCCGATTGCCGTTGTTGATATAGCTGTATCCCAATGACACCCATGCTTGGTGATTGTCCTGATACAGCTCGGTCCACATCTCGTAGACCCGGGTTGCGCGATCATTTTCGTTCTGTAGCTGGTAGGTCCAGGCTTTAATGCTGATCTTGTCTTCTTCGTTCAGCTCATGGGACAGGCGGTTCAACTCTTTTAAGGCCGCCAGCGCCTCGGTGTTGTTGCCCTGGCTGTCGTGGACCGCTGCTAAATCCCGGTAAACCTGAGAAAACCCTGGGTCCAGTGTTACGGCCTGGTTCCAGCGCTCAACCGCGCCCTCAACGTCGGTGTCCAGCATCAGAACGTTTTTTCCCTCAACGTAAAGGCGCAGAGCTTCCAGGTTCTCAGTGACCAGCTCCTGGGCCGGCAGGCGAGTGGTAATCTCGGTGGTGTCGCTGGGCTGCTGAAGTTTTTCCCCGATAGCGGCGGTGGCCGCATCGGTGAGGTCAAACAGGGAGTCGGCCTGCAGGGTCACATCCAGCATGACGTCCATGGATTTGACCTGATAGAGCTTCAGGTCGGCCTGCCAGCGGCCGCCTTCCAGGGATGACAGTGAACCGGTGACAAAGTAATCCTGATGGTAGCCCGTGGCGACGTCAGCCAGCAGCGACAGGGGGGCGTTGAGCCCAGAGGCATGGCCGGCGCGCTTGAGTTTCCAGATATTGCCTTCGCTGTAGTTACTGTAAAGGGTGTAGACGTCTACGAAACGATTGGCGCTCAGCCCCTCTCCAATCAATACGCTCAGACCGTAGGCCTGCCACGGGGCTGGTTGATCAAAGCCTTCGGGGTCCATGAAAAACACCGCCACCCGCTCAATCATGCTGGCTTTGGGAACTTCGATGGTGATGGTTTGGCCGTTCTCATCGGTGCTGCTGCGCACCAGGGATATTTCCTGGGACATTTCCTGGCTCGCCACCACCGACGGCGCAGTTTGCGGCGGTT
>CAYGPO010000012.1:0-4694 GCA_964351665.1 uncultured Gammaproteobacteria bacterium | reverse complement strand
ATTTCCTGGGACATTTCCTGGCTCGCCACCACCGACGGCGCAGTTTGCGGCGGTTGCGGGCTCAGCGCCATCACCAGCGCGGCGGCGATGGCTAGATTCAGCGGTATGCCGATCTTCTCCCGGCGGCGCCACTGGTCTCGCCCCGGCGCGCCGTGGAACCAGGCCACCATGATGACGGTGGGCAGGCAGGCCAGCATGCCAATCAACACGCCGTCCACCAATCGGTCGGAGAAGCCATAGCGCTCCACCACCATATCGGTGAATTCCACCCCGGCGAAGATCGCGCCCAGGTAAATGCCGCAGATTTGGGGGACTCGTCGCTTAAACAGTTCCTGGGTCAGGCTCATAGGTTCAATGGTACCGGTTGGGCTTTTCTAACAAAAGGTTACAAGTCATGGATTTAGTGGGAAAACCTTCGATGAACGCCTAAAATCCCCAGCCAAGGGGCATGGTGCCCAGTGATCAGGCTACGCGTCACGCAACCCGGATGATTTTCAACTCTTTTGAATTTGCGCTGTTCTTTCCGCTGGTATTGGTCATTTACTGGCTGCTTCCGCCGCGCCCACAGAATGTGTTTCTGCTGCTGGCCAGTTATGTTTTTTACGGCTTCTGGGATTGGCGCTTTCTGTCCCTGATTGTGCTCTCTACGGTGGTGGATTATTGGGTTGCCCGCCGGGTAGATGCCAGCAATAACCCCTCCAGTCGGCGGCGCTGGCTGGTGGTCAGTTTGGTGACAAATCTCGGGCTGCTGGCGGTTTTTAAGTACTTCAACTTTTTTGTTGACAGTTTTGCCAGCCTGCTGGATGTGTTTGGCATGCAGGCCAATCTGCCGGTGCTGCAAATAATTCTTCCCGTAGGGATTTCCTTCTACACCTTCCAGACCCTCTCGTACACCATTGATGTGTACCGTGGAAATAATAAGCCGGTGCGTAATCTGACCGATTTTGCCGTTTACGTGGCCTATTTCCCGCAGCTGGTGGCGGGCCCCATTGAGCGATCTACCAGTCTGATTCCGCAGATTGCCAACCCGCGCAGGCTGGACCTGCAGCTTCTGAAATCGGGCCTGTGGCTGATGCTGCTGGGGTTTTTTAAGAAGGTCTTTGTCGCCGATAATCTGGCGCCCCATGTGGACAGCATATTTTCCATCGCTAACCCTGATGCATTGACGGTAATGGCCGGGGGCTATTTGTTTGCGTTTCAAATATACGCAGATTTTTCCGGTTACACGGACATTGCCCGGGGCGTATCGCGGATGCTGGGCATTGAGCTGCGCCTGAATTTCAATTTTCCTTACCGGTCCACCAGCCCCCAGGAGTTTTGGCGGCGCTGGCACATCAGCCTGAGCAGCTGGCTGCGGGACTACCTGTATTTTTCCCTGGGCGGAAATCGCCAGTCCAAGATTCGAACCTACGTCAACCTGATGCTGACCATGCTGCTGGGTGGGCTGTGGCATGGCGCCGCCTGGAATTACGTGTGTTGGGGTGCCTATCAGGGCCTGATGCTGTGTGTACACCGCTGGTATATTGGACGATTCAAGCCCATTTTCAGGCCTGGAGCCCTGCTGCAAGTTGTCAAAATCCTGCTGTTTTTCCAGTTGGTTTGTTACGGCTGGATCCTGTTCCGGGCCCAGTCCCTGAGCCAGATAGGGGATTTCACCGTGGGCCTTAGCCGCTGGGATACCAGCACGGTTTCCCTGCAGATGTATCTGCCCCTGATTCAGTTTGCTCTGCCATTGCTGCTGATGGAGTGGGCCTTCACCCGCAAGACGCTGCCGCCATCCCTTGCGCCTGGCCTGGCGCCTGCTCTGGCGCCGGTGATCCGGACCGCCACCGCAGCGGCGGCCTTTTATCTGTTCGTTTTCCACGGTGAAGTCTCCGAAAGCTTCATCTATTTTCAGTTCTGATGGGTATGCGTATTGTCAATTGGCTGTTGCTTGGAGTGCTTTTTGTTCTTCTTCTTGAGGTTTTTGCACGGATTGAAGATCGCCTTCGCTGGGACGCGCCACTGCTGGCCAGCTACCGGTTTGACGACTTAAGGCAGCGCGACGATGCAGGAACACTGCGCTGCGCACCCAACGGCCGGTACAAGAACTTTTCCTTAGATGATCAGGGTTTTCGCCTTACCGGTGAGCACCGATCAGGGCCAAAGTTGGCTTGGTTAGGCGCCTCTGAAGCCTTTGGCTTGTATGAGTCACCGGGCAAGGACGTGGCAAATGTTCTGGAGCAAACCCTGGCGCTTAGCGGAGGGCAGGTTGAAGTCATCAACGCCTCTTGTTTTGGCCTCAACGTTCGCCGTATGCAGCGGGTGCTGCGCAATCAGCTGGGTCAGACGCCGCTGGCAGCGGTGGTGCTATATCCCACGCCGCATTTCTACCTGGACATCAAACCGGTGGCTGACGATCTACCCCGTAAAAGCCGCTCCAGGCCCTCGCCCCTTGCCAGCTTCCGACTGCCTGGGAAAGCGAAAGAGGTGATCAAAGCATTTCTGCCCACCACCGCCCAGGATTTCCTGCGCCGCTGGGCTATTGAACGGACCGTCGCCAAACAGCCCGCGGATTGGGTCTGGACTGAAGTTCCTGAAGATCGCCTGGACCTGTTTGAGCAGGACGTCAGGCAATTGTTGCGTAGCGCCATCGCCAGCGGCGCGCCGGTGGCGCTGATGACCCATTCCATTGCCTTCAGTGATACGGCGACGCCGGACCCCTCGGTGATGTTGGCCTGGCGGCGATTTTATCCCCGGGCAACCCAGCAGGTGCTGCTGGAATTTGATGCCCTGGCCAACCAGCGCCTGCGCAGCCTGGCGCTGGAGTTTGAGGTGGAACTGATCGACACGGCTCAATTGATAAACGGGCGCAGCGAGATGTTCGCCGATTTTTCCCATTTCAGCGACAGCGGCGCCGCCCAGGTGGCTGAGGCCGTCGCCCAGTGGGCCGAAACTGAGGTTTTTTCTGACTGATGTTTAAAAAGCCATGGATGGCTTTTTTTAACAAACTGCTAGTATCAAAGTCTAATTTAAGGGAGTGGGAAATGGGAACGGTTTTGGTTACCGGTGGCGCAGGCTATATAGGCAGCCACGTGGCACGACAGCTGGGTGATCGTGGCGAACAGGTGGTGGTGTTGGACAATCTTTCCACGGGCTTTGATCATGCAGTCCTGTATGGCGAGCTGGTCACCGGCGACGTGGGTGATATGGAACGGGTCAGCCGTGTGCTCACGGAAAACGCCGTTGATACCGTGATGCACTTTGCTGCCCGGACCATTGTGCCGGAGTCTGTTGAGGATCCACTGCGCTATTACAACAACAACACCATGCAAACCCGCAACCTGATTCAAAGCTGTGTGGATTGTGGCGTTGAACAACTGGTGTTTTCGTCCACCGCAGCAGTTTACGGCATGCCGCCCGACGGCATCGCTTCAGAAGACACGCCAACGGTACCCATCAATCCCTATGGAACCTCCAAACTGATGTCGGAGTGGATGCTGCGGGACGTGGGCGCTACCGGCAAACTTCGCTCCGTGGTTTTGCGCTATTTCAATGTGGCCGGCTGCGACCCCCAGGGTCGCATCGGGCAAAACACGCCTAAGGCCACGCTGTTGATCAAAGTGCTGGCCGAGCTGGCCATGGGCAAGCGCCAGGAGGTTAAGCTGTTTGGTACTGACTATCCGACCCGGGATGGCACCTGTATTCGCGACTATATTCACGTTGAAGATTTGGCAGACGCACATCTACGCGCCCTGGATTATCTGCGAGACGGAGGTCAAAGCGAAACCATGAACTGCGGCTACGGCCGTGGATTCACTGTGCGTGAGGTGATTGCCGCCGTAGAGCAAAGCCTGGGAACCCAGCTCAATATTACTGAGGTTGCACGACGACCAGGAGACCCGCCGGAACTCATTGCCCGGGCAGACCGGGTGCGTCAAGTGCTGGGCTGGACTCCCAAATACGATGATTTGAAAACCATCGTCGACTCCGCCCTGGCCTGGGAGAAAAAGCTGGCTGAACAAGCCCAGCAGGCCTGATCAGCTGGCCATACGAGCTGACCAGACAAATTTGGCATGACAAACCCTCTGGTCTGGATGCTGTCGCTGCTACTGTTGGCGCTGATCTCGGCGCGATTTATGCCGCGGCTGGCTGTTCTGCTTGCGGCGCTGTCCGTTGCCTGCCTGGTTGTTATGTTGCCACCTGTGGCGGCGGGTTTGAGTCAGCTCTGGGAGCATGAGTATCGGCAGGGTCAAAGCTGCCTGGGCTCGCCAGCGCCGGACCTGCTGGTGCTGCTGCCGGCCGGAATCAGGCCCCATACACAGCTGCCCGCATCGTCTTTAACCTCAGAATCCCTGATTCGCCTGGAACACAGCCAGGTGCTTGCTGCCCGCTATCCGGGATTGCCTGCTGTGGTGGTGGGCACCGAGTCGGAAATTCTGGCCTTTTCTGCCGCCCATCAGTTGTGGCAGCCGAGGGTAGGGCTCAATGGGCTGTCTGGCGCTTCAAACACCGACCAGGCGGCGCTTTTGGCAGCGCAGCACGTCCGCACAAGAAATCTCCGGCAGGTGGTCTTGGTAACCTCCGCGCTGCACATGCGCCGCAGTCTGCTGGCCTTTGGTCACCACGGGCTTGCAGTCTGCCCATCAGCGGCGACTTTTACTGGTCCCGCCGACGGTTGGCTGCCGAATTTCCGGTCACTGAAAAGAGCTGAT
>CAYGPO010000011.1:54708-57973 GCA_964351665.1 uncultured Gammaproteobacteria bacterium | reverse complement strand
GTTTACGAGACTTTCTTAGACAATTTGAGGCGTGCCAAAACAGGCCTCTGGTGCCCGGGGCCGGAATCGAACCGGCACGGTATTTCTACCGAGGGATTTTAAGTCCCTTGCGTCTACCAATTTCGCCACCCGGGCGGGGCAGGCAATTAGCGGGCGATTGTACCTCAGCTGCGCCCAAACGCGCAGCCATTGGGCGCTGCATTTGGCCTGTCGCGGACTTCCCATGTACGATTGCCCGGCGCAGGCAGCCTGAGCATTTGCGCTAACCCTCTTGTGAGAGACCGAGCTTAATGACTGGACCATCCCTAATGAGAAAAACCCTCCTGATCTGTATTTTTGCCCTGCTGTTTGGCCTGATCGCCGGATGTTCGGGCGAAACTGACGCGCCGGCTGCTGAGCTAAGCGCCCAGCCGGAAACTGCCCCACCAGCCACCGAAGCCCTGGGTCCCTTTAGCCCAGCGGAAGTTGCGGCGGCGGCGAAGATAACCCCGGAGGCGATTCGCGCGGTGGTGGCGGAAATCGGCAGTGACGCCTATGAGGGCCGCGGCCCGGGCAGCGCCGGAGATGTGAAAGCCAGAAACTGGATTACGGACAGACTCAAGACTCTGGGCTATCAGCCCGGCGCTGCTGACGGCAGTTGGGAGCAGGCCTTTGATCTTGTTGGGATCAATGCTGAGCAGCCGCCGGTGTGGAGCTTCAGTTCCGGCGGGGAAAATCTGGATCTGGTGCAGGGCACTGAATTTATCATTGGCAGCGGCGTACAGTCGGTTCAATCAGTGATTGACGACTCAGAACTGGTCTTTGTTGGCTACGGCATCCAGGCGCCGGAATACCAGTGGGACGATTTCAAGGGCCTGGACCTGACCGGCAAAACCCTGGTGATGCTAAACAACGATCCGGACTGGGATGACAACCTGTTCGCCGGTGATCGCCGACTTTATTACGGGCGTTGGGATTACAAATACGAGAGCGCCGCCCAGCAGGGCGCCGCAGCTGCCATTATTATTCACACCACGCCGTCAGCGGGTTATCCCTGGCAGGTGGTGCAAACCTCCTGGACCGGCGAGCAGTTTCAGCTGCCAGCAGGCGATGAGCCCCGGATCGAAGCGGCGGCCTGGTTGACCCAGGATGCAGCCGAAAAGCTGCTGAGGTTTGGTGGCAAAGACCTAAGCGCACTCATAGAATCGGCCAAAACCCGCGACTTTGTGCCCGTGGCCCTTGACCTGACCACGTCCATTAACCTTGCGAATAAGGTCACCAAGGTTCAGTCGGCCAACGTGCTGGGCCTGCTGCCGGGCAACGACCCGGAACTGGCAGATGAGGTGGTGGTGTTTACTGCCCACCACGATCACCTGGGGATAGGCCTGCCTAACTTTGCCGGCGACCCGGCTGATCGGATCTATAACGGCGCCTTGGACAACGCCAGCGGCGTTGGCATGGTGTTAGCCATCGCTGAGGCCCTGGCTTCCACCAAACCAAAGCGCTCTATCCTGATGGCCTTTGTGGGGGCTGAAGAGCAGGGCCTGCTCGGGTCCAAATTCTTCGCCGCCCAGCCAACCTTTCACCCGGGCAAAATCGCCGCCAATATCAACCTTGATAGCGGCAATATCTGGGGCGAAACCACTGATATCACCTTTGTCGGCAAGGGCAAATCCAGCCTGGATCAGGTCACTGCTACGGTGGCAGAACTGGAGGGCCGGGTGGTGGTTGGCGACCAGTTCCCTGACAAGGGGTATTTTTATCGGTCCGATCAATTCAGCCTGGCAAAAATCGGCGTTCCGGGGCTATACCTCAACGGCGGCACCCAGTTTGTTGGCAGGCCGGAAGGCTGGGGCGCCCAGCAGATGGGTGAGTACACCACTAAGAATTACCACCAGCCCAGCGATGAGCTCACCGAGGACTGGAACTTTGACGGCATCACCAGCGACGCCCGCTTCGCCTACTGGTGCGGGCTGCTTGTCGCCAACGCTGACGGCATGCAGCAGTGGGTAGCGGGTGATGAGTTTGAAGCCGCCCGGCTCAAAGCACTGGCCCAGGTAGCACAGCCATGAGCCCCTCAATGGGCGGTTTTTTGGGCGCAAGCCTGGCGCTGGCGGCAAGCGTTGCTGCTCCGGTCACCGTCAGCGCTGACGAACTGCTGGACCAGGCCCGGGCCATCGCCCATCGCTGGCCGTTGGTAGATACCCACATCGACGTCCCCTACCGACTGGAATACCAGTGGGATGACGTCAGCCAAGCCACCGTGGGCGGCGACTTTGACTACCCTCGAGCCGTGGACGGCGGCCTGACGGCGCCGTTTATGTCCATCTACATTCCCGCCAGCCTGGAGGGCACCGGCAAGAGCGGCCCCCTGGCCAACAGGCTGATCGACTCCATGGAAGCCCTGGTAGGCCGGTCTCCGGAAAAGTTTGCCATGGCCTACAACGCCAACGACGTCCTGACCCAGGCGGCCCAGGGCAAGCTGTCCATTGCCATGGGAATGGAGAACGGCGCCCCCATTGAGGGGGATCTGGAAAACCTGCGACACTTTTACCGGCGGGGCATTCGCTACATCACCCTGGCGCATTCCAGGTCTAACCACCTGGCGGACTCCTCTTATGACATCAATCGCCCCTGGAAGGGACTAAGCCCCTTCGGTGAAACCGTGGTGGGTGAGATGAATCGCCTTGGAATAATGATTGATATCTCCCACATTTCCGATCAGGCGGCGGTTGGGGTGTTGGCCCTGAGCAAGGCGCCGGTGATCGCCTCCCATTCCTCGGTGCGCAAATACACACCTGGCTGGGAGCGAAACATCAGCGACGAACTCATCAAAGGCGTCGGCGAAAACGGTGGGGTGGTACAGATCAATTTTGGCTCCACTTTTGTTAGCCCGGTATCCCGGGCCTATCAGGAAAAAATGGACGCGGCCCGGGAGGCCTTCGTTGAAGAAAACGACATCGAGGGTCGGGGCGACCCGCGGGTTTCCGCCTTTATCGCCGACTACAAGAACAAGGCGCCTTTTGCCTATGCCACCCTGGATGATGTGCTGAACAACTTTGATCATGTGGTAGAGCTTGCGGGCATTGATCACGTGGGCATAGGCTCAGATTACGACGGGGTAGGGGATAGCCTGCCGGAAAACCTGAAAGATGTTTCCAGCTACCCGAACCTGATTAGAGGGCTGCTGGAGCGCGGTTATAGTGAAGCGGATATCCGCAAAATCATGTTTGAAAACACCCTGCGGGTTTGGCGGCAAGTTGAAGAGGTTGCAGCTGGGAGCTAG
>CAYGPO010000011.1:51318-54608 GCA_964351665.1 uncultured Gammaproteobacteria bacterium | reverse complement strand
AGCTTCACCGGATCGGCAGGCTTGGCTGGCCACTGGGGCGGATCGGCCTGGATTCGGGCCATCACTTCAGCAATGCCCCGGTCCAGCTGGGCATCGTCGAAACTCACCGGGTCATTATCCACTTCAATATCCGGGGCCACGCCCTCACCCTCAACAATCCAGCCTTTCTCCGCATCGGCAATACCAAACTCCGGCACAAAGACCGAGCCACCGTCCATCACCGGGCCGTGGCTGGTGATGCCTACAACGCCGCCCCAGGAACGTTTGCCAATCAGCGGGCCCAGGCCAGCCTGACGAAAGTAGTAGGGGAAAATATCGCCGTCCGAGGCAGAGTCTTCGCTGATCAGGGCTGCCATGTGGCCATTAAAAGCGGGGCCGGGGTAGGGGTCAGCGGCGCTTTGGTGGGCCTGGTAGCCATAACCCAGAGGCTTGAGCATTAGCCGGCGTAAGATCATTTGAGATACGTTGCCACCGCCGTTGCCTCGCACATCCACCACCAGACCCTGGCGACGGATTTGTGGGTAATACCACTTGATGAACTCGTATATGCCGTCGGGACCCATGTCCGGGATATGCAGATAACCCACTTTGCCGTCGGTTTTGCTGTCCACATAGCGGCGATTTTTTTCCACCCACTCAAGGTAAATCAGGTTGCTTTCGCTGCTAACCGGCTCAACCAGCACCCGTCGTGCGCCCTTGCTGGTTGGAGAGCTGTTTACCAGCAGCTCCAGGGGCTGCTTACCCTGGTTGGTCAACAGTGCGTAGGGGTTATCGGTGCCGGTTAGCGGGCGACCGTTCACCGCCAGCAGATAATCACCCTTGGCAACGCCAACCCCTACTTCCGTCAGAGGCGAGCGATATTTTGGCTCGGCGTTGTCGCCGGCGTAAACGTGGGCGATTCGAAAGTGCTCACCCACCTGTTCAAATCGTGCACCCAGCAGCCCCACCGAGGAGCGGGGGTGGTCCTGCAGATCGCCACCGGCAACGTAGGCGTGGCCCACGTTTAGCTCAGCGATCATCTCGCCCATCAGCGTGTTGAGATCTTCACGGGTAGACACCTGGGCCACCAGCGGCCGGTATTGCTCGCGCAGCGCCTGCCAGTCATAGCCGTGCAGGTTAGCGACATAGAAGTAGTCGCGAAAACGTCGCCAAACCTCGTCAAACACCACCGGCCATTCTTCCGCCGGCGCCCGATGGACGGTCAGATTGGCCGTGCTGACCTTCTGGGTGCTGTCTTTATCGGTAAGTTTGATCCGGGTATAACCGTCACCGGTGCTGGCCAGCAAATAGTCGCCGCCCTCAGGTACCCGCAGGCCTTGGAAATCTTTCAGCAGCTCTTTGCTTTCGCGTTTTTCAAAATCCAGAAAATGCAGCTGGTTGGGACTGGCGCTTTCCCGGCCGTAAAAGAAGGCACTACCGGTGACGTAAATTAATCCACCTTCAACATCCTGCACGGCGTAGATATTGTCCGCCTCCACAGGCAGGCGGATAACTCGCCGGGTAATGCCGTCAAAATCGATCCGGGTCGCTGCCACCTCAGCCTCATCGTCGTTGCCCTCATCGTCTTTGCTGTCTTTGTCCTCATCAGCTTTGCCGCCGGTTTCATCATTTCGGGGAGCGAAGGGGTTGCCGGCGTCTTTGTTTAAGGCCAGGGCATAAATCCGGCTTTCCCGATCGGCCACATAGTTCCATTCAAACGATCCGATTTGGGGTGAGAACTCCCGATCTCCAATGAAAAACAGGTGCTGGCCGTCAGCGCTGAAATCCGGCGCGAAGGCGTTGAAAAACCCGTCGGTCACGGCCTTGGTATCGCCGCTGGCACGAGACCAGACGTTAATGGCGTAAAAGCCGCTGGCCAGGGGCTGGCTGAAGGCCAGAAATTTGGAGTCTGAGGACCACACGTAGTCACTGATGGTCCCAATTTCGCTTTTTGCCACCTGGGTTTGGCGGCCCTGCAGGTCCACAACGAAGACCTGGCCGGTGTGATCTCGATAGGCCAGTCGCTTCCCGTCGGGAGCCCAGCTGAGGCCATAAAGTCGGGTAGGGCTGGACTCGGTCAGCGCCTTGGCCTCACCACCATCGTGGGGCATTTGATAAATCTGTTCTTCGCCGCTGCGATCGCTGATGAAAGCCACCAGGCTGCCATCAGGGGAAAACGTGGCGGCGCGATCATGGGCGCTGCCAAGACGGGTCAGGTTGCGGGTCACGCCATGTTCCACCGGCGCACTGAAGACGTCGCCCCGGGCAGAAAACAACACCCGCTTGCCGTCGGTGGACAGGTCAAAGTCTTCAATCTGCTTCGAGGCGTCCATCTGCCGGGCGGCGCGGCGCACAAAATCATCGGGCACCGTGATGTTCAGCAGGGTTTCAGTGCCGCTGGCAGCGTTGAACAGCCCCACGGTGCCGGCCACCTCGTACACAATCTGATCGGCGCCGTCGCCGCTGGCCCATTTGATATCCCAGGTGTCGTGCTGGGTGACCTGCTGGGGGGCATTGGTTTCGGCGTTGTAGTGATAAAGCTCCAGGGTTCCGTCAGCGTCGGATACATAGTAGATGCCCCTGGCCAGCCAAACCGGATCGCGTTCAGTGCGGATGTGGGTGGTGATCTGGCGGGCACTGTTGTCAGCAAAATTGTAGACATACAGGTTCTGCGCCCAGCCGCCCTGATAGCGCTTCCAGGTTCTAAAGTCCCGAAACAGCGGCGAAAAGACGATTTGCTGGCCGTCGGGTGAATAATCCCCTGAGCCGGCTCGAACCATGGGCAACACCTGGGGCAGGCCGCCGCCGACCTTAACGGTATACAGACGTCGGTTATTGAAATCTTCCCGCAGCGATCTGAAAAGCACCGATTCACCGTCTGCGGACCAGCCATACACCTGATGCTCTGTGCCCCAGCGCGCGGGCAGCGGGCCCTCAGTCGGATACCAGGTCAGTTGGCGTGGCTGGCCTCCGTTAACGTTGATCACATAGACCTGGTCATCCCCCTGGTATTGGCCGGTGAAAGCGATCTGACTGCCGTCCGGGGAGAACTTCGGAAACAGCTCAAGGCCTGGATGGGAAGTCAGTCGGCGGGCTGGGCTGGAGCCATCCACCGGCGCCAGCCAAAGATCCCCGGCATAGCTGAACACCAGCTGCTGGGCATGAACGTCCGGATACCGCAACATTCCGGTGGCGGCCTGGGCCGGAATTGCCAGAAAGAGCGCCAGCCCAAAGAGCGAAACACTGACGACCTTCATCAAAGCCTTTTCCAGGCCGGAGTGGGTGCATAGAACCATGGAGTTGTCCCTTTT
>CAYGPO010000011.1:32110-51218 GCA_964351665.1 uncultured Gammaproteobacteria bacterium | reverse complement strand
TGAGCCAATGAGTGAGCCAGATCGGGCGCCAGGATAGCCTCCTGGCCAAGGCCGGTAGAGTGCCAATGGGCACCGTCCAAATCAAGTGCTGTGGGATTGCCTGATTGACGGGGCTGGCAATGGCACAATAGCCACTGCTATTCACGGAGTGAGCAAAGTGACCAATTTGCGTAGCGGCCTGGCCCGAATCGCCGGTGCAATGCTAATAGGGCTGAGCTGCATGGCAACCAGCCATGCCGAATCCAGTTTTCGAGAACTGAAGTGGGATGATCTTATCCCTGACGATGAAAAAGCCATGGCCAGCGCTGCAGCACGCGGCGACTCATTGGACGATCTGCTGGAGCAGGCAAGCCCGCCACTGCAATCCAGCACTCTAGTTGAAAGCCTGAACAATCAGGCGGTGCGGCTTCCGGGTTTTATTGTGCCTATTGAGTCCGATGAAGTCGGGCTGCTGTCAGAGTTTTTTCTGGTGCCTTATTTTGGTGCCTGCATCCATGTGCCGCCGCCGCCGCCAAACCAGTTGGTCTATGTAAAGCTCAGCGAACCTTTTGAGTTGACGTCTCTTTGGGATCCATTCTGGGTCTCTGGAACCTTAAAAACCCAGGGCTTTGAAAGCGATATGGGGCAGGCCGGCTATACCCTTGAGCTAGGCGCGGTGGCCCCCTATGAGTGGCCGCAATAGAGGCAAAGGCCACTCAACCCCCCCGCTTTCGGCGATCGATCCGACAAGATCCATCAGGGTGTGGACTGGGCCAGGTTGGTAGCGCGGATTTTTGCCACCAGCGTGTCCAGCACCACATCTCGATCGGTGTGAATCACCGGAGTGGCTATGGGCCAGTCTGGCGTCACCCCGTCGGCGGCGGTGTCGCCGGATGGACGAATGATATGAGCTTTGGGAAATCCGACATCGATACCGGTTCCGGCCAGGGTAAATGACTCCATCGCGCCATAGGTTGTGGCCATATCAGCGGTTTTTTCCCCGGCAACAAGGCCCAGCTCATAGTCTTGGACCATGGCCGCGACGTTGACGCTGTTGGAATAGGAGTGGCGATCCACCAGCACATAGACCTTGCCGGTATAGCGTGGTTGCTCCCGGGGCGACACCATCGGGATATCGAAGGAAAAAGTTTCGCCCCGGGGTACCTGGGCATATTGCTGGGCGAAACGGGCCGACACCCCCTCCACCGCACCCGGGTTAGTGTCAAGGCGGGCCTGATTGGAGGCCGCCGCTTCATCGCTGGAACGAATCACAAAAGCCGAACAGAAACGGAACGGCTCCCGGGCGATCCAGGCCAACATCGGATCGCTAAAGGAATTGTCCCCACCAGGGTTCTGGCGCAAATCAATGATCAAGTCGTCCGCATCGGCCTGGATAAAGCCCTCAAAGGCATTGTTGATGAAAGCGATGAAGGGTTCGGTATTCCACAGTTCCGTTGGGTCTTCCACGTTGTAGAAAGGGCCCGGTCGCAGATAGGCGATGTTACCTTCCAGCTCACGCGAGGTGCGCTGATTGGTATTAAGGGCAAACCTGGCGGGTGCCTGGCTGGCGTTGTGGCTTTGTTGCTCCCGGCTTAAGGCCGGCACTGTCAGATTCAAGGCATCGCCGCCGGCGCTGCGAATTTGCAGTGAAAAACTCGCCGCCTCGCCTAATTCCACCCACACACTGGGGGAGATTTACCAGATGCAAAACCAGCCGCGCAAATCTCTGGCGGTGCTGGAGCAGGGATATCTCACTATGGAGCGCGCCTATCAAACAGAACCCCAGAGGGTTGGGCCCTGGCAGGCAGCCCTGGGGGTGTTAATCGGCGATCACTACCAGGCATTGGCCCAGCCCAAGGAGGCGGAACTATGGTATCGCCGGGTGCTTGAGCAGGCGCCGCTGCAAGCAGACGCCACGGTGCGCCTGGCGCAGCTGCTACGCAGCGCCGGCGACAACGCCCAGGCCAACCGTATCTGTCAAACCTTGCATGACAAAGTCGGCGTACGTGAGGATTGTGCCGTCAGGTCCAGCGATTAAGGGCTGAGTTGCCGATGGCAAAAGGTGATTGATGTGCCCGAAAAATGGGCAAAAAAAAGCCCGGTTTGGCTTCAACAAACCGGGCTGCGGCACAGCGATAACAATCAATTCCACTCAACGGTTACCGCGAGCGCTGTATCGACATCCTTGCCGATCCCCCCTGCTTCTTCCTGAAGACTTGGGTGTTACACACACATCGAGAGCACGTTTATTGGACCGCGAATAGCCAGGTGGATCAATGGCTGTGACAAGCTTGTGACATTGGTTTGCACATTCTTTGTACAGTTGAAAATGACAAGCAAAACTATTAAAAACAACAGGTTACTTCACATACCTACAAAATTCTCTTGCCAAAGGCACTCAGAATCATGCCCCGTGTGCGTTCAGCGCTAACATTTCCCGTATCAAGGAATGGATTTAGCTCCACCACTTCCATGGAACTCATGCGCCGGGTGTCAGCGCACATTTCCAGCAGCAAGTGGGCTTCCCGATAGTTCACCCCACCCGGAACCAAGGTGCCAGACCCGGGTATCACCGAGGGGTCACAGCCATCCACATCAAAGCTAACGTGAAATCCGTCGGTGCTTCTGGCCACCACGTCAATCACCTCAGCCGCTACTCGGGCCATGCCTTTTTCGTCAATGTCGCGCATTGTATAGGCGTGGATACCAGACTCACGAATGATTCGTCGCTCGTCGTCATCGATATCGCGTATACCCACCAGGGCCACCCGGGTTGGATCCAGCTTGGGGCTGAATCCTCCGATATTACATAGATCCGAATCACCGGTGCCCAGCAAATGGGCCAGGGGCATACCGTGGATATTGCCTGTGGGTGATGATGTGGGGGTATTCATGTCGCCATGGGCGTCGAACCAGATTAAGCCCAGGGATTTGTTCTGCTCACGAAAATGGCTGGCAACGCCGGCTACCGTGCCCATAGCGATGGAATGATCTCCACCTAATACCAACGGCGTCTCGTTTTCATCAAGGCTGCGCTTGACCCGGTTGCACAGGGTGGTGCAAACGCTAAGAATTTCATCCTTAAACCGAGCCGACAGCGAATCGGAGGTGCGGGTTTCCATGGCCGGGACGGGAATGTCTTCTTCCACAGCCACCTCCCGACCCAAGCCTCGCAGCGCGTTGCCCAATCCCGCGACCCGCAGTGCGGAAGGCCCCATATCAGTGCCTCGCCGACTGGCCCCAAGGTCCATGGGGACGCCAATGATTCGAACGGCTTTACTATAGTTGTCCATGCTTGAACTCATCTCGCCTGGGTAGGCTGCGCATTATCGCATTGGAGCGGGGGGTTAATAGCGAATAAAAAAAGGGCCGCCCTGAGGCAGCCCTTTCTCCCGGATAACTCGACGCCTCATCCTGCAGGGGAAGGGACACCGTCTTTCTCGATGCCGTACTTGCGCATCTTTTCCACCAGCGTGGTTCTTCGCAATCCCAGCAGTTTTGCCGCTTTCGCAACGACGCCACCGGCTTGGGAAAGGGACTGAAGAATCAGCGACTGTTCCTGGGTCTTGAGGTATTCAGCCAAATCAACGCCGGCTCGCGGAAGTACCGGCGTTTGCTCGTTGGGGCTTCGATCGGTCAAAAGTTCATTGGGCAAACGTTCCCTAATCACCGGCGCTCGGTCCTCTGTGTGAGCTGAACCACCCCGCATGGTTTCGGGCAGATCGTCTTCAAAAACCCGTTCGTCTGGGTACATCACCGACAGGTGATCGATCAGATTACTTAACTCGCGAACGTTACCTGGCCAGTGATACTGGTGCAGTCTCGCCAGGGTCTCGCCGCTTAACAGCGGGGCAGGGCGGCCTTCGCGCTGCAGATTTTCAGTAAAGAACTCCACCAAATCCCGCAGATCTTCTGCGCGCTCGCGCAGGGGTGGAACTTTCACCGGAAACACGTTCAAGCGGTAGTAGAGGTCCTCGCGAAACTCCCCGTCCTGAATCGACTGGTGCAGGTTTTGGTGGGTAGCAGCAACCACCCGCACATCGATGGGTATTTCCTGATCGCCACCTACACGTTCGATGCAACGTTCCTGCAGTGCCCGCAGCAGCTTGGCCTGCATGGCCAGCGGCATGTCGCCAATCTCGTCCAGAAACAAGGTTCCACCCTGAGCCCGTTCAAAGCGACCGGGCCGACGTTTTGTGGCGCCGGTGAAGGACCCTTTTTCGTGGCCAAACAGCTCACTTTCCAGCAGTTCTGCGGGTATCGCTGCGCAGTTGACCGCAATAAAAGGCTTATTGGAACGAGCAGAAAGTTGGTGTATGCGCCTGGCAACCACCTCTTTCCCGGTACCCGTTTCGCCGGTTATCAACACCGTCACGTTAAATTTGGCAACCCGCTCCACTGCAGCCCAAAGCTCTCTCATGGACCGACTACGGCCCAAAGCCAGGGAACGAGGCTCTGCCTTCGAGGGCTTTAACAGCCGTCGCAGCTCAGTGGGGTCACTGAGTTTTTCTGAGCCCTCGTCGATGTGGACAAATCGCGCCTGCGGATAACGTGTCGCCAAATCCGCCTTGCGAGAAGACCACTCCGGATTGCGGTTATCGCAGCCCAGCAGGATCAAATTCGGAGAAGATTGCTGCCGCTTCTCCCGACCATTACCAATGACGGTTGCGTATCCTAACGCGTCCGCCGATTTTGCAAATGCCTCCGCACGCTCTGCGTGGTCGTCGCAGATATAAAGGCTGTCCTGAGCCAAGTTCATAGCACCTCCCAATAGGTGTCAGTTGTTCAGATTTTCGGTTTGCTCTCGATAATCTGGTAACTGTAAATTCCGTTTAGTCCCCCTCTGGACTAGCGGGAGTATCTCCCGCGGAGTTAACATAGCAAATAAGAGGGGAAGTAAATGCTTTTGGAAGGACGCCGATACAACCTGTAACAACTGTGACTCGTGTCACGCATCTGGACACAAAAAATGGAATGAGAATCAGTGACTTCTGACCTATCCCGAATCCTAATGGTGGACGATGATCCGCAAATTCTCAAGCTCGCTGAGCTGGGGATTAATCTGGCATGCCCGGAACTGACTATTCAGACAGTCGCTAGTGGAAGCTTGGCGATAGAGGCGGTGTCTCAGAGGCAACCAGACCTGATCGTGCTGGATATGAACATGCCGGACATGGACGGCAGGGAAACCTACACCCGACTGCGGCAGCTTAGCTCGCCGGCCTGCGATGTGCCGGTGGTTTTCCTGACCGGTAGGCCAGAGTTTTGTGAACGCCTACCAGGGTGTCTGGGAGTCATCGATAAGCCGTTTAGCCCCCGAGAGATTGGAAGCCAACTGCTGAATTTATGGAGTAAGCGCGGTCAGGAGGGAACCTGACGCAGCAGATCGACCAGGGCATCACCCATTTCCTGAACCGCCATCGCCACCGGATCATCCCTCACCAGCGCGTCAAAAGGTTCAATCTCATCAAAGGCTAAGTCCATCTCCCGGGCCGCCAAGGACACATCGGTAAAACCATGCGACCCCGCAGAAGCGGCAAGCTGATGGGCAATGCGATTGAGCGCTTTCAGCTCTCGCTCTGGGCGGTCTGACGCCGATAGCGAACTCAAAGCCGTTTCAAGATCGTGTATTTTTTCTGGCAGTGAATCCAGATACTGACGCCGGATTCTCACCAGCTCGTTTTCGTATTGCAGTGTAGAGGCCGCCATGACAAACCCTCGGTTTCTCGTTGGTACATCTTCCTGGAGCCGTACGTCGTGACATCATGTCTTTGCCGTAGGTTCCCCCAGAATCATTTCACACCATCTGGCGGAAAAAAGCTGCAACCTAATTGTAAAATCCCGTTACATCCGTTGATTTTGTTGGAATTGTCGAGAGTTGATGAACATCGCAATCAGACCCACCAAAGCCTGACGCCAGCTTTACGCCTGGCTCACTGGCTCAAGCCGATAGCCGTACTGATAAATGCTGTGCAGCAACCAACCGTTGTCGACGCTAATTCCCAGTTTGGAACGAACCCGGGAGATGTGGGTGTCGACGGTGCGAGTATTAATATCAGCTTCGATGCCCCAGACCTCACTGAGCAGTGTCTCCCGAGATAACACCTGGGAAGGGTGCTGAAACAAATAGCTGGCCAGGTTGAACTCACGCTGGGTTAGGGCTACTGGGATATCGTTCAGGCTGATGGTGCGCTGTTCCAGATCAATCACGTAGGGCTTAGCGTTAACCATACCCTGGGTGGCCTGGCCATTGATTCTTCGCAGCACGTTGCGGATCCGCGCCAGAGTGATTTCAGCGTTCAGTGGCTTGACGATGTAATCGTCAGCGCCGTTGTCGAGAGCCCGGACGATATCGGACTCCGCGTCGCGCAGGGTCAGAAATATCACCGGTACCCGCCAATCCAAATGGCTGCGAATCCAGGCAAGCACCTCAAGCCCAGTGGTATCGGGCAACTCCCAGTCCAACAGGAACAGGTCGAAGTGGGATTTCTTCAGCGCCGCTTTCAGGCTCTTACCCGTGGTGTAACAGGTTACGGTTGCGTCCATTCGCATCAACCAAGCGTTGATGAGCGAAATTTGGTCGTCATCGTCTTCCAACAATGCAATTTGCATGAAAAAACTCCCGACCTCCCCCTGGTTAGATTCTCCCAAGATTGCCCATAAAAGTAAACATGTGCAGTACTTTAGGTGGTGCTTCGAGAAATCCAGCGAAATTGCTTTTCGATTGGCTACAGTGATTGCACCCTAATCAATGGGCCGAAAATGCCCGAGATCGTGTGAAGCTTTGATGAAAAAAGTTACCTTGATTCGAAAATTGGCAACTGCTTACCACTGGCCGCTGTTAGGCATGGACGCCCAAGGCTCAGCTGTCGGCAACGCCTCGCCAGCCTGCAACAGTTCGATGGAGATACCGTCAGGAGAGCGCACAAAAGCCATATGCCCATCCCGGGGTGGCCGATTAATGCTGACGCCGCCATCCAGTAATTTCTGGCAGGCCTCATAAATGTTGTCAACGCGATAGGCCAGGTGACCAAAATTACGCCCCCCGTCAAGATCTACCGGATCCCAGTTATGGGTAAGCTCCACCATCGGCCCCTTATGCTGACTGGCCGTTTCCAGGTCCTCAGGCGCGGCGAGAAACACTAAAGTAAATCGACCGCCTTCGTTGTCGTGGCGACTAACCTCAGACAGCCCCAGCAGGTTGCAGTAAAACTTCAGCGCTTCATCCAGATCGTTGACCCGAACCATGGTATGTAAATACCTCATCAAAATACCTCGTAAAAAACACTTTAATATTAATTAGTTAGAATATTTTTATAAAAACTTTCTAGGTTTTTAGGTGACGGCCAAGCGTCACCTAAATGGGTGATGTTAACGGCTACAGCCATTAGGGTGATGCGTTCATGCCAGCGTCAGTTTATATTTTATTTGCAGGGGCAGGAGAAAAACCGGTGAGATACCACTAAGACAACGCTGATTGATGGAGGGACTATGAAGACAGTAAAAATTGGCATTATCGTTGCTGCCATTGGGTTATTTATTTGCCCTGGTTCAAATGCACAGGAGGAAAAGAAAATGGCGAAAGTTACCGGAATTGGTGGGGTGTTTTTCTTGTCCAGCGGTAGTGGAAAGACACTTTCTGCGTGGTACGAGAAACATCTGGGTATTCACATCGAAGACTTTGGTGCCGGAGTTTTATCTTGGGAAAATGACGGCGCTGAGGACAAGGGTGCAACGATCTGGCGCGCAGAAGATTTCGACAGCGATTGGTTTGCGCCCAGCAAATCTAAATTCATGATCAATTACCGGGTCGACGACCTGGAACGGATGGTGAGCCAATTAACCGAAGGCGGCGTCGACATTCTAAAAGGTCCGGAGTATCACGAGAACGGCGTTTTTGCCTGGATCATGGATCCTGATGGAAACAAGATTGAACTGTGGGAACCCAAATTGTGGGATGAGAAGAACAAGCGGTAGTTATTACTCTATTTAACATAATATACATTATACGCACTCATTGTTTTCAGGGCGAACTAATGTCTCCCACCTGCCAGTAGATAAGCCAAGGGTGGGAGGGCCGGATGCTAGCCCGCCGGACTATATGTTGGGATTCGGCAAATCGCCCATACCAGCATTCAAACAAGCCCTGGCGGCTGAGCTGGAACGGCTTCAGGCGCTTCTGCAGCCGCGCAAGGTTTGAGCCACAACCCGCTTCGGGCTAATTGCCGCCAGTCATAATGATCACGCAGGGACGTAAATGCCTAAACAGCCAAGTTCTCTAGAATGTCTGCACACTCCCGGGTGTGGGTCAGCATGCCCATACGGGGCGCATCAAATTCAATGAAGGGCCAGTTGTTGTCTTTTGCCGGTTGCCACATAGCGGCGCTGGAGGGGCTGTATTTCTGGCCCACACAGTGCACGTAGGCGCAGCGACGTCCTTCCCAGCCGCCGTTGCGAAAGGACACGGGCTCAGTCCATTGATTGGCCGGGTGATAGGTCAGTCGCTCCTTCACAGACTGGGCGATCTCAGGGTACTGCTGCGGGTCAAGCAGCATATCCAGCGGGTAAGATTGATTGAAGTCCATCTTGTAGCCGTCGACAAACTTGGCGATCCGCTTTTGCCATCGTTCCGGCCAGCTGCCATCGGCTTCCTGCATGACCCAGGCAGGCCGCTGCCGGGTAGGTATGAAGGCATCGTAATAAATCAGCTGACGAATTTTATCGCCCAGGGCGTCAGCCACCCCGGTGACGGTAATGCCACCAAAGGAGTGACCTACCAAAACCACATCATCAAGCAATTCAAATTCAATCAGATTCGACACATCAGCAATGTGGGTATACAGGCCAACATCCGGGTTGATCAGGTGATGGCGCTCCCCTACCCCTGTGCAGGTAATCGCGTAGGCTCGGTGCCCCCTGGACCTCAATTCGTCCGCCACCGGCTGCCACAGCCAGCCGCCGTGCCAGGTGCCCGGCACCAACACAAAGGTCCTGGTTTTACCGCTCCCCGGGGGTGCTGTCCTAACAGCAGTCTTTGCGCAGCCTGAGGCCACAGTCGCTGCGGCCGCAGCGGCAAGAAACTTCCTGCGCGGTGAGTTTTTTAAACTCATATCTAGGCTCCGGGAGGAAACGACTTAGCTGGTGAGGTCGTGAACGATGCGCTGCACCCAGAGCTCTCGGCGCTGGGCCTGGGCGTTTTGTGCCTGCTCACTGAGCTGATAGGCATCAACCACCTCAGGCCCACCGAAGCCCTGCTCCTGGGCCAGGGCCTCATGCACATCGAGCCGGTCTCTAAGGGTGGATACCTCCATCGCCAAACGCATCACAACGTCTACCAGCTGATCGCTGCGCACCTGCTCAATAAAGTCGGGCTTGCCGCGTTTTGGATCCAGCATCAGGTCCGCAACTTTTGAATGTTCGCCCATTACTTCGAACCTTTTCTTGCGCCAAACACGTAGTAGTCCCGGCGTGGACCCGCCGGCACATATTTGGCGTAACACTCATCTTTAGCGAAACCTCCAGCCACCATCATGTCGATGACCGAGCTTTCCGCAAAACCGGTCCAAAATGGCTCGCCGTTATTGGCGACCTGCCACTGGTTGGTCACCTGGTCAATCAGCGAGGTTCGCTCCGGCTGATAGGGCACATCAATGTTCACCATCAACCCACCGGGCTTGAGCAGGCGGCGAGCTTCAGCAAAAATCTCTGGGGCTTTGTCATGCCAGGTTTCATGGAACATGATCTGAGACACGATCAGGTCAAAGGATTCCGCCTCAAGGCCGGTATCTGCCGCATCGCGCTGATGGTAATGAATCGCCTGACCGGCCTCCTCTGCCCACAGGTGGGCGAAACGGACAAACGAGGCCGACAGGTCCACGCCATGAACCTCGGCCTCAGCAAAGTGCTCTTTTAAGCCGAAAGTGACGGTGCCTGGGCCGCAGCCTATATCCAGGATACGCTGGGGCTGTTTTCCATCCAGCATGGGCTCGATCATCTTTGACACGCCCTGCCCCACCACAGAAAAGGGAGACTGGTCGCTGCTGGAAAAGCCCTTGGCGGCGGTGTAAAGCATCAGGGTGCCGGTATACAGAGCCGCCGAGGTCAGCGCCTTGTCGGCAAAAAAGTATCCGCCTGGCTGACGATGGATTTCCGTGCTGCCGATGGGCTCGGGGAATTTGAGCTGGGGCGAAAGGCTCAGCGACCCCAGGGGCTCAATTCGCTCAAGCTCTGCCGCCCTGGCCTCCATTTTGGCCAGGGTTCGGTCCACCGTGTCGCCCACGGTTTCCCACATCAGATCCTGGGAGGTATAGGTCAGCGATCCCCACATCTGGTACAGGGGATCGCCGGCGGTGATGGCCAGCGCCTCGTCTCTGGTGGTTGGAAGGCGACCGTGCTCAGAACTGAAGGCTGGCGCCAGCTGCTCGTCATAGTGCGCTGCCAGCTGCGGCTCCACGGCGATGGAAATCTGCTTTTTCAAGGCGCCAACAAAGGCCTGGCGCGACTGCTCGTCATGGCTAGGCTTAAAGATTTGCGGAATTGCTTGGCTCATGGTCTATCGTTCTCCCATTCCCAGTTTTGGCAGCGCCAGAGGCCCCACCGGAATCATCATGGTTTTTTCTTCGGTCAGCAGCTCCACCGATGCGCGAAGACCGTCTCGACCAATGCCCGACTGCTTGTAGCCACCAAAGGGCGCTCGCAGGTCCCGGGTCAGCGGCGTATTCACCCACACGGTGCCGGCCTGAATCCGTCGGCTGAGATTCATCACAGTGGGCAGGTCGTCTGACCACAGGTAGCTGACCAATCCAAAATCTGAATCGTTGGCAATTGTCACTGCCTCATCCAGGGTATCGAAGGTCAACAGGCTGGCGAAGGGCCCGAAGATCTCTTCCTGGCAAACCCGGGTCTGATTGCTGCTGGCCATCACCGCCGTGGGCTCCAGAAAATAACCGGCCTCAAAACCCTCCGCGGGCTTGCCCCCCAGCAACACCTCACAGCCCTCTTGCCGCGCAATCTCCGCATAGGACAAAACCCGCTGATAGTGTCCAGCAAAAGCCATCGCCCCCACCTCGGTACTAGGGTCGAAGGGGTCGCCGATTCGGATATTACCCATACGGCGGGTGAATTTTTCGACAAATTCGTCGGCGATATCGCGCTGCAGCAAGATTCGCGAACCGGCCAGACACTGAGAACCATTGCCGGTCAGTATCGCCATCAGAGAACCGTCAATGGCGTTTTCCATGTTGGCGGTGTTGGTGACGATGTTGGCAGACTTGCCGCCCAACTCCATCCCCACTTTCTTCAAGCTTTGGGCCGCGCTGCTCATGATAATTTTCCCGGTTTCGGTGCCCCCCACAAAACCCACCACGTCAACCCCTGGGTGCCGAACCAGCGCGTCGCCGGTGACCGGACCACGGCCATTAACCAGATTAATCACCCCCGGGGGCAAATCCGCCTCATGCAATATCTCAACAAAACGCCGCATCGAGTAAGGGCAATACTCAGAGGGTTTCAACACCACCGTATTACCGAGACTCAGCGCCGCTGCCAGCTTCATGGAGACCAGCACCAGGGGCGCGTTCCAAGGCGTCAACAACGCGGCAACCCCGATAGGCTCATGGGTCACCACCGACAGATAGTTGCCGGTTTGAGTGAAGCTCTCGCCCGCCAGGGTTCCAGCCACCTCGGAAAAGAACTGAAAGTTCTCGATGGTTCTGGGCATGTGCATGGCGTGGATGCCGCTCAGGGGCAGGCCCACTTCCAGCGCCTGAAGCACCGCCAGTTCTTCTTTATGAGCTTCGATAACGTCACAAATACGGTTCATGACGGCGCGACGCTGATTGTGCGCCATGGCCGGCCAGGAGGTGTTGTCGAAGGCATGCCGGGCTGCCATCACCGCGGCGTTAACATCCTCCGGGCCATTTTCATCCAAGCCATAAAGCGGCGTCTCGGTCGCCGGACAGATAGCGGTATGCTCAAAGCTTCCATGATGGCGAAGCGCTTTGCCTGCGACAAAACCGCCGACGGTGTCGGGCAGCTGAAGTCCATATTCTGCGACGATGGCGTCAACCGACCGGACGCTGTGGGAGGCGGGTTTGTTCATGGGGTAAAACACCTGGGGATTAGCTATCAAGCATCAGTTTAATCCAGACACCAACCTTCACGGAAATTATTTGCTATGTTCACCGTTCCAAAGAGCCCGGGGCAACCGATCCGGCAAATCAATCACGGAGTAAACCATTGAACTGGGGAATGCTTGGCTGGGGCGCAGGCTCCTTGGGTACCGGCACGGTCTATAACGCGCTGGCCCTTTTTGGGTTGTTTTATCTGACTACAGTAGTTGGCCTTGAACCGGCACTGGCTGGCTCGTTGTTTTTTATCACCAAGCTTTACGACGCGTTTTCCGACCCGCTAATGGGCGTTATCAGCGATCGGACCAACCACAAGCTGGGTAAACGCCGCCCCTATTTAGTGGTTGGGGCGCTGCTGCTGGGGCTGTCATTTTTTCTGATTTTTAACGTCCCCACCCTCTCAACTACCACCCTCACCGTGACCGTTGTGGTGCTGGCGTTATTGTTTCACGCCACGGCCTACACCATTTTTTCTGTGCCCTATCTGGCGGTTCCGGCAGAAATGACCAACGATTACGACCAGCGCACCCGCATGATGTCATATCGGGTATTGTTCCTAATGATAGGGGTGACCGTGGGCTCCGTTGGCGGGCCCAAGCTGGTGGAATATGGCGGCGACGGTCAGGCCGGTTATCAGCTAATGGCAGCGGTGTTCGCTGTGGTTGCGGCCATTGCGGGGATTATTGCCTTCCTGTCCACCGAAGAGCACACCCGCCTCACCCGGGATAACGCGATCAGCGGCGCTGAACCCAACAGCGGCCTTACCGACGGCCTCAAGCTGCTGCTTCACAACAAGCCTTTTCTGTTACTGGTGGCGGTCAAGCTGCTGCAACTGGCTGCCCTGGCCAGCGTCCTGGCCAGTGCGCCTTACCTGTTCAAGCTGGTCTTGAATCTCAATATTTCGGCCATCAGCAATTATCTGCTGGTGTTCACCGTTGCTGGACTGGTGTCTATCCCCTTGTGGCAGCCGGTGATCCGGCGTTACGGCAAACGCAATACCTACATAATGTGTGTCACCCTTTATGCGGTAGCCATCGCCACCTGGGTGCTTTGGGTGCCTGGTGAGGCAGGTTGGCTGATCTATCTGCGCGCAGTACTGATTGGGCTGGGTTCCACCGGCGGCCTGCTCTGCGGCCAGGCCCTGTTGCCGGACACCATGGAATACGGCCGCCTAACCAGCGGCCGGGACAACGCCGGCGCCTATAGCGGCATATTCACCACCACCGAGAAGCTGTCCGGCGCCATTGGCCCCCTGATTGTGGGTGTAGCGCTATCGGCTGCCGGCCTGGTTAAAGGCAATGTGGGGGCTGAGGCCCAGCCCGAATCCGCCATCACGGCGGTGCTGTGGTGTGCCTCCCTGCTGCCAGCGGTGCTGAACCTGGCGACCATTCCCGTGCTGCTTAAATACGATTTGAGCAAACAGAAGCTGGCAGCAATGCGGGAAGCTGCTTAACGGCACTGGGTCAGGATGGGGGGCCAATGGGCCGCCCTCAAATCAGCTGGTCTTTCTCAAATAGCTGTTCCAGCTCTGCCCTGCCCTTTTTGCCAATTTCAATCAACGCCTCCAGGTCCTGCTCCTTGCCGATGGCCTGCTCCAGCAAGGCTTCATCGTTTTTGCGAAACAGCTCGGCACGGCGCTGAGCGGCACCGTCACTGTAGCCCAGGGCGACCAGGGTACTGGTGGCGGTGTTCAGGCTGCTGTAATAGGTTTCACGCACCACATGTTCGCAGCCACCGGCCATCAGGGCGATGGCGTTGACCCGATCCCGGGCCCTGGCCATGAGCTTGAGCTGAGGAAAGTGTTCCTGACAAAGGTCCACAATGCGCTCAGTGGTTTCGGCATCGTCGATGGCCACCACCAGCACTCGCGCATGGGCGATGCCGGCGGCGTATAACAGATCCAGCTGAGAGGCATCACCAAACGACACCTGATTGCCAAAACGCCGCACAAAGTTGATGTGACTGGGGCTTTTGTCCAGCGCCGTAAAGGGTATATTGGCAGCCTGGAGTATTCGCCCAACAATCTGACCGTAGCGGCCAAAGCCGGCGATAATCACCTCCGGCTCCAGCTCCTGGGGTGCATCAGCATCCTCTGCCGGCGGTTGGTTTCGCCCCCCCAAATTCAGGCTCAGGCGCTCAAAAACCACCAGCACAGGAGCCGTCAGGGCCATGGAAACCCCCACCACCAGGGTCACAAGACTCGCCTGCTGAGCACTGATCTGCCCACCCGCCACCATCTGGGTGAGCAAAACAAAGGCAAACTCGCCGCCCTGGGCCAACAGCAGGCCCATCCTCATGCCATCACTAAGGCTGGCACCTCGAAACTTCAGCGCGGCGGCGATAACCACACTCTTGATGGCCATCAGCAGCAGCGCCAGGCCAATAATCAAGGCCGGCTTTTGAGCCAACAGGGAAAGATCCAGGGTCATACCGATGGCCATGAAGAACAGGCCTAGCAGCAGTCCTTTAAAAGCGTTGATATCAGCTTCCAGCTGGTGCCGATAATCCGATGTTGCCAGCACGATGCCGGCCATAAATGCGCCCAAGCCTGCCGATAGCCCTACCAACTGCATCACGCCGGCAAAGCCCAGAACAATAAACAGGGCGGTGGCCGCCATGATTTCTCGACTGGCGTGGGCGGCCACCAGTGCCAGCATCGGTTTGAGAAGAAAACGACCGGCCAGCAACAAACCCACCACTGCGCCGAAGCCCACCAGCGTGCTGGGCTGATGCTCAGCCGACGTTAGGTTGCTGGCTGTGGCGCCAACTGCCAGCACCAGCGGAATCACGGCGATGTCCTGCAGCAACAGGATGGAAAAACCCCGCCGGCCCAGCTGGCTACCCAGAATCTTGCGCTCTTCCATCAGCTGCAGAGCAAAGGCGGTGGAAGATAGCGCGAGCACAAAGCCCAGCAGCAGGCTGAGTTGGGGCTCCAGCCCCAGCAGCAAGCCGGCGATTCCCAGCAGCAGTGCAGACACCAACAGCTGGGTCATACCGGTTAAGGCAATGTTTCGCCTGAGTTGCCACAGTTTGGCCGGCTCCAGTTCCAGCCCAATCACAAACAGCAGCATGATCACGCCCACTTCCGCCACGTGCAGCACGTCCCCCGGATTGTCCACCAGGGCCACCCCGGAAGGCCCCAACACCACCCCGGCTGCCAGGTAGCCCAGCACAGCGCCCAGGCCTGCACGCCGGAACAGAGGTACAAAAACGATGGCCGCGCCCAGATAAGCCAGGGGTTTTAACAGGAACTGAGTGTCTTCCACGACCGAGCCTCATTAATGGAAAAACCGCCCCTATTGTGGTGGCCAGGGGCAGCGATGGATAGGGCGGGATTTCCGTGCCGAACCCGCTGCGGTTGCTTTGGGCCCGTCAACACGCGTATACAGTCAGGTTTTTCCAAGGCTTCCCGATGATCCAGGCGGCGCAGGACCTGCTGCAGCAAAAATTTGGTTTTCTTGGATTCCGCGGCGAGCAGGCCGACATCATCGAGGCGGTGATCAACGATGCCGACGTGTTGGTGCTGATGCCCACCGGCGGCGGCAAATCCCTGTGCTATCAGCTGCCTGCGCTGGTCCGCCCCGGCGTAGGGCTGGTGGTGTCGCCGCTGATTGCGCTGATGGAAGATCAGGTAGCGGCGCTGAAACAGCTCAACATCGCCGCCGCCTGCCTCAATTCATCCATGTCCCCACAGCAGCAGGCCCAGGTGTGGCAAGCCCTGACCGCAGGCACCCTGGACCTGCTTTATGTTGCTCCCGAACGCCTCACGCAGCGCGAGACCCGCAGTCAGCTGCAGTCCATGGAAATTGCTCTAATAGCCATCGACGAGGCCCACTGCGTGTCCCAGTGGGGACATGACTTTCGACCGGATTACCTGCAGCTGGCCGAGCTAAGGGAAGACTTCCCCCAGGTGCCGATGCTGGCGTTGACTGCCACCGCCGACAGCCAGACCCGGGAAGACATCGTCAGACGCCTGAAGCTGCGAAACCCGCGCCGTTTTGTGAGCGGTTTTGACCGGCCCAACATCGCTTATCACGTTCAACCCCGCACCGATGAGCGGCGCCAGCTGACCGGGTTTCTCGAACCGTTTCGTGGTCAATCGGGCATCGTCTATTGTCTGGCCCGCAAAAAAGTCGATGCCATCGCCCAGTGGCTGGCTGATGAAGGCTGGCCTGCCCTGCCCTACCATGCGGGCATGGATGGCCAGCAACGCCAAACCAACCAACACCGTTTTGCCACCGAAGACGGCATCGTCATGGTGGCCACCATCGCTTTTGGCATGGGCATCGACAAACCCGACGTGCGTTTTGTGGCCCATTTGGATTTGCCCAAAAGCATGGAAGCCTACTATCAGGAAACCGGCCGGGCCGGTCGCGATGGCGAACCGGCCACCGCCTGGATGGTTTACGGCCTGCAGGACGTGGTACGGCTGAAACAAATGATGGAATCCGGCGACGCTGGAGAAGAAATCAAGGCGCTGGAAAAGCGCAAGCTCGATGCTCTGCTGGGCTGGTGTGAAGTCAGCAGCTGCCGCCGAGGCCCACTGCTGGCGTATTTTGACGATCACAGCGAAACCACCCACTGCGGCAACTGTGACAACTGCCTGTCGCCGGTTTCCACCTTTGATGCCACCGACCCGGCGCGCAAATTTTTATCCTGCGTGTACCGCACCGGTCAGCGCTTTGGCGTGGGTCATATTATCGATGTGCTCAGAGGAGGCGATACGGCAAAGATTCGCCAGCATGGTCACGATGGCCTGAGCACCTTTGGTATCGGTCAGGAAACCTCCACCGCCCAATGGCGGTCCATCGCGCGGCAGCTGATCGTGCATGGCTATCTGGTTGCCAATCAGGACCTGTACGGCGCTCTGCAGCTCACCGAGCAGTGTCGAGACCTGTTGCGCGGCGGGGAAACCCTTGAGCTACGCAAAGACCGCAGCAGCAAGTCCCGCCCATCCCTGAGCCAGGCAGCCAAGCCGGTGGCCAATTTAGACCCTGACGACCAGCCCCTGTGGGAAGCGCTGCGGGAATGCCGGCGGGAACTGGCCCAGGAGCTGTCACTGCCCCCCTACGTGATTTTTCACGACTCAACCCTGCGGCAGATGGCCAGCGCGCGGCCCCAGGACGCGGAAGCCATGCTGCAAATTAACGGCGTTGGGGAAACCAAGCTGGATCGTTACGGCAGCCGTTTTCTTGCAATATTGGAGGCCCACGGGCGGTAGTTGTATGCTGCAGCTATGACAACTCGACTGAACGCTTTGGATCTGGCATTCCTGGGTCTTGAAACCCAGAAAACGCCGGTCAACGTGGCCTCCCTGCAGATCTTCCAGCCGCCCCCAGGCCATCGCGGTCATTTCGCCCGCGACCTGCTGGCCCAGCTGCGGAAACTGCCGCCGGGGCCGCCGTTTAACCTCAAGCTCAGCAGCACCAGCTTTATCACGGTGCCCCATTGGGTTGAAGATGACAGCTTCGACCTGGACTATCACGTCCGCCATTCCGCCCTGCCCCAACCGGGCAGTAGGAGCGATCTTCTAGATCTGGTTTCACGACTGCACAGCCGAGTGATGGATCGTGAGCGGCCGCTGTGGGAATTCCACATTATTGAAGGCCTGGCTGACGGCCGCTTCGCCATCTACATGAAAATGCACCACGCGGCCATTGATGGCATGGGGGGCATTGCGCTGCTTGAAGCCTGTCTTGACGTTGACCCCAAAGCGCCACCCCGGGCGCCCTGGGCGGGCCTTGCAAAATCCCGCAGCCAGCGAGGCACCGACCGCTCCTGGCTCAGTCTGCCCTCACGATTGCGCCAACGCCTGTTGGGTCAGGCACAGATGGGAATTGACCTGGGCAAGCTGCTGGTGGGCCATGGAATGAAGGCCGTGGGCCTGCAGTCTGACGATTCGCCGGCACCCTTCACGGCGCCCCGAACCCGCTTCAATGTGCCGGTGTCGGGGGCGAGAAAATTTGGCGCCACCAGTCTTTCCCTGACGGAGCTGAAGCAGCTGGGTAAAATCACCGGCGCCACGGTGAACGATATGGTGCTGGCAATTTGCAGCGGCGCCATCCGCGCCTATCTGAAACACCACCATGCATTGCCCAAGCAATCCCTGGTGGCTAGCGTGCCGGTATCGATCCGGCAGATTAATCGTTCGGGTAACCAGATCACCTACGTCAGTGCCCGCCTGGCCACCCATCGGCGCACCCCCCTGGGGCGGCTGGAGGATATTGGCCGCTCTACCCGGGCGGCAAAAAAAGAGGTGGCCAGTGTATTGCCGTCAGCCTCCATCAACTTTGCCGTTATGGCCCAGGGGCTGGTGGCAGTGATGAACCGGCTGGGCGCCTCGGACCTTGTGCCGCCGCCGGCCAACGTGGTTATTTCCAATGTGCCCGGGCCACGTAATCCCCTGTATTTCGCCGGTGCCCGGCTGCAGGCGGGTTACCCCCTGTCCGTGCTGGTGGACGGGCAAGCGCTGAACATTACCGTCATCAGCTACGTGGATTCGGTGGATTTCGGCGTGATGGCCTGTCGCGACGCCGTGCCGGACGTGGAGCTGCTAACCGGCTATATCAATCAGGCCTTTGAGGAACTCAAAGCGGCAGCGGGTCAGCCGTCTGCTGAGCAGGGCTCCGATACCGAAGCCACACCCAAAACCCGCAAACGGCGTTCGGCAAGCGCAAGCACCAAAAGCCGGAAAACCGCCAAAAAGACGGTCAAGAACGCGGTTAGAAAGACGGCCCCGAAGACCGATGCAAAGGCTGCTGCTGAGAAAACCGTTAAGAAGCCGGGGAAGAAAAAAGCCGCTAAGCGGGTAACGAAGCTCACAAAGAAAACCGCCAGGAAGACCGCTGACACGCCGGTGGCGAAAACCACCGTGAAAAGGTCGGCCAGTAGCCGCTCCCGCAGCGCCAGTGACGGGGGTAGTAGCGGCACTAAAACCAGTGGCAGGAAAACTGGCGCCAGAGCCACAGCCAGAGCCACGGCAGGAGCCACGGCAGGAGCCA
>CAYGPO010000011.1:28607-32010 GCA_964351665.1 uncultured Gammaproteobacteria bacterium | reverse complement strand
GAGCCACGGCAGGAGCCACGGCAGGAGCCAGCAAAGTTGCTAAAAAACGCCGCAAAAAGGTTTCCAGGCGCGCCAAGACCTCGCCAACGGCTGTGGGCGTTGACGGTCGCAAACTCAATACCTTAAGTCAGAAAAAGCAGGCCTGATCGGACTTTGTTGATTTCCTTTTGCCGGCAGGATATGGAGTCCGGCACAACCCACCAGCAGAGCATGTCATGAGCTACCAAGCAGCCATTGAAGAACTGAATAAAAACCTGGAACTGTACCTGAACGCCAAGTGTGATCCGGCGGTGCAGAATCTTAGCAAAGCCCTTTATCAACTCACCGTGGCCATCGATGCTGACTTCAAGGAAAACCATCGCCAGCTCAAGGCGCTGCGCAAAGAGCTGGAGTCCCGCAAGCGGTGACTGACCGCTCCCGGGCGCTGCTGCTGGCAGTCCTGGCCGTGGTAATGATCGGCGCCGGTATAGGGCTCAAAGACCCCTGGCCCTCCGATGAGCCGCGATTTGCACTGGTGGCCTGGGAAATGGTTGACAGCGGCGAGTGGTTCTTTCCCCGCAGGGGCGGGGAGCTGTATCCGGACAAACCGCCGCTATACATGTGGTGTCAGGCCGTTGTTCTGAAGGCCACCGGCTCCATCCGCCTCGCCCATACTCTGCCCAGCCTGGTGTTTGGCCTGGTCACGCTGTTGCTGGTATTTGACCTGGCTCGCCGCCTGTGGGGGCCGGGCCCCGCTACCGCTGCCAGCCTGTTATTGCTGGCCACACCGCAGTTTGTCCTTGAGGCCAGGGCTGGACAGATCGATGCCATGGTGACCGCCTGGATTGCCCTGGGGGTTTACAGTTTTCTGCGACACTTTTTACTGGGCCCCAGCCCCAAATGGCTGTTAACCGGCTTTGCTGCCTGCGGCTTTGGCATCATCACCAAGGGGGTGGGCTTTCTACCGCTGCTGATGCTGGCGCTGCTACCCTTACTGCGTAGTCAGAAGCTGCCGGGAAAACTGAAACCGGCAATTGGTGGCCTGGGGGTTTTAGTCATGCTGGCCGCCATCTGCTGCTGGTTTGGCCCCATGATCTGGCTGGTTGGTCAGAGCGCGGACCCGGCCTATCTGGCTTACCGGGACAATATATTGTTACAGCAAACCGCCGAGCGCTACGTCAACCCCAGCCACCATTTCAAACCGCCCTGGTATTTCCTGACCAATGTCATCCCTGCCCTGTGGCTGCCAGTGTTTCTGCTGCTGCCCGGGCTGCTGCCCTACTGGTATCGAAAACTGCGCCAGCGCGATCCTGCCACCGTTTTACTGCTGGGTTGGGCGGCCCTGGTGTTGCTGTTTTTCTCCATCAGCCCGGCCAAACGCGGGGTCTATATTTTGCCCGCCCTGCCCTGGGTGTGTGTGGCCGCGGCGCCGGTGATTGCTGACATCCTGCAGCGTCCCTGGGCCAGAATTGGCAGCTGGTTGGTTCCCTGTTTGCTGGGGGCAGGCTTACTGGCGGGGGTTGGCTGGCTGACCTGGGGAGATCCGCAGAAATCCGCTGAACTGGCCTTGCGGTTTGGGCTTGATCTAAAACAGACCCTGGCCATCGCCGGCACCGCTGTGCTGCTATCCACGGCGCTGTGGTTTCGACAGTCAGGACTCAGCTTTGTGGCAACCATGGGCGCACTCTGGCTCACCGCTGGACTGTGGGTATATCCTCGACTCGACGAAGTTAAATCCGGTCGCGAACTGCTCCTGAAGGTGGAGCAACAGCTGGACCAGGACACCCCGCTGGCACTGGTGGATTGGAAAGAGCAGACCATTTTGCAGTCTCGCAGGCCCACCACTAACTTTGGCTTTCTAGTGTCAGAACAAACCCAGGCAGAGGCCGCGGTGCACTGGTTGACTGCCTATCCCAATGGCAAGGTTTTACTTCAAGAAAAAGACCTAAAGTATTGTTTTGAAAAAAATACTCCCATAGATCTTGGGGTGGCCCATCGCCGTGAGTGGCGATTGGTGGGCCAGTCCAACGTTAGCTGTTCACTGCCGGAGATCCCGCCGGCCACCGCGTTTAAGCAGTACCAGGTTGCGGCCGTACAGCAGCGGTAGGGCGATGGTACCGGCAATCAGGGGCGCCTTATCCAAATGCAGGGAGTAGATGAGATTCAGCGTGCTGCCCCAAAAACTTAAGTGCCAGAAATACCAGGGAACCACCAGGGTTTTCTGTTTTTCCGAGCTTAGCCATTGCAGCACAAAGCGTGAACCGAAGACCGCCGCACCGGCGAAGCCCAGCACCGTCCACCACACCGAATCCATGTAAAGCCAGGCCCCCGTCAGGGGTTCCAGCCAGGGCTGCAAAAAGCCCCGCCCGGCTTCGTCACAGAGGCAATCAGTCATCGTTGCTCAGCTTCTGACGCTGGGCGGCATTCAGGGGGAAGCTGCGGCGTTTCAACCAGCGGACCCCCAGCATATCGGTAATACCTACCCAAAGTCGGTTGCCCACACCATATTTAGACACCCCGGCCTGGCGCGGGCGGTGGTTCACCGGCACGTTAACGATGCCAACGCCCTGGGCCGCAAATAGGGCCGGTAGAAAGCGGTGCATATGGTCAAACTGCGGCAGCAAGAGAAAATCGCCCCGGCGGAAAATCTTCAAGGAGCAGCCGGTGTCAGGACACCCGTCCCCCAGAGCCCAGCGGCGAATGCCGTTGGCAATCCGGGATGAAGCTTTGCGAACGAAGCTGTCCTGACGCTCTGTGCGATTGCCAGCCACCAGCACTGGGGAACTGGACTGCCGGGCCACGGCTAACAGCTTAGGAATGTCTGCGGGATCGTTCTGCAGGTCACCATCTAAGGTGGCGATTAGCTCGGAAGTCGCCGCCGCAATGCCGCTGCACAGGGCCGCCGACTGGCCGGCGTTGACCGGATGGGTTACCACGGTTATGGCAAATTCCCCCTGCAGGTGCTGCAACGCCTGCTGGCTGCCATCGGTGCTGCCATCATCCACCAACACCAGCTGAAATCGGATTTCCGGATCCAGCGCCGCGTACACCTGGCCGACCAGCGCTTCCAGGTTTTCCCCCTCGTTATAAATCGGGATCACTACCGATAGGTCCATTTGCCGAATCTCCCGCGCTCACCCCTGAGCGTGTCTCAGCGGGGAAACTACGCCGCAATAGCTTTATTGTCTACTAGGAGTGTTTACCGGCTCAGGTTTTTGCTACCATAGCGGGCTTAATTGCCTGGCCGGAGATCATTATGAAGGTTCTTTCTTCCTTGAAATCAGCCAAACAGCGTCACCGGGACTGTAAAGTTGTTCGCCGCCGGGGCAAGCTGTTTGTGATCTGCAAGTCCAACCCGCGTTTCAAAGCGAGACAGCGATAGTGACTTAAAAAATCCTGCGAAAGCAGGATTTTTTTTGCCCGG
>CAYGPO010000011.1:0-28507 GCA_964351665.1 uncultured Gammaproteobacteria bacterium | reverse complement strand
GGTTTATTTATCTGGTCTACTTTCCTGGTTCATTTTCTTAGCGAAATATCCCAAGAGACGTCGGCCCGTCAAACCCTGGGAACACGGCGTCCACATCATTGTTACCGGTTCTCTTGATTAGTGCCTCACTGAGTACGCTGCGGAAGTCGGTGGTGACTTCAAGATCACCCCGGTCCAAATCCCCTGCAGCTAAACCCGGCCAATCGGCAAACACCTGGCCGCCGTTTACCCCTCCCCCCATGGCCAGCATTACCGAACCGTGGCCATGATCGGTGCCTTCGGAGGCGTTTTCCTCTAAGCGGCGACCAAACTCGGTCATGGTCACGACGGTCACCTGGGCCATGGCATCACCCATATCCGCATAGAAAGCCGACAGGCCCTGGGCAAAGCTGCTGGCCAGCGGGTCAAAATCATCAAGCTGACGGTCATGATGGTCCCATCCGTTGATGTCCACCGCGGCCATTTCCAGTCCCAGGTCTGCCTTGATAAGCTTGGCCAACTGGGCCATTTGGGTACCAAAAGTGTCATCGGGATACTCAGCGCCGTTGGCCACCGGTATGGACAGCGGGTCTGATGCGGCCAGCAGATCCACCGAATTGAGCACACCCTCAGCGACTCGGTCCAAGCTCTGGTCCTGGTTGAATAGATCCAGAATATTGCCTCGCAGGGCCGGCAACCATTCCTCAGGCGCTGCCAGGGCGTAATCCCCTAACTGCTTAACCCCCACGCTGGGTGATGATCCGCGCAGAGATAAGGGCAGGCTGTTGCCAAACCCCACCGCGCTAAAGGTGTCCGGGTTTTGCCCTGAGATCAGGCTTAGATGTCGGTTAAGCCAGCCGTCGGCAACCAGGCCTTTTTCCAGCGACCCTTTCTCCATGAAATCCTGGGCATCAAAGTGCGACCGGGAATCCCCCGGTGAACCCGCTGCGTGCACCAGCGCCAGGTCTCCGCTTTGGTAAATCGACAGCAGGCTGTCCAGCTGGGGATGCAGACCAAAAAAACCGTCTAGATCGATAGCCCCATTGGCACCATCGGGCCCCGGTATAGCAATTGTAGGTCTGGCGGCGTAGTAGGCTTGTTCAGTGTAGGGAACCACCAGGTTCAAACCGTCTGCCGCACCCCGCTGAAACACCACCACCAGAATATCTCTTTGCTCAGCGCCTTTTCCACGGGGTGATCCAAACACCAGCTGCGGACCCAGCATAGGCACGCCGGCAAGGCCGCCGAGCTGAATAAATTGTCGTCTACGCATGGCAAGACCCCCTAACGATTCTGAAAGTAGCGAGATGCCAGCGCGCTGGCTAGCACCGCTCTGGCAGCATTGGTGGCCCTGGCCAAACTCAGGGGCGCCGATGACGGCTGGCCGCCGGCAGCCAGTTCAATCAGCGCAGCTCGATCACTGGCGCCGATGGGGCGGTGCAGAAACTCTTCCAACACTCTGTCCACAATCTGTGCCGGCGAACGGGCGTCTCCCAGCAGATCCAGTACGCTGACGGCGAAAAAATCGGCCATCACCGGCACCCGCCCGTCGTCGGGTATATCCTCGGGATCGACCCGGGTCGCGGCAGGGATCTCGCCGAAAGCGATAGAAAACCCCAGGTTCCAGCGGCTCAGCAGCGCATTGGTGTTCAGCCAATCATCGCGAACGTCGCCGTAGCCGGTGGGGTCGGCGGCCAGAAACGGAATTTGACCCAGGGTTTCCAGTAGCCGGAAGATCACCGAAAAATAGTTGCTGCCGTCCACCGGCTGCAGGCTGCGCGCCATTGCCCCCACCAGTTCATTGGGGCGCCGAAATTTTTGGTTTTCACTGGCCAGGAATTCATCACTAAGCAATAGATCCCGCAGCACTGTGCGGATCTGGCCGCCGCTGTTGGCATAGCTTTCCGCAACCCGGTTCACGGCCTGCTCAGAGGGCTGATCCCGGATGAACCTGCGGCACAGTTTGGTCGCCAAAAACCGGGGCGTGGCGGGATGATTTAGCAGCAGTTCCAGCACCTGCTCACCGTCGGCCATGCCGCCGCCGGCGGGAATATCCACTCCCAGCACGGTTTTGGCGCCATCGTCATGATCTACCTCACTGAAGGCGAATACTTCCTCAGTGCGCGGGTCGATGGTCCAACCGGTAAAACAGCGAGCCACCTCCAACACATCGTTTTCGGTGTAGCCGCCATCCACCCCCAGGGTGTGCAGCTCCATCAGCTCTCGGGCGTAATTTTCGTTAGGGCCGACCCGTGTATTGGTGAAATTATCCAGGTAATAGAGCATTGCCGGGCTGCGGGCACTGGCGTTCAGCAGGTCGCTAAACCGGCCCAGGGCCAGGGGCCGAATGTTCTGACCGTCGTCAACAATTTTCAGGTATTCAACGGGGCCATCGAACAGGAACATGTTGAAGTGGTTAGTCCAAAATTCCGTGATCACCTCAAACAGCTGCCGCGGGCTGAACAGCTGCCGGGCAATAGTGGCGACAATCAGCTGGGAAGCGGGATCGAAACCGTCATCGCTGAGGCGTTCAAAGATCTCCTGATAGCTCATGCCTAGGGCCGGAAACAGATCCAGCAGCAGCGCTTCAAGGCCTTGATTGTCGATTTGCTCAGGGTTCAGCTGATAGTCCAGATAGCCCTCAAATCCCAGCTCCCGGGCGACGGCGAGATCGGGCCCGCTGATGCCAAAGGATGTTCGATTGAGTAGATGCACCAGATCCTGATCCACGCCCTTAGAGACGCTGGAACGGACCTTGCCAACACCGGTTTGTTTGTTGCTATGCCACTGGCTAAGGTGATGGGCAGCACCGCTGCGCTCAAGCACCCGAGCAATTGCTGACGGGCTTGCCTTCACTGCAGCCGCGCTGGTTTTGCGCGCCATCAATTGGGCAACGCCATTAGCATTCATCATGGCGTAGCCTCCTGGTCACACAAACTGGAAAGATAAAGCCGGTCCAAGGCTATTTGCCCAGACCGCTGATCGCTGCTGGCATTAAACCAGACCGTTGCACGACTGCAGTCGGCAAAATTCACCGTGAGCTCACCCCACACCGGCTTATCTACCGGAGTTGCGGCGTTCATTTCACCGCCCTGGGCGCTGACCATTTGCAGCGTTGCCTGATCACCGTCGGGCTGCCCTGTGCCCACCAGCCATAGCTGCTCGCCGCTGCTGAAGTCGAAGGTGAACCAATAGGCCACCAGCAGATTGGTAGAAGGCACGTACTCAAACAGAAGGCCCTGACCGCTGGCTGCCGGGTCGAACCAGCCGCTGGAGACCCGACTGTCCAGCGCAAAGGGCGGCGCCTGTTGGCGAATCTCCAGCCCGCCGCGCATATTGTCAGCCGCCGTGCTGAAAAAGAAATACTCGCCGGGAGCATCGACAACGGTCAGAGTTAATGTATCGCCCTGCCCCAGGCCGTCGCCGTCCAGGCCGGTGATGGGCGTTGCGGTTTCCGCCTGCAGCTGATGGCGGCCGCTAACCACGGTGAAAACGACGCTGTCCCCTACCTCCGCTTCCACCACCTCAGGCAAAAACCGGTTGGCCAATACTTCGACGCTATGCTCGGCCGCCGACAGCGGCAGGCCCCAGGTCAGCAAGGCCAGGGCAAGCAGCGGTGGCATAGCTCTAACAGTGCCGGCGCGTTGGCCTATGCCTTGGCTAATGATGGTCAGCAATCGTTGGTTCATTTCGCAGACGCCTCGCTGCAGGACACCACCGGGGTTAGCCGCTGAATAGCGATTTGGCCAGAGGCTTTGCCTTCGAAGCTAAACGTGCCTTGGGTGCAGGAGCTGAAATCCAGCGTTGCGTTGCCCCAGAGTTCGCTGCTGGGGGCAGGCTCAGCGGATCCCAGGGCGCCGCCTTGGGTTGAGCTCAGCTCCAGGCGCACCGGACTTTCGTCCAGGCTGCCGGTGCCGGTCAGCCAGAGCTGCTTGCCGCCGGCCGGTGCAAAGGTAAACCAGGCAACAAATACCTGATTGGCTTCGGGAATGATGTGAATGACAAACCCCTGGCCATCTTGCTCAGGGTTCCACCAGGTGCCGTTTAACCCGGTTTGAAGGGCCGGCCCGGCGACGCAAATGCTGCTGGCCAGCAATCCGAACAGTACGCATAGGGTTATCAGGGCTTGGTTGGCATTTGCCAGTGTCCGCATGGTCTCGCTCCCTTAGCCGCTGATCGCGACCTTCATAACTGTAACGTTCCAGCCGCCCAGTCGGTTGACACGGATGTTCAGTTTAACTACCCAAATTGATCACCGGCAGGTGCCGATCAAACAGGATCTGTTGCGGCGTCAGACTCCACCGTGCGGCCAAAATATGCACCCCGGCCCGGGCGGCGCCAGCCACAGCGGTGGCGAAGGCGGGATCGATAGAAGCCGCGGGCCTGACCGCCTCAACGTCGCCCCGCTGCACCACAAATATCAGCGCGGCGCGGCGCGGGACAGGTTTGTGGTTTTTGTCGCCGTCTTGGCCAGGGTCCTGACTATCGCTGTGGGCACCAGCCATGGCTTGGGCCAGATGATCAACGTGACGGGTAGCCCGGGTGCTGACGGCATCCGGGAACTCCGCAATGCCCCCGGTCACCGCGGCGGTGACGTTTTTGACTTCCACCAAGGTTTCAATGCCGTCACTGCCGGTCAGCACAAAATCCAGGCGACTGTCACCAAAGCAGACCTCCCGGCGCAGCTCAGCACAGTCCAGGAGATCAAAACGCCCCTGCAAGATGGCCTGCTCCGCCAGCCGATTGGTGCGCCCGGTGTGTATCCCCACCGTTACCTGGTCGGCGGTTTCAACCAGCTCCCAGGTCCAGGCGTACTTCCGCTTGGGGTTACTGGCCCGACTCAGCCAAACCTTCGAACCTGGCTCCGCGCAGCCAGTCATAGCACCGGTATTGGGGCAATGCACCGTGCAGCAACTGCCATCGGGCCATTCCACATCAGCCAGGAATCGTTTGTATCGTCGAATCAGCCGCGCTGGCTGCAGGGATGGTGAAAACTCCAAGTGTGAACCTCATGCAGCCCCGCTGCCGGGAATTTGATAGAATTTCGCCCACAAACCCAAGGCTCATGGGGACATTGCCATGATAACAACGAAGATCACCCACCGCCTGCTGCTGGCAACCGTCGGCATCACGCTGTTTTTTCTTGCCGGCGCCGCCGGCGCACAGAGCGAAGTCCGCAAGGACGTGCTGCTCATAGACCGCATGGCAAAGACGGCTCACCACAGCGTGCCAGCCAACGGGCTGACCATGGAACAGGTCAGCAGCCAGTTCGGCGAACCCGGAAACAAATACACCGCGGTGGGTGACCCACCCATCGTGCGCTGGGTATACGACAGCTTCACCGTGTACTTTGAATACCAGCGCGTCATCCACGCGGTGATTAACCGGGCTACCGACAGCGAAACCGCGCCTCATCAGAACTGATTTTGAGCCTTGCCACCGCCCCGCGGTGGCAAGCGCCATAGCATTCCCCGGAAAACCTGCATGCTGAATCAACCGGCCATGGAGACGGCTACCCAGACCCGTTGGCGCCTGCCCGCTGAGTGGGAACCTCAGGACGCGGTGATGCTTGCCTGGCCCTTTGAAGGCTCAGACTGGACGCCGGTATTGCGCTATGCCCAGCAGACCTATCGCCAGATCATCAGCGAAGCCAGGCGACACCAACCCGTGGTGCTGTGTATTCGCAACGAAGATTTGCTGGCCGACGATTGCTGGACGGACACCGGCGGTAACCACCCGGTGTGGGTGGTTGCGACGGATTTTGACGATACCTGGCTAAGGGACACCGCCGCGCTGACCGTGCTGGACGAAGAACACAAGCCGGCCTGGGCCAACTTCATCTTTGATGGCTGGGGTGGACGCAGCCATCACCCCCTGGACGCCACCCTGGCGGAGCGATTATCCCGCACCCCCCTGTTCAGCGGCCTTGCCCTGCACAACTATCCCTATGTGATGGAAGGCGGCGCCATAGAGTCCGATGGCCAGGGTACATTACTCACTACCTCCCGCTGCTGGGGCTGTCGAGACAGTCAGTTCAACCGCGCTGAAGTGGAACGCCAGCTGCGGCGTGATCTGGGCGGGGAACGCACACTGTGGCTGGACCATGGCCAACTGCTGGGCGATGACACTGACAGCCATGTGGACATGCTGGCTCGATTTGCGCCGGACAATACCCTGGTTTATCAGGGCTGCCAGCTGCCCCAAGACCCCCATTATCCCTTTCTTCATGCCATGGCCAGGCAGCTTGAATCGTTTCGCACCAGTGACGGCCTGCCCTACCGCTTGCTTGAATTGCCCATGCCCGCGGCGCTGGGCGGCGGCGCCGACCGCTACCCGGCCACCTACGCCAACTTCATGGTATTGAACAACGCGGTGCTGGTGCCCACCTATAACGACAGCGAAAACGACGAGCAGGCCCTGCGGGTGATCAGCACCGCCTTCGAAGGATTTGAGGTGACAGGTATAGACTGCCGGGTGTTAATTACCCAGGGCGGCGCCCTGCACTGCTCCAGCATGCAGCTGCCCGCCGGGTCGTTGCAAACGGGCCGGCATTTGTGAAATCAAACCTCCCAGGCAACAACGGCCCGCTGATTGCCGCATTGCTGCAGCTGCGTCACCACGGGGATCGGCAGGCCAATCTTGCCGCGGCGCAGCAGGCCCTGACAGCGGCCGCCGAGGCCGGCGCCCAGCTTGCGCTGCTGCCGGAACTGCATTTGCATCATTATTTTTGTCAAAACCACGACACCGCCGCCTTCGACCTGGCCGAGCCGGTGCCCGGACCCTACACCCATTGGCTTGCTGAGCAATCCCAAAAGTTAGGTTTGGTAATTATCGGCTCGGTATTTGAACGCACGGCAGCGGAGATCTTTTTTAACACTGCCGTGGTCGCTGACAGCGACGGCCGTATCGCCGGGCGCTATCGCAAACAGCACATCCCCGAAGATCCTGGCTACCACGAAAAATACTATTTCCGGCCCGGCGACGGCGACCTCAAGTGCATAGACACCTCAATTGGCCGGCTGGGAGTGCTCATATGCTGGGATCAATGGTTTCCTGAGCCAGCCCGAATTCTGGCCTTGGACGGCGCGGATTTTCTGGTCTATCCCACCGCAATCGGCTGGGATCCAAGGGACGACGGCGCTGAGCAGCAGCGCCAGTTTGAAGCCTGGCAGATGGTCCAACGGGGACATGCCATTGCCAACGGGCTGCCGGTTTTGGCCTGTAACAGGGTCGGCATGGAGCCGGTGGCTGGACAGGCCGGCCAGCAATTCTGGGGCGGTTCGTTTGCCGCCGGTCCTCAGGGTGAGCTGCTGGCAGCAGCCTGTCATGATCAAGAGCAGCTGATTCTAGCCACCCTTGACCCGGCCAGGCGCCGGGATGTCCGGCGGGTTTGGCCCTTTCTAAGGGATAGACGCATCGATCGCTATCAACCCCTGACCGATCGCAGCGACCAATGACTACCGACCTGACTGCCGACCTGATTACCGATCAGCCTCTCAACGTCACCGAACGTGATGGCGTGCGCTATACCCTGCTGGGCACCGCCCACGTATCGCGACGGTCGGTGGAAGCGGTGATGGAAATCACCGCTCAGCGAGACTTTGACGCCATCGCCGTTGAGCTGTGTGACAGTCGATATGATGCCATCTCCCGACCGGATTCCTGGCAGAACACCGACCTGTTCAAAATAATCCGGGAAGGCAAAGCCCCCCTGGTGGCCGCCAACCTGGCCCTGGGCGCCTATCAACGCCGGCTGGCAGATCAGTTCGGCATTGAGCCCGGCGCCGAGATGAAACAGGCCTTGGTGGAAGCCAGCCAGCGTGGGCTGCCCCATATGCTGGTAGACCGGGACATAGGCATTACCCTTAAGCGGGTGGTAAGCGCCGTCGGCTTTTTCGACAAGATGGGCATTATCGGCGGCCTGATTACCAGCCTGGTTAGCCGTGAGCAAATTTCCGAGGAAGACGTTGAACGCCTGAAAGAAGGCGACATGCTGGAAAACACCTTTGCCGAATTTGCCCAGCAGTCAGAACCCCTATACCGAGCCCTGATTGACGAGCGGGACCACTACATGGCCGCTGAGCTCAGACGCCAGAGCGCGGAGCAAGCGGTAAGCAACGTGCTGGTGGTGATCGGCGCAGGCCACCTGAAGGGACTCACCCAGGCCCTGACCGAAAGCCCGGAACCCGCCGCTGAGGTGATTGACAGACTCAAGCAGCTGCCCAAGCGTGGCAGCTGGTTTAAGGCGCTGCCCTGGCTGATCACCGCGGTGATTTTGCTCGGTTTTGGTATTGGCTTTGCCCGCAGCCCCGAACTGGGGTGGTCCCTGGTGCTGTTTTGGTTCCTTATTAACGGCACCCTGGCCGCCATCGGCGCCGCCGCCGCCCGGGCCCATCCCCTGACCATCGCCTCAGGGTTTTTCGCCGCGCCCCTTACCTCCCTCAACCCGACCATCGCCGCCGGCATGGTCACCGCATCGGTAGAGGCCTCCCTAAGACGCCCTCGGGTGTCAGATTTTGAATCCCTGAGAGATGACGTCACCCAGGCCTCGGGCTGGTGGAAAAATCGCGTGTCCCGGGTGCTGCTGGTGTTTGTGTTTTCTAATATCGGTTCCATCCTGGGCACCTGGATCGGCGGCTTTCGTATTTTTGGAGCGCTCAGCTAGTGGGCCGTCAGAGCGCCCCAGCCCCAATAACTATTGGGCCGTGGCGGCTAAACGGCCGGGTGATGCTGGCGCCCATGGCGGGCATCAGCGACGGACCCTTTCGCCAGCTTTGTCTGGCCCAGGGCGCGGCCCTTGCAACCTCAGAAATGCTGCACAGCGACCAACGGCTGTGGCATACCCCCAAGTCGGCCCATCGCCTGCGCCAGGATTGGGACCAGCCCGAGATCAGTGCAGATAAGCAAACCCCACCGCAACAGTCCGCCAAATCGCCATCACCAGGGCCATCACCAGGGCCATCACCAGGGCTATCACCAGGGCTATCCTCAGCGCCATCACCAGCGCCATCGTCGATACAGATCGCCGGAGCTGACCCGGAGATGATGGCCAGCGCCGCCGCTCGCTGCCAGCAAATGGGCATCCAGATGGTTGATATCAACATGGGCTGCCCGGCCAAAAAAGTCTGTAACGCCATGGCTGGCTCTGCCCTGTTGAGCGATCCAGGGCTGGTAACGAACATCCTCCAGGCAGTGGTTAATGCGGTGGATATTCCGGTTACCCTGAAAATTCGCACCGGGCCTTCACCGGACCAGCGCAACGCCCTTGAGATAGCCGACATCGCCCAACAGTGCGGCATTGCAGCTCTGGTGATTCACGGCCGCACCCGAGCGGATCGCTTCAAAGGTGAGGCGGAGTACGCCACCATTGCCAAGGTCAAGGCTGAAAGCGACATTCCCATTATCGCCAATGGCGATATTCGCAGCGCCAGGGAGGCCGCCAGAGTCATGGAAATCAGCGGCGCCGACGGGGTAATGATCGGCCGCGCAGCCCAGGGCAATCCCTGGATCTTTGGCCAGATCCAACACTATCTGGACACCGGATACGAAAAGCCAGGACCGGATTCAAGCCAGATTTGTGACACCCTGCTGACCCACCTGAAAGGGCTGGAGTCATTCTACGGACCGGTCATGGGCCCGCGAATCGGGCGTAAGCATATAGGCTGGTATTTGCAAAACCTTTCCGGCGGCGAGCAACTGCGCCGCTGCGTCATGCCATTGGAGGACGGCAGCGCCCAGCGCGACCTGATCCGGCAATGGTTCACTACTTATCAACCGGAAGCAGCGCAGGCTGCCTGAATCATCATGGGTCTGAAAACGCTGCTGTTTAAACCTCGCTGGCAACACAAAAATCCGGCCATTCGGGCCCGGGCTGTTGCTGAACTCAACGACTCGGAGCTGACCCATCAGCTGCCCGCCATCGCCCGCAATGACGCCGAACCCGAGGTCCGGCTCGCCGCATTACGGCGAATTGATAATCTGGATACGCTGTTTACCGTTGCTCGCCTGGACAAGCATGAAGGGGTGTCAAGCTACTGCTGGCGCCAGGTCATGCAGCAGCTGGAAACCCTGGACAGCGACCAGCGCGCTCGATCGGCGGCGGATGTGGTTGCCCAGATCGATGATCCCCAGCGCCTGGCGCAACTGGCCCGAAAGGCCCGCTCGGCCATACTGCGGGGCGCGGCGCAAGAGAAGGTCACCGCTGAAGGGCTGCTGGGTGACATCGCCATCAACGATCCGGACCCGGAGCTGCGCCTGCAGGCGGCGGGTCGTGTTAGCAGTGAATCCACCCTTAAGCGAATCGCAGACAAGGTCCGGCGCACGGACAAAAAGCTGTTCCGGGCCCTGACCGAACGTCTGCAGGCACGCCAGGTCGCCGCCGGCGATACCACTATCGTTGCTGATCGCGCGGTGGCCATTTGTCAGGAGCTGGAACAGCTGTCCAGAACCGATCTGGACAAGGTCCAGCGGGCAGCCCAGTTCAATCGGCTGAGCCAGGCTTTCGCCTCGGTTAGTCGTGAAGCCAAACCGGCAGCGGACCTGCAGCTACGTTTTGAGAACGCGGCGCGGATTGCGGAAGCCACCCTGGCAGACCCGGTGGCTGACCCGATCGCGCCTCTGCGGGCTGAGCTTGCCGGCTTCGCCGCCCAGGCCAGCACCGCCATTGCCGCCGGCGACCTGACCGGCATTCAAGGATTGTTAAGGAGTTTTGTTGAACTCGATGAGAAGCTGATGGCCGCTGATCCGGCGCTGCATGATGAGCTGAGTGAACAGCTGGATTTGCTCACCGCAAAACGCAACCAACTGCTGGCCGCCGAGCGACCAGATCCGGCCCTGTTGAAACTTTGTGAGCAGGTGGAAAAGCCCGGCAAGCGCGGCCAACGGGCCGATTTCATCACCGCTATCCGAGCCCAATGGCAAACCGCCTATGGGGTGCACCCGCGACCGGTAGCCGCCAACCAGGCCTTGAAACAGCGCTTTGATCAGGCTTTGACCAAACTCACTGAGCGTCAGTCCCGGGACGCGGATAAACGCCAGCAGGCGGTCCAGGCCTTCAGCCAGCATCTGGACGATCTTGAACAGCGGCTGGAAGATGGTGATCTGGTGCAGGCGTCCCAGCAGGCCCAACAAGCCGCGCAGGCTTTGGCCAGGGCAGGTAAAAAGCATCCAGAATCTGGCCGTCTTGGGCAGCTAAGGGGCAAACTGCAGGAGATGCGCAAGTGGCAACAGTGGGCTAACGACGAAGTGCGTCAGCGGCTGCTGGATCAAGCCACCGCAATTCCAGGTTCAGGCATGCACCCCGATGCGGTGGCCGCTAAAGTCAAAGAGCTGCGCGGGCAGTGGAAAGATCTAGATCAGGGTGAGCGACTGCCCGGAGACCCACCGAACCGTCCCCTCAGCCCAAAACTGTATCGGGAATTTCAGGCAGCCCTGGAGACCGCCTTTGAGCCGGCTCGGCCATTTTTTGAAAAACGCGCCGAAGTTCAGGGCAAACACTTTGAAGAGCTTAATGCCCTGTGTGAACGCCTGGCCACCATTACTCCCAGTGGCGATAACTGGGAGGATATTTCTCGGGCTGTGGGCGAGGCCCGCGGCTCATTGCGCCGACTGACCGAAGTTCCACACAAGCAGCGAGCGCCGCTGGCACAGCGCCTGCGTAGCGAAGCTGATCGGCTGGATGAAGCGCTCAAAGGCCAGTACGCGGTGGTTGAACGGCGCAAACGAAAGATCATTGAAGAGGTCGCCGCGCTGATCGACGAACCAGATGTAAACGTGGCGGTGGCCGCCGCCAAATCCGCCCAAAACCGCTGGAAAGAGGCCGGACGCCTGCGGAGAGGTTTGGACCAAAAGCTGTGGAAAGAATATCGCAGCGCCGCCGACCAGGTATTTGGACGGCTGGATGAACAACGCCAGCAGGTACGTGCTGAGCAACAGGCCAGTCGCCAGCAGCTGCAGGCATTGCTGGACCAGGCCAAACAACTGGATCCGGCAGCCAGCGACTTTCGTCGACAGCTGGAACAGCTGCACCAGCAGTGGCGGGAAAGCGGCGCCAGCGACCGGCGCATGCAGGAACAGTTTGCCGGCATTGTGGATCAACAGGAAAACCGTGCTCTTAAGGTTCTGCGCCAGAAAAAGGCTCAAGGCAGGATGCAGCTCAGACAGATCGCAGGGCTTTGCCACCAGCTGGAACAAGGCCCTTCCACAGCGGCGGATATAGAACCCAAGCTTAAGGCAGAAATCGGCGATCTTAAGCTGCCGAAGAACCTGCAACAGCGCTGCGACGCATTACTGGTGGAAGGTGATGGAAAACCAGACAGCGGCGCTGATAACAATTTACAGACCCTTAAGGGCCTGTGTATCGAGGCCGAGTTCTTATCCGGCATCGAGACTCCAGAAGCCTTTCGGGATGCCCGGATGGCTTACCAGGTCGCACGGCTTTCCCAGCGTATGGGGGGAGAAACCTCTCTGTCATTTAACGACGAGGCCAATGAACTGGAGCAACGCTGGCTGGGATGTGGACCGCTGCCCTTAGGCGCTGACACTGAGCAAGCGGTGGCCCGATTTAAGCTAGCCCTGGAGGCACTGGATGCCGCCCGCCCCTGAGGGCTGGCCTCATGAGGTTAGCTTTTACCGCGCCGCAAACTGAGCCTTACACTTCCGCCGGCGACTGGCTAGCTGCAGCTGTGGCGGGGTTTTTAGGGCGTCGAAAGCGCCAGCTTTTGGCCGCTTTCAAGCGGGCCCTGCCCCAATCACCCAGATCGTCCAGGGTGACGTAGATGGTGGGCAGCACACAGAGGCTGATCACCGTAGAAAACACCAGGCCGCCGACAATGGCCCGGGCCATGGGAAAGTAGGGAGGGCCCTCGCCGCCCAGCTGGGTGGTGCCTACACACAGGGGCAACAGGCCCAGCACCGTGGTGCCAACGGTCATTAAGATTGGCCGCAGCCGATCGCGACCGCCCTGCACCACCGCCTCAGCCCGCAGCATACCTCGGCGGCGCAGCTGATTAATGTGGTCCAGCAGCACGATGCCGTTGTTCACCACCACGCCAATCAGCACCAAAATGCCGATCAGGGCCATCAGCGAGAAGGTAGTCTGGGTGATCAGGAAAAACCAAAAAACACCCACCACAGAAAACACGATGCCTGAGACGATCGCCAGCGGGTGCAGCAGCGATTCAAACAGCGCTGCCATAATGATGTAAATAAACAATACCGCCAGCAGTATGTTCACAACCATCTTTTCGGCGGTGTCATTATTAAACTCAAAACCTCGGCCAAATTTCCAGCCGTAGCCCGGCGGCAACGGCATCTGGTCCATCACCGTCTGGATCGACTCCTTAATCTCATCCATGGTTTTTTCGTGCAGGGTGGCAGTAATCCCCAGGCCCGTCTCCCGATCCTGGCGATTGATGTTGCGAGGGCCGGTGCGCACCGACAAACTGACCAGTGCGCTCAGAGGCACTTCCTGGCCATTGCTGGCGGTGAGCTTCAGGGACTTCAGCTGGTCCATGGTCTGGGTATCATCTTCCGCGAACTTGAGGGTGATGGGTACTTCTCCCTCAGCGCCGCGATATTCCGATAACTGGGTGCCGCGCAGGGCCACCGCAATGGACTGGGCCACGGTCTGGGCGCTGATGCCATAGCTGGCCGCGCGGGCCCGGTCGACACTGACCGCCACTTCACGATCCCCGGCGCCTAAATCCGTTTTCACATCCCGCAGCCCCTCGATTTGGCCCAGCGCAAAGGTCACGTCGTCCATCAGCTCCGCCAACCGCTCGCTGGATTCACCGGTGATGGTGAGGCTGACCCCTTCGGCACCTGCGGTGCGCTTTTGCTCAAAGCTAGGGCTGCCAATGGCAATCTTCGGCAGGTTTTCCCGGATCATTTCTTTGATGGTTTCGGAACTCGTTTTCGCACGCTCATCATCGACCAGCAGGATCGACGACTGGGCTTCGCCGTCTTCAGCAAAGTAGGTATAGACCTTATCAATCTCAAATTTTTCTTTGTTGGCGTAGAGATAGTCTTCGATTTGCTCCACCGCCGGGCGGATCTTTTCCAGCGAATACTTCTGATCCAAGTTGTAGCGCAGGAACAGGTCACGATCTTCTTCGTTGGGGAACATGTCCTGTTTAACCAGGCTTGCGGGAATTGCCACCGAGGCAAGAATCAGCAGGATCAAACCCCAGGTGGGCCAGCGATGACCCAGGGACCAGCTGAGAAACACCGCGTAGCGGTTTTTCAGCCCATCGATCCAGGTATCGCCACGTTCTATTGGCGCCTTAACCCGGGTTGTCACCAGGGGAATCAGGGTCTGGGCGATCACCAGGGACATCAGCAGAGATAGGCAAATGGCAATGGCCACGTGCTGCAGAAAAATTTTTATCTGATCCATCTCGCCAAACAGATTAGGCAGAAACACCGCCATGGAGGTCAGCGTTCCCGCCAGCACCGCCAAGCCAACACCGGACACACCGCGCTGAGCTGCCCCCACCGGATCGTCGGGGGTTCTCTCGCGTTCGGTGAAAATCGCTTCGCTGACCACCACCGCGTTGTCCACCAGCATGCCCACCGCCAGCATCAGGCCCATCATGGACAGTATGTTCAGACTAAAGCCCGTCAGGTACATCACGCCCAGGGTTACGGTGATGGAGATGGGCACCGCCAGAGCCACCATCAGGGTGGTCATCATGGAACGCAGGAATCCGTACAGCACCACCATGGAAAGCAGCGCTCCCAGCAAACCCGCGCTGAGCAGGTCACGCAGACTGCTGACCACACCCTCGGCCTGATTTTCCAGGAAAAACAGTTCAACCCCCTGCATTTCTTCAGTGGCTCCGGAGTCGGCCACCTGAGTCAAAATTCTCTCAGCGGTGGCCACCAGGTTGGCGCCACGTTCCCGGTGGATCTCAAGACCAATGGCGTATTGCTTGTCCAGGTGGCGCTCGTAGTTACGCTCGCCAGGCTCATAGGTGACATTCGCTACGTCAGCCAGACGGGTGCCGCGATTATTAATCACCAGCTGGCGAATCTCTTCAACGCTGCGAAACTCACCGATGGGGTTGACCCGCAACCGCTGTCCGCCCTCGCTGATCATGCCCGCTGACGCAGCAAAGTTCGCCTGCTGCAGCCGCTGGTTGAGCTGTTCCAGGTTAATGCCAAGGGCGTCAATACGGTCGGCGGATAGCTCAATCCGGATCTCTCTGGGCTCTACCCCCTGCAGCTCTACCCGGGCCACGCCTTCAAGCCGTTCAATGGGGCGGACCAGATTGCGGGTCAGCATTTCATAGGCCTCAGACAGATCCCGCTGACTGGATATGCGCAGAGTCAGCATGGCCTCATCAGAGGTATTGAACTTGAACACGTTGATGCGCCGCAGATCCGACGGCAGCTCGTCGCGAATCGCGTCCAGTCGCTCCCGGGCTTCCACCGCCTGCACCGTGGTGTCTTTGCCCCACTCAAAGGCCATAAAAACCTGGGCCCCTTCCGGGGTGGAGTTGGAGTTAATAAACTGCACCCCTTTCAGGGTCGCCAGAGCTTCCTCTGCCGGCCGGGTGATCAGGCGCTCGGTTTCCCGGGGGGTGGAGCCGGGATAGCGCATATCGATGAACAGGAACGGCGCATCGATGGACGGAAACATCTCCAGGGGTAGCAGCCTGGCAGACAGTCCGCCCAGCACCACCATGGACAGAAAGATCATTGAAGTAGCAACGGGCCGCCCGATGCAGAACTGCGCCGGCGTCATGCGCCTTCCTCCATCGCCAGAGTCTGATCGACCACGGCGGCAATTTTTCGTCGATCCAGCAGGTCGTACATCACCGGCACCACCACCAGGGTCAATAGGGTCGAGATGCTCAAACCACCGATCACCGTGATGGCCATGGGGGCGCGCATTTCAACCCCTTCACCAACCCCCATGGCCAGGGGCAACAGGCCCAGGGTTGTTGTCATGGTGGTCATGACGATGGGCCTTAGCCTTGAGTGACCTGCCTGAATGATGGCTTCGCGCTTGTCGGCGCCGGCGGCCCGCAGCTGGTTGATCAGATCAATCAATACAATGGCGTTGTTGACCACAATGCCCGCCAGCATGATCAGGCCAATAAACACAATGACGCTCAACGGGGTGCCGGTCAGGGTCAGCGCCGCCACCGCTCCCACCGCCGCCAGAGGAATGGAAAACAAAATCACCAGGGGGTGGATCAAGGATTCAAACTGGGACGCCATCACCAGATAAACCAGAAAGATCGCCAGGCCCAGGGCAAACCCCAAGGACTTAAATGAGGCGTCCATTTCCTCACTCTGACCGGCCACCCGGAACTTAATGCCGTAGGGCATTTCCAGCCCAGCCAGCAGCTGGCGCGCCTCCGTCACACCTTCTTTGAGGCTGCCGAAGCGCAGATTGGCTGATATCAGCGCGGCCCGCTCCTGGTCCACCCGATGGATTTCCGCCGGACCCTGGGTAGAGACAACCTGGGCCACAGATTCCAGAGTTACGGGCCGCTCGCTGGCGGGATTGACGATCAAATTTTTGACGTCATCAATGGATGAACGATCGTTCTCCCTGGCCCTTACCAACACGTCTATGCGGCGGTCACGGAAGCTGTAGCGGGTTGCCACCTCGCCGCGGATTTTCTGCACCACCTGGTCTGACACCTGTCGATTGGTCATGCCCAGGGCGGCGACCCGTTCCTGGTCAAACACAATCTGGATTTCCGGATGGCCCTGCTCCAGGCTTGAGCGAACATCAGCGAAACGGTCTGAGCCCGATAAGGCCTCGGCAATTCTGGCGCCACCGGTTTTCAGTCGGTCCAGGTCGTAGCCCAGCACTTCGATTTCCAGCGGCGTGTCAAAACTGAACAAGGCAGGACGGGAAAATTCGGCCTGTACGCCGGGCAGCCCGCTGACCAGCTTGCGCAGGCGCGCCACCGCCTGAGCTTCTTCACTGGGCCCGGTGCCGCGCTTCATCACCACCAGAATTTCGCCGATGTTTTCTCCAGATTCCGTCGGGTTTGCGTCAATCCGGTTGCCGGTGCCTGATACGGCATGCACCTCAGCGATGGACTCAATGGATCGCGCTTCGCGCTGCACCAGGCCAACCACCTCGTCGCTGCGCCCAAGGGGCGTGCCTGGGCTGAGTTTTATCGTCAGTTCAAAACGACCCTGGACCAGCTGAGGAATCAGTTCTGCGCCCAGCCTGGGCACCTGCAGGCCGGTCACTATCAACGCACCAAGGGCCACCAGCAGCACCCAGCTGCGATGGTTCAGGGACCAGGGCAGCACGGCCTGGTACCAGCGGCTGGAGAGACTGAACAGCGCCATCACTCCACGCTTGGGAAAGTACAACAGCAGCCGCAGCAGTTCGCCCAGCAGGCCAGCGATGGTCACCAACACGGCGAGCAAAAACGTCGGAATGGCGGAAAACACAAAGGTTCGGCTGGCTCGCATACCCCGACCAACCGTGGTACGCGGGTCTTTGGAGGGGTGCTCTTCAGCGGGAAAGCCGATGGGTGAAGGCCCCCGCAGGGAAGACAACATGGGGATCACCGTCATCGCCACCAGCAGGGATATCAGCAGGGCAAAGGTTACAGTCAAAGCCTGATCTTTGAACAGCTGGCCGGCAATTCCCTCAACAAAAATCAGCGGCAGGAACACCGCCACCGTGGTCAGGGTGGAGGCAAAGACCGCGCCGCTAACCTCTTCGGTGCCGGCCACTGAGGCCTCGACCACGCTGGTCCCCCGGCTTTGATGGCGGCTAATGTTCTCCAGCACCACAATGGCGTTGTCCACCAGTAGACCAATGGCCAGGGCAATGCCACCCAGGGACATGATGTTCAGGGACAGCTCTGCCATATTCATCAAAAAGAAGGTGCTGATGATGGACAGCGGAATGGAGGCCGCAATAACCAGTGTTGGCCAGGCGTCGCCAAGAAAAAAGTAGATGATCAGCACCGCCAGCAAGCCGCCAATCAGCGCGGCCTGGGTGACATCAGAAATGGACTGGCGAATAAAAATGGACTGATCGTCCACCGTCACCAGCTTAAGACCCGGCGGCAGGGACTGGGTGAGCGCGGCCAGTCTGTCGTTGACCGCCTCGGCCACTTTCACCGTGTTGGCATCACCTTCTTTATACACGGCAATTTCCACCGACTCTCGGCCATTGGTGCGGATGATCGCCTGGCGCTCTTTGAATCCTTCATTGATCTGGGCCAGATCCCGCAGGTAAATGGGTCTGCCGGCGCTGGCTGAAATCACCAGATCAGAAAACTCCTGCACCGTCTCAAACTGATTGACGGTGCGCACCAGGTAGCGATCGCTGCCCTGCTCCAGGCGGCCCCCGGACACGTTAATGTTTTCTTCCCGCAGCCGCGACACCACGTCTGCGGTAGACAGACCTAGCTGGGCCAGCCGGCGTTGATCAATCTGGATTTGAATCTCGTCTTCCAGGCCGCCGCTGATTTTTACCGCCGCAACACCCTCAATGGGCTCCAGGCGCTTTTTCAGCTCCTCGTCGGCAAACCGGCGCACCTGCTTGAGCAGGCTTTCGTCAAAGCCTTCAGCGTCTTCTGAATAAAAGGCCAGTCGCAATACTGGATCAGTGGAGGGGTTAAAGCGCAGCAGCACCGGGCGATCGGCGGTCAGGGGCAGCTGCAGAATTTCCAGCTTTTCCCGCACGTCCAAACTGGCCAGCTCCATGTCCGTACCCCAGGCAAACTCCAGCATCACATCCGCCTGACCGGTGCGAGACACCGAGCGCACGTTCTTCACCCCCTTCACCACACCCACCTGTTCCTCCACCGGTTGGGTGACCAGCTTTTCCATCTCCTCGGGGGCAGCGCCGGTAAATTCCGTGCGCACGGTCAGCGACGGATAGGACAGCTCCGGCAGCAAATTGACTTTCAGTTCGGACAGGGCAATCACGCCGAACACCACCATCAGCACCGAAAACATGGCCACAGTGACCCGGCGCCGGGTAGAAATTCGGATCAGGCTCATTGGACTTATCCGTTCACGTTGGTATCAGAGGGACGTTCCGCCAGCTCGGAGGAACTGTCGTTGACCTGCCGGTTAATAATATCCAGCAAAGTGTCGTTGCTGATGCTGCCCTTGCCGGCGGTGACCACCTGTTGGCCGGGCTCAAGACCGCTGCGCACTTCCACCATATCGCCGGTGGAATAGCCAACCTCAACATCAACCCGCTGGGCTCGATCACCCTGCACCCGATAGACATAGCGCTCCCGATCTTCCACCACCAGGGCTTCCCGGGGAATGGTGATGGCATCCGGGCGTTCGTCGTAGACTACGCTGACACGGCCAAACATGCCGGGCTTGAGCCGCGGGTCCGGGTCGTTGATTTCAATGGTGACCTTAAAGGTACCGGTGGCCGGATCCACCACCGGGCTAATCCTTGCCAGCTCCCCAACAAAATTCTGCTCGGCCAGGGCGTCCAGGGCCAGCTCAACCCTCTGACCTGGCTGCAGGGCCGACAGCTCGCGTTCCGGCACAAAAATCACCGCCAGCAGAGGGTCGAAGTTGTGCACCGTAAACATGGCCTGGTGCAGGTTGACCAGGTTGCCAATCTTCACCATACGGGCCGATACGATGCCGCTGATTGGAGTACGCACCTGGGTGTAGCTCAGCTCCAGCCTCTGCATCTCATAGGAGGCCTTCTCGGTTTCATAATCGAACCGGGCCCGTTCAAAGGCTTCGGCAGAGATCAATCGCTTTTCCTGCATCTCTTGGGACCGGCGGTAGTCGTTTTCCAGCCGGGCCAGGGTGGCTTTGGCCCTGGCGACTTCCAGATCCAGCCGCTCCCGATCCAGCTCCGCCACCACCTGGCCGGCGGTGACCTGGTCACCCTCTTCCACCAGCAGCTTCAGCACCACGCCGGTGGTTTTAGCCACTACGTCTGCCTGCCGGTCGGCTTCCAGCGTGGTGGTGCCGTTGTAGGCCGCGAACACCCGCCCTCGTCCCACCTGGGAAACCTCCACCGGCACCGCCAGCTGTTCGGTCTCATCCTCGCCATCACCCTCCGCGGATGACCCGCCGTCAGCATTTGGGCCGCCGCAGCCGACAAGGGCTGCCAGACAGGCGATAAAAGCCGCCGATTTGAATCGTTGACCTATCATCTTGTTTTCCTTTTTTCGACTCCGCTGTGGCGGAGAAAGCCCAGACAGCCCCCGCTGAGGACCGCCCGTAGAGCATATGGGTGTAGTAGTTCACTATAACGCCAGCACTCCTGTGCTCGATATAGCGCAAAAGTCATGTTTATTGCTCCAGGGGTTTTAAAGCAGGATTCTTGCCAATCCCGCCAGAGGCCTGAAAACCGGCCAGCTGGGGAATATGGCAGCAAATAGGACGCCGACGGCTGGTGAAGGTGACGGCCAATTGGTTAAACCCACCACCTTTGCCGCGACTCGATCCGACGCTATACTAGCCAGCGTTCCCGCACGGGCGGGAACCCATGCACCTCAGCTGAGACAATCAGGGAAGCAACTTCAGTGAAACCTAATGCTGCCAGAATTCTGGCAAAGACTCTGCCACATACGCTGGCAGGTCTGACGCTGGCTATCGCGTCATTCTCCAGCCCTTTATGGGCCCAAAACACCGCGCAACAGGGCGACGCTGCCCGGGGCCAGGTCAAAGCCTATACCTGCACGGGATGCCACGGCATTCCAGGGTATAACAACGCCTATCCTACCTACCATGTGCCAAAAATCGGCGGCCAAAACTATCAGTACCTGGTTTCGGCCCTAAAAGCCTATAGAGATGAGCAACGTAGCCATCCCACCATGCTGGCCCAGGCCGGCAGCATGAGTGATGCTGATATTAACGACATCGCCAGCTACTTTGTCTCGTTGACCGGCAGCGAACCGAAGCCGGAATATTTTGCCGGTGGAGATCCGGCTGCCGGGGCCAGTAAGAATCAGCTGTGTGTTGCCTGCCATGGTGAGGACGGCAACGGCGTGGATCCCCAGTACCCAAGACTGGCTGGCCAGTATGGGGACTACCTGGTGAAAGCGCTGCAGGACTACAAATCAGGTGCGAGAGTCAACGCCATTATGGGCGGCTTTGCAACCAACTTATCTCTGCAGGACATGGAGGATTTGGCGGCTTATTACGCCGCCAAGCCCGGCGTAGTCGACCTCAAAATCGAATAATGAGCCGCGGGGCCCAGGCCCCGCGTCTGCCCGCCCCGAGTTACGCCGGTTCTCAGCAGCCGGTGATTAGTAGCCAGTTCCTAAGCCAGTATTCAGTAGTAAGGATTTTCGCCGCTGCTGTGATCCGTTGCGTCTCGAATTTCGGTGATTTCCGGCAGCTGACCTTTGAGGGTTTTTTCCACACCCTCTTTCAGCGTCACCCCTACCATTCCGCAGCCCTGACAGCCGCCGCCAAACAGCAGCGTCACCACGCCTTCCTCGGTCACCGACACCAGGGAGACCTGGCCACCGTGAGAGGCCAATGAGGGGTTTACCTCTGAGGCGAGAATGTACTGAATGCGTTCTGTCAGGGGAGAATCGGGGTCGGGCTCTGAGCCTTTTAGATTAGGCGCCTTGACCACCAGCTCACCGCCGGTGGCATCTTTCTCGTAGGCCATTTCCGCGGCGGTCAGATAGGGAATAGACGCCGACTCGATAAACAGGGTAAAGCCGTCCAGTGCAATTCGCTGGTCGTCTGGGCGGGTGTCTTTGTCGTCGCAAAAACTCAGCTCGCAGGACGCTGCGGGGGTGCCTGGCTGGCTCACCATCAGGCGCAGCCCCAGACCTTCCGCTTCCTGCTGGGTGATCAGATGGCGAAAATAGTCCTGGGCGGATTGCTGAACGTTAATCATGCCTTAATGGCCTCATATAACACCGGCAATGAAGTATCCAGTCGATGGTCCAGACGCCGGTGAGTGCCCTGGAACTCCTGATAGCTGTGCTCTACACCCAAATCGGTCAGGCGTTGGCTAAAGCGCCGATTGCCAAACTGAATTCGGTATTCGTCCATATCACCACAATCTATATGTATAGCGCGTAAAGATTTCAAGGCATCGGCACAGTCAGCGACGGTTTCCAGCGGATCGTGCCGCTGCCACTGCTGCCACCGCTGAGGATCCAGTTCCAGGGTATGCAGATCAAAGGGCAGACGGATCTCCCGAGGTGCTACTGGGTTCGGATCGTAAGATGCGGCCAGGCACAGGCACATCAGGGTGGAAAACTCCGGCCCTCCGCGTTTTTCACTGGCCCAGAACTGGCTCAGGAACCGATCTACGCTGCCGGCCCGGGCCAGTCGCAGGGCGCAGGCCGGAAACTCCGGTTGATAGACCCAGTCAAAACCCATGTCACCGGCGTGGCTGGCCACCGCGCCCCAGTGCTCGCCATGGTGCATGACACAGTGCAGCGCGCCATAACCGCCGGAGGATTTTCCCATCACCGCCCGGTGCTCTGGTCCTGGCAGGGTGCGCAGCTTAGCGTCGATGAAGGGCAATAGCTCCTGGTGCAGATAGCTGGCGTAGTTACCCACCCCGAGGCTGTCCAGATATTGATTGCCACCCAGGGTAGTGAAGCAATCCGGCGCCACTACAATAGCCGGGCCCATGGCCCCGGATTGGATCAGTCGCTCTACCCGCTGAAAGGTGTTTTCCTCAAATCCTCGCCAGTTGTTCGATGAGGCGCCGCTATTGGTGTACGCAGCCAGTGACCAGATAACCGGGTAGTGGTCATCACCTTCATGATAGCCCGGGGGCAGATAGACGCTGAGCTGGCGGTCAGCCGGGTCCTGCCAGGGGTTGTCCTTCAGCAACTGGGAACGATGCTCAAGGCGCAGCACCCGGGTGGCGATATCGTAATAGCGTGTATGCAGGGCGTTATTCATCAAGGGTAGGTTCCGTGGCACTCAGAGATCAGCGCCGATTAAAGGAGCCAGGTATTGTGTGGAAGCTACTGATAACCGTCAATCCGCTGGTACAATGGGGCGATGGCTGACTCTGACCTCACACGAAAAACCTGTACGCCCTGTGAAGGGGGCACATCGCCCCTGACCGCAGATCAAGTGGCCCAGTTGCTGCCCCAGATTAGTGACTGGAGCCAGGCTGATGATGGCAGCATCCAGCGGCAATTTAGCTTCGATGATCACTACCAGACTATGGCCTTTGTTAACGCCCTGGCCTGGATCTCCCATCGCGAGGATCACCACCCGGATCTGAAAGTAGGCTATAACAACTGCACAGTGAGCTACATCACCCATGCGATTGATGGATTGTCGGAAAACGACTTCATCTGCGCAGCCAAGGTCAATCGACTGATCACCTCTTGAGCGGCCGTTATTGGTGGCTGATGCTGGCGCTGACGCCGATTTTTTTTCTGCTGGCGGTGCAGCCTTCGGTGGACGCCGCGCTGGCTGATCAGCTCAAACAACTTCAGCAACTCATTACTGTTGGAAAGACCTGGCTGCCGGCCAAACCCTCCCATGTCATTGGCGGTCAGCCAGTAGGCAACACGCTATGGCAGCGGGGCGCTGACGGTCTAACGCTGCAGAAGGCCGACTCCCGGGTGTATCTACCGCTGAATTTTGACGGCCTGCGGCTGCCGACCCAGGCGCTAAAATTGATTGAGCTGGACCTCAGCGCCGCGCAATCGGCCCAGCTGAAGCTTTACCATCGCGCCCAGCTGTCAGGCCCGGCCGCGGGAAGCAAGACCATTGATATTGCGCCCGGCCGCCAGACCCTGGAACTTGATGCCACCAGCCTTAACTGGAGCATTGACGGCCAATCCGTAGCCTGGGGACAACAGCACCAGACCCTGGCCACGCTGCGGATCCACCCGTACGGCCAGCCGGCAGTGATCACCCTGCACCGAATTTCCCTTCATCCCTTGAGCCAAAACCCACCACCGGATCAAGCAGCGGCCAGAATCAGTGGTTCTGCCAGCCCGCCTGATCTCAGTGAACTGTCAAAGCGCTTTTGGTGGTCAACGGCCAAGGTAAGAAATCAGCTGGATAGCTTTCATCAAAAGCCTGCGCTGTGGGGTCAGGCGCAGATCAACCAACCCCGTTTGCCTCACCCCGGTTGGATCGCAGCCCTGGGCCTGGGCCTGCTTGTTGCCTTGGTACGACCGGCCTTGAGGCCCGCCGCGGCGCTGGCTCTGCTGATGCTCAGCGTCTGGTGGTGTTTCAGCCAACCCAGGTGGGAACCCGGGTATTTAGCGGTTGCGGCGGCTAGCCTTGCTTTGTGCATCGTTCTGAGTCGACTGAAACCATCAGCGCCCTCCCGGCAGCATCTTCCGCCCACATCTAAGGCCCGCAGTTTGGTGGATCTGGCCATTTTGATGATCCCCCTGGCTATGCTGATGGCCCTGTTTATCGCCTCCTTGCTGAGCGCCGACGGCGGCCAATGGTCAGTGTCGCCGCTGCGCTGGCTGACCTACCTACTCTGGGCCATGGTTCAGCAATGGGTGGTGTGCACCGTATTATTTCCCCTGGCACGCCGGGCCGGCTTAGCGGCCGCGCCGGCCATCGCAACGGTGGCGCTGATTTTCGGTTTGACCCACCTACCCAATATGGAGCTAATGCTGCTCACCTGGCTGCTGGCCCTGGCCTGCTTATGGCACTTCAACCGTCACCAAAAGCTGTTTCCAGCCGTTGCTCTGCACGTAATGGCAGGCAGTCTGCTGCTGGCCGCAGCGCCGCTGCCGCTGATCTACTCAGCCAGCGCCGGCCCCGGATTCTGGGGTTAGCCCGCTAAATCAACGAAGGCCAGTGTTCTGGGCCGAACAGCTGATCGGCCAGGGCAGCAAAATCTGCCGGTACCGGCGCGCAAATGCCCAGCGCCGCTTCAACGATATCCAGCCGATGGCAGTGCAGCATGGACCGTTTGACCTTCATTGCCGGGATGCCCCGGTCACCGTATTTGTCATCTCCCAGCACCGGCGCACCCAGGCTAGCCGCATGCACCCTGATCTGATGAGTGCGGCCGGTTTCGATTTCGACCCGGGCCAGGGTGTGACCGCCGGCCTGGGCTAGCTGGGTGAAATGGCTGACCGCCGACTTGCCCTGTTCGTTCACCCTCACCTCTCGCCTGCCGTCGCCTGCAGCGACCCGGCTTAAGGGTGCCCGGCAGCTGACGGATTTACCGGCAAGTTCACCCTGCAAGATGGTGAGGTAGGTTTTGCCGACGCCGTCTCCGGCAAACCAGCGCCCGGCCTGGGCCAGGGCTTGGAGGTTTCTGGCCAACAGCAGGCAGCCGCTGGTGTTTCGATCCAGCCGGTGGACCAGCTCTAAATAGTCGTCCGGTCGCCAGCGACGCACCAGGTCGATCAGCCCCCAGCTGAGGCCGCTGCCGCCATGCACGGCAATACCTGGGGGTTTATTTAGGGCCACAAAATCCTGGGTTTCGGTCAACACCCAGCTGCCCACCTGGGCAGCTCGATCTGCGCTGATGATGGCCGGTTCATCGTCGCCCAGGCGCACCGGCGGAACCCGGATCACGTCGCCGGCCTTGAGCCGGCTGGTGGGTTTGGCTCTGCCGCTGTTAACCCGTACCTCGCCACGGCGGATGATGCGATAAATCAGGCTCTTGGGAGCACGCTTTAGCACCCGCAGAAGGAAATTATCCAGGCGTTGTCCGGCTTGTTCAGAACTAACCGTAAGTTGTTGTACGTGCGAGAAATCTGCAGTGGGTTGCATGGGTCATTGCTGGCGGGTATTAAGGTTGTTATATTACTCCGCTAGCCATGTGAGCGCTTCCTTTCTGTGACGTACACACGGCTTTTAGGCGACCGCCAGGTCTTGAGTCCGACTAGTCCCTCCGGCAAATCAGGCGCGGCGCCCAACGGCGATAACGCCAGCTGTCTGCACCAGTTGTGCAGAAATGAAACATCGCGCGCTTCCGGCTTCCGGGGGCCTGAGCTGAGGGACACAGGCATCGCCGTCTAGGAACGACGGCTGATCGGCTGCGCGCAATCAAGGACATAATAATGAAAAGAATGCTGATTAACGCGACGCAGCCGGAAGAGCTGCGCGTGGCAATCGTTGATGGTCAGACCCTCTACGACCTCGACATCGAAGTTAACTCCCGGGAACAGCGCAAGGCGAATATCTACAAGGCCCGGGTCACCCGGGTTGAGCCCAGTCTCGAGGCCTGTTTTGTCGACTACGGCGCCGATCGCCACGGGTTCCTGCCGCTGAAAGAAATCTGCCCCCAGTTCCACAAGGACGGTGCAGATTCCCGGGGCAGCATCAAGGACCTGATCAAAGAGGGTCAGGAACTGGTGGTGCAGGTGGAGAAAGAGGAGCGCGGCAACAAAGGCGCAGCCCTCACCACCTATATTAGCCTCGCTGGACGCTATCTGGTGCTGATGCCCACCAATCCTAAGGCCGGCGGTGTTTCCCGGCGCATCGAAGGTGAAGACCGACAGGCCATCAAAGACGCGCTGAAAGAGCTTGACGTACCCAACACCATGGGTCTGATTGTGCGCACTGCCGGGGTCGGCCGCGAAGCCGAGGAACTGCGCTGGGACTTTGAATACCTGCAGCAGCTTTGGACGGCCATCACCACCGCCGCCGAGGAGCGCAAGGCCCCGTTCCTGATTTATCAGGAAAGCCAACTCATTATCCGCGCCCTGCGGGACTACCTGCGCAGCGATATCGGCGAAATTTTGATCGACGCCGAAAACGTCTACAACGACGCCCGGGAATTCATGCAGCAGGTGATGCCCCACAACCTGCGCAAGCTCAAGTTTTATGACAGCGGAACGCCGCTGTTTTCCCGCTATCAGATCGAAAGCCAAATCGAGTCGGCCTTCGCCCGGCAGGTCAGCCTGCACTCCGGTGGCTCTATTGTGGTGGACCACACCGAAGCCATGATCTCCATCGATATCAACTCGGCCCGGGCAACCAAGGGCAGTGATATCGAAGAAACCGCCCTCAATACCAACCTTGAGGCTGCCGACGAAATTGCCCGCCAGCTGCGCATCCGAGACCTGGGTGGGCTGGTGGTGATCGACTACATCGACATGATGGAGACCCGTAACCAGCGCGCGGTGGAAGATCGCCTTCGAGACGCACTGAAAAACGATAGAGCGCGGACCCAAATCGGCCGAATTTCGCGCTTTGGCCTGCTGGAAATGTCCCGTCAGCGGCTCAGGCCGTCACTGGGTGAATCCAGCCAGAACGTCTGCCCCCGATGCCACGGCCACGGATTCATTCGAAGTATCGAATCACTGGCCCTATCGGTCATCCGGCTGGTGGAAGAAGAGGCCATGAAGGAATTCACCGGCGAGGTGATCGCGGTGGTTCCCAACGACGTGGGCAACTTCCTGCTGAACGAAAAACGCCATGCGGTATCCCAGATCGAGGCCCGTCATCGGGTGCCGGTGCTGGTGATTAACTCGCCTCACATGGACACGCCAAATTTTGAGATTCGGCGAGTGCGCCGGCAGGACCTGCGGCTGGACGGCGATGCCAGCTACACCATGGTTGATCCGCCGGAGCCAGAAGTGGTGGCCAGCAACACCCCGGACGGCCTCAAGTCGGCTGAACAACCGGCGGTGGTGAGCGTACCCCCACCCACCCCGGCGCCTGCGTCTGCTCCACGGGCAGCCCGCAGCGTCGCTTCAGAGACACAGACTGCAGCAAAACCGGGCGGGTTTTTTGCCTGGTTGGCTGGCCTGTTTGGCGGCAGCGCGGCAGCGCCGGCGGCGGAAGCACCCAAGCCACCCGAGAAAAAACCGGCAAGCACCGCCAAGGGCGACTCAAATCGTGGCGGCGGCCGTGGTCGTGGCCCACGTCGAGAACGCCCAGACGGCGGTCGTGGCAGCCAACGAAAGCGTACCGGTAAGAAAACCAGCGCGAAGAAGGGGCCGGCCAAAAAAGTCGAGGGCACCAGCGATACTGAGGCGCCCAAAACCCGTAACGACAGCGCTGGCAGCAGTCCCAAGGATAATCCGGAGCAATCCGCCGACGGCGAAACCGGCGCTCCGCGCTCAAGACGTCGCGGCCGACGCGGTGGACGCAATCGTCGTGGCAAAGGCGGTCAGCGGGGCGAGAACACCCATGATGGCGCAGCTGAGAACAACCAGAGCGGCGAGCCTAAGGCCCAGGGCTCTGCAGATCAGGGTGGCAACAGTCAGCCTCGCAACCAGGGTCAAGACAATCCGCGATCCGGCAACGGGCCCCAACGGTCAAGCCGCAGCAGAAATACAGACAGCGACGCTGGAGCTTCGGGCAATTCACAGCCCAAGCCAGCCGATGCCGGCAACTCAGCCAAGCCAGCGGCGGACCCACAGCCTAAACCCACTGGCGACAGTGCGGCTGGCAGCAAAACGGCCCCTGCCCCAGCCTTCGCCCCGGCTAACGCCGGCGCAAATGCTGGTGCCAGCAGCGCGCCGGCCAAGCCTGCAGAAAGCCCAGCCGCCCGTGAAGTGGCCCCGAAGTCACCGCCGGCGCCAAAACCCGCCGCCGCCGACGCGCTCAAACCCGCTGCGCCCAGCAGCCCACGACCCAGCGCCGACAACGCCTCTGGATCAGGCTCAGCACCAGCGCCAGCCAAACC
>CAYGPO010000010.1:18683-58429 GCA_964351665.1 uncultured Gammaproteobacteria bacterium | reverse complement strand
GGCCATTTTCTGCAGTTCGTCAAAGCCCTCGGCGCAGTACTCGCAGCAGTCGTCGTCACTTTGGGCAACATATTCGTAGATAGGCATTTGCTTAAGTCTACCGTACGTCGTGCATGCCTTTGCGTAACAGTGGCGAAATCACCAGCATGAACACACCTACGCCGATTCCCATCCACATCAGAAAGCTGAACAGTTCGGTATAAGTGGCAAGCGCCACGGAGATATCACCCACCTCACCGTTGGTGGTATCCACCGAGGCCAGCTTGCCCATGCGGGTGGCCACCGTTTCTGACAGTGCGGTAGCCAGAAACCAGGTGCCCATGCTGACGCCAACCACTCTGGAGATCGACAGTTTGGTAACCGCCGACAGTCCAACCGGCGACAGGCACAGTTCACCGCTGGTATGCAGCAGATAAGCCAGCACCAGCCAGATTGCAGCCACCTGGCCCGCCTCGTTCAGGTGATCTGCGCCGTAAACCAGCGCTCCAAATCCCAGTCCGGCCTGGATGATACCTAAGCCAAATTTCATGGGCGTGTTTGGTTCCAGATTTTTTTTGCTGAGCCATGTCCAGAGAATAGCGAAGGGAATAGCCAGCAGCATGATGAATCCAGCATTGAGCGACCCAAACTGGGAGGCAGTAAATTCTGTGCTGCCCACCTGGCGATCAACAACCCGGTCTGCATACAGCGTCATGGAACCGGCGGATTGCTCAAATAGTGCCCAAAACACAATGGTGGAGGCAATCAGAATCATCAACACCACTGTCTTGGAAAATTCCTCGGAATAATGGAATTTAAATCCATAAGCGATGAATGCGGCGATGGCACCCAGCGCGGCATAACCCAACTGTTCTCCAAGTCCTTCTGAACCGGGCAACACATGATTGGCAATCATGGTGGAGACGGTGCCAAGGGTAATGGCGATCAGGGCCAGAACATAGGCACCGGTGCGGGAATTGGTGACCGGCTGTTGGTAAAACATGGAGAACAAAATGATACCGACAATTGATAACACCAGCAGCACATTCTGGGTCAGGTGAACAATGGGTTCATGTTGAACCAGCAGCCAGATAACCGCGATGGCCGGTATCGTCAGCAGATAGATGGACCACTCTTTGTTGATGGGTCCAACGGCCGCCTGCTTCAATATCTCCGGATCGGAGGGGTCCGCGTGGCCATGAAGAAACTTCTGACCCCATAAAAAGGTCAGCAGTCCCAGCAGCATGCCGATGCCGGCGGCACCAAAGCCATAGCCCCAGCCGTAGGTTTCTCCCAGCCATCCACACAGCAGTGTGGCAGTAAACGAGCCAATGTTGATGCCCATATAAAAAATGGTGAAGCCGGAATCGCGCCGCGAATCACCTTTAGCGTAAAGTTTTCCCACAATGGTGGAGATGTTGGGTTTCAGGTAGCCAACGCCTGCCACAATCATTGCCAGCGCCAGGTAGAAAACTTTCAGCGCCCCTATGTCCCGGTTGACGATGTCAGCCGCCAGCGTAGTGCCCGCAGCGATGATGGTGCCGTCTTTCAGGGCCAGGTCGGCGGCTAAAATGGTGCCCGCAGCAAACGCCACCGCCTGATCGCCTTCCACAGCCATCAGCAGGTGGCCTACCGTCAGCAGCAGGCCGCCAAATACCACCGCCTTGCGCATACCCAGATATCGGTCAGCCAGCAGGCCACCAATCAGCGGCAGGGCGTATACCAGACCGGCGTAGGCGCCCAGCACGTCGTAGCCCATGTCGTCTGAAAACAGATGATATTTGGTGAGATACAGCAACAACAGGTACTTCATGCCATAAAACGAAAATCGCTCCCACAGCTCCGTGGCAAAGCACACGTACAGGCCCTTGGGGTGGCCAAACAGTTCGTCCTGGGGGTTGCGTACGTAGGCGCCGGCACCGCCAGCGGAAGAAACGGCGTCTGAAGTCATCAGCAGTTACTCATGTGGTTTTAATGGGGGACGGTATACACCAATCCTGGGTCAGGGTCACCCAGGTGCACTGAACCGGGAATGAACACCGAACAGTGGCAGGAGATGATGGGGCTGCAGGCAAGTAGTCGATCAGCTGAACTCGTAGGACATCACTTTTGCGGGCTCCTGCAGGAAGTTGCCCTGCACGAAGTTCACCCCACACTGCCAAAGTATCGACATGCTGGCAGCATCTTCCACAAACTCGGCGATGGTCACTTTACCCATAGCCTGGGCCTGCTGGGCCAGCTCTTTTACCTTCGCCTGATGTTCTTCGTTTTTCGGCAAATCGCCCATGAAGGTGCGATCAAGCTTCAGGTAGTCTGCCGGGATATGCTTGAGCATCTGAAACGAGTTTAGGCCGCTGCCGAACTGCTCAATGGCAAATTTGCAGTGCAGCTGCTTGAGTCCCTTGAGGAACTGTTTGGCCGGCTTCAGGTTGGTCATCAGCTTGCTCTCGGGCATCTCAAACACCACGCTGTCGCCGCTTAGGCGATTGGCCTGCATTTGTTTGGCCAGCCAGGGCAGCATGGTTGGGTCGCTGATGGTTTGGGGCAGTAGCTTAATGAAAAACTGTACCGCTTCGCCGGTGCTGGTCTGGTGATCTTTGAGTTTTTCCAGCGCAATCATAATCACTCGGCGGTCGATTTTTGCGCCAAGCTGGTGATCAGTAATGGCGGGCATGAATTCGCTGGGCGCCACTTCCTCACCATCTTTGGTGTTCATTCGGAACAGCACCTCATACATTTGCTGTTCGTCGCCGTGCAGGCTGACCACCGGTTGAAATACCAGTGAAATCCGACTGTTTTCCAGCGCATCTTCCACCAGCGCCAGCCATTTGCTGCTGCCGCTTTGTTCGCCGGGCTTGTGGCTAAGCGGGTCGTGGATCGAAACTTGGTTGCCGCCCGCCGCATTGGCCTGTTGAGCCTGGCTGCTGGCCATGGACAGCAGTTCCTGGGCATTGCCGGAGCTTTCCAGCAGCTGGCAAATGCCAAGACTGGCGGTGAGGGTGACGGATTTTCCGCCCACCTCAGAAATATGAGCTTCGACGCCTTTGCGCAGCTTTTCAGCCACTTTTGCCGCGGAGTCGGCGTCTCCGCTGAGCAGCATGGCGAAGGTCTGGTCACCAAAGCGAGCGGCCAGGTCACCTTCGGGCACATGCTGGCGAATCACGCTGGCCAGATCAGCTAACACCAGGTCCACGCCAGCCAGGCCCACTTGATCCAGGGAGGTCTTGAAGTTGTCCACGTCCATAAAGATCAGGCTGCTGCTTTCGCCGGAGCTTGCCAGCTTGCCTTTAGCTTCTTCGACGGCGCGTACGATGTGCTGGCGATTAAACAGTCCGGTAACCAGATCCTGGGTTTTCAGGTCGCGCAGCTCTTTTTCCAGTTCCGGGTCAGAGCTGCGGTCGCGCAGCACCACCTGAGTGCAGGGTTCGCCGTCGATGCTGGCCGGAGCAAACTCCATCACCGCTTTTTTCTCCTGGCCGTCCGGCATTCGCAGCTGGATCTCCAGATTCTCCGAGGCGTTAGCGTCTTTACTCAGCGCTTTCAGCACATCTTTGAGTTTGGGCGCGCAGCCGGAGCTGACCATATCCAGCACCGGCAGTCCTTCCAACTCTTCGAAATCGTCGTAGTCAAATAGTTGCAGGTAGGCTGGGTTGGCGTATACGTGCATTCCCTCATGGACGTAAGCGATGGCGTCCCGGGAGCTGTCCAGCAGCGCGTAGGCGCGCTTTTCCGCTTCGTGCAGGGATCCTTCGACAAATCTCAGGCGTCGCCGGGTGGCCAAATTACCCACTTCCCGGTGCACTACAGAAATCAGGTGACTGTCATTGTCGTTGCTGGCGCCCGCTGTGGCGCCGGCCTGCAGGGCGGCCTGTTCGTGGTCTGCGTCAAAGGTGTCCATCAGCACAATGATGGGCACGTCCTTGCCGCTGCGCATCACCGCATTGGAGACGGTCTGCAAATCCAGACCTTCCACCTCGGGGTTGAGCAAAATAAGATCCAGAGGCTTTTTGTCCAGCAGTGCGTTCAGTTCGTCAGAGTCCTGAACGCTGGATGGGCGCGGCGCAATGCCGGCGTTGCGCATGGTCGACAACAGATATTCAGCGTCTTCCAGTGATTTTTCGATCACCAGCAAACGCAATAAATCATCAGATTTCAAACCGTTTCCTTGAGGTCGTCCCGGCGAACCGTTAGTACGGATCGCATACAGACTCGCGAACCCACTGTTTTACCGGATTTTTCCCACCTTTACCACCTGTTGGGTCCGCCTCAGCGCTTGTTGCTGGCTAGCTTCGGCTCCTCCTGCCGACCAGCCATTCAGGCGATGATCTGCTTGGCGGCGGACCCGGCCGGATCCCAGACCAGTCTTGGTACCAGATAGCCAGGTAATTGCTCCCGCAGTGCGTCAATCAACTCAATGGCCCGCTGCTCACTCACGGCGAAGTGGTCAGCGCCTTGAACCGGGTCCAGCTGGTGCAGGTAGTAAGGCAATACGCCTGCGTCAAACAGCGCTTCTGACAAGGATTTGAGCACCGCAAGGCGGTCATTGACCCCGGCCAGCAGCACCGACTGGTTGAGCAGGGTAGCGCCGGCCCGACGTAGCTGGCCGATGGCCTTTTGGGCCGCATCGCTGATCTCATTTTGGTGGTTGCAATGCAGCACCAGGGTAACGGGCCAGCTGGACTGGGCAATCCAGCTCAGCAGTTCCTCATCGACCCGTTGAGGTTTGACCAGCGGCGTGCGGGTGTGAATCCGAAGCCTGCGCAGCTGAGGCAGCCGCTTCAGTTCGTCGCCGAGCCTTGCCAGCCGGCGGTTGGACAGGGTCAGGGGGTCGCCGCCGCTTAAGATCAGCTCTGAAACCTCGGGCTGATCTTGCAAATAATTGACCGCTTCCACCCAGCGCTGATGATCCGGCGCGGCGTCCTCATAGGGGTAATGGCGCCGAAAGCAGTAGCGACAATGAATATCGCAGGCGCTGGTGGTGACCAGCAGGGCCCGGCCAGAATATTTGTGCACCAGGCCGCCGGCTTGTCGGGACGCCAGTTCCCCCACCGGGTCGGTGCTGCCCGATCCACTCAACTCCCTGGGGTCTGGCAGCACCTGCAGCAAAAGGGGGTCCAGGGGGTCATTCCAATCGATCAGCTCAGCAAAACCCTGGGGGATTCTCATGGGGAACTGGCGGGCGGCACTAATCTGCTCAGATTGTTCACTTTGCAGCGCGCTGGGCAGCTGGGAAAGACGTCGCAGGGAAACGGTGTTGGGAGGGGTCAATGCTCAATCCGTGATGGTTTAGGGGGTTGCCCGACGGCTGCCGGCGGTGGCCATGCAAACTCGGGTTTGTGGATGATAGCCGGTACTCGGTAAAATACCCGGCTTTGCCCGCCACGACTCGTCGCAGGCTCCTTCAGGGAGGCCGGGTTGGGATGCGCAAAGCTTACTGCTTAAACACGGAGACGGCATGGCTACCTATAGCACCCAGGATTTTAAATCCGGTATGAAGATCATCCTTGACGGTGATCCTTACAATATCGTTGAGAACGAGTTCGTCAAGCCAGGTAAGGGCCAGGCCTTCAGTCGGGTTCGCATTCGGAACCTGAAAACGGGCCGAACGGTGGATAAGACATTCCGCTCAGGTGAGACCTTTGAGGCGGCAGATATCTTTGAGCAGACCATGCAGTACCTCTATGCCGACGGGGAATTTTGGCATTTCATGCATCCGGAAAGCTTCGAGCAGTTTGCCGCTGATGCCGCTGCGGTGGGCGATGCGTCGAAATGGTTGAAGGAAGAAGACGACTGCCTGGTGATGCTCTGGAACGGTTCGCCGTTGATCGTAGAGCCGCCAAATTTTGCCGAGCTCACCATCACTCAGACCGATCCCGGCGTGCGCGGTGATACCAGCGGCGGTGGCACCAAGCCTGCGACCCTGGAAACCGGCGCGGTGGTTAAAGTGCCGCTGTTTGTTAACGAAGGCGAAGTGGTCAAGGTCGACACCCGCACCGGGGAGTACGTGTCACGGGTTAAGGAGTGACCCGGGGCGGGGGTTTGGGCGAGCTGGACTGGCGGCCCACGGCGGATCAACGGGCGCGCCAGCTGCGGGCCCAGGTTAACCATACGGTGAGGGCTTTTTTTGCTCACCGTCAGGTGCTGGAGGTGGAGACTCCGGTCCTGCTAAGCGCCGTTAATCCTGATCCGGCCATTGAACCCCTGGCGGCCGCGGAACGCTATTTTCTGCGCACCTCACCGGAGTTTCCCCTGAAGCGGCTGCTGTGCGCGGGCAGCGGCCCGGTGTATGAGCTGGGCCGGGTGTTTCGCGCTGGTGAAGCGGGGCGCAGGCACCACCAGGAGTTCACCATGCTGGAGTGGTACCAGCCTGGCTATGAGCTTGATCAGCTGATGACGGAAGTCGCGGAGCTGATCAACGAGGTGCTTACAGCCTGCCAAAGTTCACCCTTGCCCACGGCCTGGCGCCGGCACCGGGATATGATTGACGAGCTTTTGGGCCAGCCGCTGCCAGCGGCCCTGGCCGACCTTCAGCAGTGCTGCGTGAGCCTGGCCCGAATGGATCAACACAGCGCCGCGGCGATGGATCGTAGCCAGTGCATTGACCTGCTGTTCAGCATCGCCGGCGATGGCCTGCCGCTAGATCAGATCACCTTCATCACGCATTTTCCGGCCTGTCAGGCAGCGCTGGCGCGCCTAGATCCTGCAGATCCTGAGCTGGCGCTGAGATTCGAGGCATTTGCCGGCGGGATGGAACTTGCCAATGGCTACGACGAGCTGGCCGATGCGGATGTTTTGGAGCAACGCCTGCAGGCGGATAACCGCCGCCGCCGTGATGGCGGCCAGCAGCCGCTGCCGCTGGATCAGGCCCTGCTGGACGGTCAACGCCACGGGCTACCCGCCTGCTGCGGCGTATCGGTTGGGATCGACCGACTGCTGATGCTGGCGGGCGGTTTTGACCACATTCAACAGGTCATCAATTTTCCGGAGCAGGTCCAATGACCCAGCACGTTGAGCTGCTGATCAAGCCTCGCTGGATCTTGCCCGTGGTTCCTTCGGGTCAGGTGTTGGAGCATCACGCCATTGGCATCAGCAGCGGCGAGATCAGGGTGTTAGGTCCGGCTCAGGAGCTGTGTGAGGCCGTTACCGCCGACCAGGTGTTGGAGTTGCCGGAGCAGGTGCTAATGCCTGGCCTGGTGAACGCTCACACCCACAGCGCCATGTCGCTGTTGCGGGGGATCGGCGATGATCTGCCGCTGCAGCAGTGGCTGCATGATCGCATCTGGCCCATCGAAGGTGAGTTCGCCGATGCGGATTTTGTTGCCCTGGGCACGGACCTGGCCATCGCCGAAATGATTCGCGGCGGCACCACCACCGCCAACGACATGTATTTTTTCCCCGACGTGGTGGGGCGCCGGGCGGCGGCGTTGGGCTTTCGCATGGCCGTGGGCATGCTGGTGGTGGATTTCCCCACCCGCTGGGCCAGCACCTCCGATGAGTACTTCCGGCGCGGGCTTGAGGTGCATGATGAGTTTCGCCACCAGCCTCTGATAACCACCACCCTGGCTGCCCACTCCCCCTATACGGTGGGTGATGAGAATCTGTCCAGGATCTGTCTGCTGTCCAACCAGATGGATTTGAAGGTCAACATTCATTTGCACGAGACCGCCCAGGAGGTGGAAGATTCCCGCCGCGAGCATCAGCTGAGGCCCTTTGCCCGGCTACAAAAACTGGGGCTGGTTAACGAAAACCTGCTGGCTATCCACATGACCCAAATGGAACGTGGTGAGATTGAGACCTGCGCCGAGGCTGGGGTGTCGGTGATTCACTGTCCCGAGTCGAACCTGAAACTGGCCAGCGGGATTTGTCCGGTGGAAAGCCTGCGCCAGTGTGGTGTGAATGTGGCGTTAGGCACCGACGGGGTGGCCAGCAACAATGACCTGGATCTGTTCGGTGAAATGCGCAGCGCGGCCCTGATCGGCAAAGTGGCGGCGCAAAATGCCGAGGCGCTGCCGGCCTGGTATGCCCTGGAAATGGCCACCATCAGCGGCGCCCGGGCTTTGGGTCTTGAAACCCAGATAGGTTCACTGGAAGTTGGCAAACGAGCCGATATGCTGTCCTTCGCGATGGATGGGCCGGAGCTGATGCCATTGTTCGACGTGATTTCTCAGCTGGTTTACGCGGGTAATCGACAGCAGGTACGCAACGTCTGGATTGATGGGCAGCAGCTACTTTGCGATCGGGTGCTGAGCCGCATGGACCTGTCATCCATCGCATCCGGGGTGCAGGCCATGGCCGGCGCCATCAGTCATACATTGAAGCGAAAAGGTGAGCCATGACGTCTGCTGCAACTGACAGTGCCAATTTAGATCCCGCAGAGGTAGCGCGTTTTAACGCCGTTGCGGCGGGCTGGTGGGATCCGGAAGGCGATTTCCGACCGCTGCATGAACTCAACCCCCTGCGCCTGGACTATGTCACTCGTCACGCGCAGGTTAAGCAGGCCAGGGTGCTGGACGTGGGCTGCGGCGGCGGCCTGCTCAGCGAGGCCATGGACCTGGCCGGCGCTCACGTGACCGCCATTGATCTTTCCGAACGTGCATTGAAGGTGGCTGAACTGCACCAGCACGAATCCGGCACTAACGTTGACTACCAAAAAATGACGGTGGAGGAGCTGGCGGCGGCTGGGCCCCAGCCCTTTGATGTCATCACCTGTATGGAGATGCTGGAACACGTGCCCGACCCAGTGTCGGTGATTGATGCCTGCGCTGACCTGCTAAGCCCCGGCGGATGGCTGTTTGCCTCGACCCTGAACCGCACCCCCAAAGCCTTCGCCCTGGGCATCGTGGCGGCGGAATACGTATTGGGGCTGCTGCCCCGGGGCACCCATCAGTATCGGCGTTTTATCCGGCCCTCTGAGCTGACCCGAAGCGCGCGCAGGGCCGGCCTTGGGCTGGTGGACATCCGCGGCGTGGACTACAACCCGATTCGCCGCAGCGCTAAGCTTATTGACAGCCCGGCGGTGAACTACATCGCGGCCTTTCAGAAAGCCTGAGTGGTGCAGATCAGCCAAATACGGGCGGTGTTGTTTGACCTGGACGGCACCCTGGTGGACAGCGCGCCGGACATGGCGGCGGCGGCAAACTGGCTCAGGGCAGAGCAGGGGCTTGAGGCCCTGGATGAGTATTTCCTGAGCCGATACGTATCCCGGGGCGGTGCCGGCGTCATTGGCGCAGCGTTCCCCGACCACGATGAGGCCCAGAGAGCCGATTTGCTAGCCAAATTTCTGGCCCGCTACGGCAACAATCTCAGCGAAAAAAGCCGGTTTTTTCCCGGCGTGTCTCGGCTGTTGGATGTGCTGGAGGCCAAGCCCTGGAAATGGGGCATCGTGACCAATAAGGCGTCAATCTATGCCCAGCCGTTGCTAAGCGCGCTGGCCCTTAGCGGGCGCTATTCGGCGCTGATCTGTGGCGATACCTTGCGCCGTAAAAAACCGGCTCCTGACGGCCTGATTGAGGCCTGTCGGCAGTTAAAAGTATCCCCAGGTCAGTGCGTTTACGTGGGTGATGATCAGCGGGATATTTTGGCCGCCCGGGCCGCCGGTTGTGGCGCTGTAGCAGCGGCCTACGGCTACTTCCCGGAACACGATCAGCCCCGCTCCTGGGGCGCAGATGTGATTATTGATCGCGCGGACCAGCTGCTGGACGTGCTGGGGCTTGCGCAAGACCCCGGTGACGGCGTTTGAGCGACTGGTGGAGCCAGCTCAATTCTGCCGATCAGACCTTGATTCTGATGACCCTGGCATTTTTCATCGGCGCGGCGCTGACGGCGGGAGTTTGCTGGGTGCGCTTTGCCAGTCAGCGGCAGCGGCTGGAAACCGCCCTGGCCACCTTGACCGCTGAGGCCGACGCCAGTCGTCAAATTGCTGATGAGCGGGAGCGGGTTTTTGAGGACAGTCAGCGACGCCTGGAAGCCAGCTTTTCGTTGCTGTCTGGCCGTGCCTTAAAGCGCAACGCTGAGTCTTTTTTGCGTTTGGCCGAAGAGCGTTTTGCCAATCAGCAGCAAAAGGCCCAGTCGAATTTTGGCTTACAGCAGCAGGCCTTTAACGATCTGGTCAAGCCCATTAGCGAGACCTTAAAAAAGTCGGAAGAGCAGATTCAGGCGCTGGAAAAAGAGCGCCGCAGTTCCTTCAGCGCGTTGGAAAAACATCTGACCCTGATGGCCCAGGACCAGCAGTCTCTGCAGGCTGAGACCCGCAATCTGGTCCAGGCCCTGCGCCGTCCTGAGGTGCGGGGGCGCTGGGGTGAAATCACCCTCAAGCGATTGGTGGAACTGGCGGGCATGGTGGAGCGCTGTGATTTTACCGAGCAGCTGGCGGTGCGCGGTGATGAGGGATTGATGCGGCCGGACATGGTAATTCATCTACCCGATAAGCGAGATATCGTGGTGGATGCCAAGGTGCCCCTGGATGCCTATCTGACGGCCCAAAGCAGCAGCGATCCGGAGCAGCGGGAGGCGGCGCTGGTTAGCCATACCCGCAACGTCCGGGCCCGGGTCAAGGAGCTTGCCGACAAAGCCTATTGGGAACAGTTTGAAGCCAGTCCGGATTTTGCCGTGTTGTTTATTCCCGGCGAACAGTTTCTTGCCGCGGCGCTGGAACGCGATAGCAACCTGCTGGAAGACGCCCTGCGTCAAAAGATCATTCTGGCGACCCCTACCAGTCTGGTAGCCCTGCTGCGAGCCATCGCCTTTTCCTGGCGGCAGGTGGCGATGATAAAAAATGCCGGGGAAATCCGCCGTCTGGCAGAGACCTTCCAGAAGCGGGTAGGGGTATTTTCTGAGCATGTTGCCCGGCTGGGGAAGTCCCTGGGCAACAGTGTTGACCATTTCAACCGCAGCGTCGGCTCCCTGGAACGCCAGGTCTTGCCCTCGGCCCGGCGCCTGACCGAACTCGGGGTGGAAGAGCGGCGCGAGATTGTGGCGCCGCAGCCCATAGATACTCCGGTGCGCAGCACGGACACCATTGATGGCATTGATGGCCGCAATGAGTGATTCGGCGACCTTTTATCTGGAAGACCGGCTGCGCCGCGATCAGCCTGAAGTCCTGTTAACCCGGGTGTTTGCGCCCAAGGCTGATCAACAGGCCATTTCTGCTCAGTTTGTATTGCTGGATGAAATATCCCAGCTGGTGCAGATTCGTGAAACCGGTGTTGCCATGACCAAAATGGCCTGGTGGTTTGAAGAGTGGAAAAGGCTCAAGGCCGGCGAGCCTACGCACCCGGTGACCAAGACCCTGGCCGAATCAGCCAACAGCGCCAATACGGAAATTCCCCGACTGGATGGAATGCTGTCGGTGGTGGCCAGCATGATTCAGGGCCAATCCCCTGGCGACCTGAGCGAACTTTCCTCCTGGCTGGTGGACTTTTGCGGGCCGTTGGCCGCCTTAGAACCCACCGCGTCCAGTGACCATGCTGTGGCCGACAGCTGGCAGCAGATTGTGCTGCTGAAGTGGATTTCGACCTTGCCCCGGTTGGCTGAACTGGGCCGCGCCCCCTGGCCACTGGAGTTGAGCGCTCAGACTCAGATCCGCCGGGCACAGCTTAACCAGCCAGAGCTGCAGCGGCGGGCCGTGGAGGCGCTGTGGTCAGCGGTAGCCGGGACGTCCGCGGCTACGCCAATCCGCCAAAGTGGTCACGCGGGAATTTATCTGTCCGTTGTCAGGACCACCTTATTGGCGCGGGCGTTGGGTCAACCGTCAGCGGGTCGCTGGCAAACCCTGTGGACCGCCTGGAGGGCCCGTCGGCGGTGCTGAAGACTTTAGCCATAGCCAACTACCGCTCCCTGCTGGATCTCACCGTTGAGCTTTCTGCCCTCAATGTGATCACCGGGCCCAACGGCAGCGGTAAGTCCAATGCCTATCGAGCTTTGCGACTGTTGGCCGATACCGTCAGCGGCGGCGTGATCCGCTCCCTGGCACGTGAGGGCGGCCTTACCTCAACCTTTTGGGCAGGTCCCAGCAACCTCTCCAGGGGTATGAAGTCTGGCAAGGTGCCGGTTCAGGGTACGGTTAGTGATGGCCCGTCCCGACTGCGGCTAGGCTTTGCCGGTGAGAACTTTGGTTACGCCATTTCCCTGGGCTTAACGCCCCCGGGCAGCCTTGGCCCCACCGCATTCAGTTTGGACCCCCAGATCAAAAAAGAAGTGATTTGGGCTGGCGACTTTTACCGCCCCGCCAGCGCCCTGGTGGATCGCAGCGGCGCCATGGTTAAAATCCGGGAAGGGCGGCAGTGGGAGGTGGTGGCCCAGCATTTACCCCTTTTTGAGAGTTTATTTCAGCATCGCGCCAGCCCGGGCCTGTCGCCGGAGGCGGTAGCGGTGCGAGACTCCATTGCCCGCTGGCGCTTCTACGACCATTTTCGAACCGACGCCAACGCGCCGGCCCGGCGCTCCCAGCTGGGCACCCGCACACCGGTGTTAGACGATGAAGGCAGCCAGCTGGCAGCGGCGCTGCAGACTATTATCGAAATTGGCGACAACGAAGGTTTGGCCGAGGCCGTGGACGATGCCTTTACCGGTGCTGAGTTAACCATTGAGGTGTCTAACGATAACCGTTTCAGCCTCAGCTTTCGCCAACTCGGCCTGCTCAGGCCATTATCCGGGGCCGAGCTTTCCGATGGAACTTTGCGCTATCTGCTGTGGGTTGCGGCGCTGCTGACGCCCCGGCCGCCGCCGCTGATGGTGCTCAACGAACCAGAAACCAGCCTGCATCCAGACCTGCTTCCAGCCCTGGCCCGGTTGATTATCAAGGCCTCAAAATTCAGCCAGGTGATTGTTGTGTCCCACGCTCGGCGGCTGGTGAACGCGCTGGAGAAGGACGCGGGCTGCCATAGCATTGGGCTGGAAAAAAATCTGGGCCAGACGCAGGTCGCCGGTCAGGGACCGCTGGACGCTCCGCCCTGGTATTGGCCGGATTGAGGAGCCTGCCCGGCTGAGACTCAGGGGCAGTCCAGGCCAGCTCTGGGTCGGCAGGGCACCAGCAGCTCCGGGTCTACTCGGGCCTTGCCCCAGTTCATCCGCCAGTCGAGATGGGGGCCGGTGACCCGTCCGGTGGCGCCAATGGCGGCAATTGGGTCTCCCTGGGCCACCCGTTGGCCCACCTCCACATCCAACCGGCTCAGGTGCAGAAAGGTTGAGCTGAGACCGTGGCCGTGGTCGATGATCAGGGTGCCGCCGGAGTAGTACATGTCCGGGTGAGCCAGGGTCACTACTCCCGCCGCCGGTGCCACCACCGGGGTTCCGGTTGGGGCCGCCACGTCCACCCCGTAATGGGGTCGGCGAGGTTCGCCGTTGAGCACCCGTTGGGATCCATAAACGCCGCTGATCGGACCCTGGGCGGGCCAAATAAACCCCTGGGCAAAGTCGTCCCGCAGGTCCCGTACTGCCCGGGCCGTGCGGATCTGGGCGTTGTCGTCATTAATTCGGCTGCTAACTTCCGGTGGTGGTGTAACCTGGGCCGGGGGCAGGCCGTCGATGCGCTGGACCTGATATTGTCTGGGGCTGATTTTGAGGGTTTGACGCAGTTTGCTGCCGTCGGCCAGGGTGGCTTCCAGGGTTGCCTCCGAGGCCGCGTCTCGGTCAAATCCCAGCACGAATCGGCCATGCTCAGAAACCGGCACAACCACCCCATCCAGGGTAATCCTGGCGCCGGGTGAGGTTTCACCAAACAACACCGAACCTTGAGTTGCCTCGCCTTTGATCAGCCAGGGAACATCGCTAGTGAAGGGTAAGGTCAGGAAAATCAGCGCCAACAGTTTCATCAACTAAGCTCCGGGTATTGCAGTTCAGTGAGGGTAGCGTTTAGCCGGCGAATCAGCCGCCGCGGCAGCTGCGAAAAGTCCTGGGCGCCGCCGCAGCCCACAGAGGTGGATTGTACGTTGTCGCGCTGATAAGCGCTGGTATCCCCCGGGCCCTGTTGGTGGGGTTGCTGATACACCGAGTCTGCCCAGTCTGCAGGGCAAGTTTCGTCGATGAAGGCCGCAACCCGGGCGAGGCTCGCCTGGGGTGATTCCACTAAGTCTTCGTAGCGCAGCCTAAGGCAGTGCGGGTGTTCAGACTCAAGGTCGATCATGGCCCGGGTTTTTTCCAGCCAGTAGTTGGCCAGGGCTTCCACCCGGCTATGGGGGTAAGCGGCAAAGTAGGGTTCAAAATCATAACCATCGCCTCGCTGCTCGGTGGCGCGCAGACCCGAATCCACCATATCCGGCATCTGCCGATACAGGGTGATCACCCGGGCGTCCGGAAACACGCCGTGCAGAATGTCGAGATGATTGACCGCGGTAACGGATTTCTCACACCAGCGTTGCTTGCCACTGGCCTGCAGATGGGGCGCGAGTATCTCTTCAACCTGGCCCCGCACCCGGTCGGTGACCTGGTCCCAGAAGGCGTCCGGGGCACGTCCGTTGTCACCTAAGATGCCGTGGACCCACAACAGCCGCTGGCACAGGGTCAGCAGGTGCAGCTCCGGTGGCGACCACAGCCGTGGGTGAGAATCCACCATCAGTCGCATCAGCGTTGACCCGGAGCGGGCGCAGGAGACGATGAATATCGGAGATCGGTTACTCATGGTGATCAAGGGTAGGGTGCCCGGGAACTGGCTGCAATCTTAGCAACCCTATTTACACAACAGCCACCAGTTCAGTGATAATAACCTCTGATCTTAAGGAGAAGGAATTGAGCAGAACGCTACTGGCTATTGATACGGCCACTGAAGCCTTTTCCGTTGCCCTTTGCCATGGCGGTCAGAGTCGGGAGGTGTTTGCCCTTGCGCCCAGAGAACACGCGGCCCGGCTGCTGCCGACGGTGCAGGAACTGCTGTCAGAGGCGGGGCTGAGGGTCGGCGATCTGGACGCCATCGTGGTGACCCGGGGTCCTGGATCTTTTACCGGGGTGCGCATTGGCATTGCCGCGGCTCAGGGCCTGGCTTTGGGTGCAGACCTTGGCCTGATCCCGGTTTCTACTTTGCATTCACTGGCCCTGTACGCTCACCAGAGCAGCGGCTGTCAGCGGGTCGTCGCATTACTGGATGCCCGCATGAATCAGGTCTATACCGGCCAATTTGTTTTTGAACAGCCCAGCGGCGTGCTGGCCCAAGCGGAGAAAGTTTGTGATCCGGCAGCGGTCAGCGTTGCCCAGGGGCAATGGCTGCTGGCAGGCCCAGGCGTTTCTGCCTATGGGCCCCAGCTGCGCCAGGCTTTGGGCACCAGCGTGGAGCAGGAGCTGAGTCAGTGTTATCCCCACGCCAGCACCGCTCTGACCATCGCCATGGAGCAAGACCTTCAGGCTGTGGCGGCAGAATTCATTGAGCCTGCCTATCTGCGTGCAGCGGTCAGGTAAGTAGCAGCGTACCCAGGCCCAGTATAGAAACAAAACCCACAACGTCTGTGACGGTGGTCAACACCATCCCGCCGGCCAGGGCGGGGTCCACGTCAATTCGCCTTAGCAGCAGTGGGACAAACACACCCGCCGCCGCACCCGCCACCAGGTTAAGAAAAATTGCGATGGCCACCACCACGGCCAGCATGCTGTCGTTGAACCATAACGCCGCAACCATGGCGATTACCACCGCCCACAGCAATCCGTTGAAAAAGCCGATGGCCAGTTCCCGGCTGAGTAATGGGCCGGTGTTGCCTGAGCCTACCTGACCCAGAGCCATTCCGCGCACAATCAGCGTCAGGGTCTGGGTGCCGGCGATTCCGCCCATGGACGCCACCGCAGGCATCAGAAAAGCCAGGGCCACAACTCGTTCTATGGTGGCGCCGAAAATGCTGATGAAATAGGAGGCAAACAGGGCCGTGACCAGATTCAAACCCAAATACACGGCGCGCCGGCGTGAACTGGCAAGCACCGGTGCAAACATGTCGTTTTCTTCATCCAGGCCAGCCATGGCCAGCACGTTGTGCTCAGCTTCTTCCCGAATCACGTCCACCACGTCGTCAATGGTGATGGTGCCAACCAGCTGATTGCGTTCGTCCACCACCGGCGCGGTAACCCAGTCCTGGTGTTCAAAGGCGGAGGCAACTTCCGTGGCCGGAGTGTTTACGCCAATGGCAGGGACCTCAGCGTCCAAGGTTTCCCGAACGCTTAGCTGAGGGTCTTTGGTGAGCAGGTCTGACAGGGCTAAACGGCCAATGTAGTGGCCGTAGCGATCGATCACAAACAGGTGGTCGATCATGGTTGGCAGGGTGCCGCGGCGACGCAGGAAGCGGAGCACCACATCCAGGCTGACGTCAGCTCGGACCGTGATTACTGCCGGATTCATCATGCCGCCAGCGCTGTCCTCGGGATATAACAGCACCGTTTCCAGGCGTTTCCGATCCTCCCGGTCCATCACCTTCAGGACCTGTTCGGTTACCTGATCCGGCAGGTCGTTGATGATGTCGGCCAGGTCATCGATATCCAGCTCGGTGGTGGCCTGAATCAGCTCCTCGTCATCGGTGGCTTGAATAATCGAGGCCCGTACCTCGTCGTTCAGGTGCACCAGCACGTCGCCGTCCAGGGATGCATCGGTGAGATCCCACACCACCGAACGCCGTTCCGGTGGCAGGGATTCCAGCAGATCAGCGATTTCGCCGGCGGAAAGGGCGTTGAGGATGCGTTTTACCGGCTGCAGGCGACCGCTGCGCAGTGCTTCGTTAAGCAGCTGCAGCTGTTGCTCAGATTTTTCTCTGCGGGAGTATTCAGCCACGTCGGCGGTCTGGGGGAACGGTCATCCAGGGATTGTCCGCGAAAACACCGCCGGGGTCACGTGAAGGCAGTCAGCCCTCGTTCAGCTCCCGCACCAGGCTCGCAATACGGGTTGGGTGGGAGGTCCGCATGATGCGTCGGGTCAGGCCGATGATCTGGCTTAAGTCGGTATTGTTCACTACTTGGCGAACTTCCAACAGGCGAGCGGGGGATATGCTGAAGTCTCGAAGCCCCAGCCCCAACAGCAGCCGGGTATAGGTGGTGTCCGCGGCCATCTCGCCACACAGAGAGACCGGCGTGGCAACGGCCGCTGCGGCGTCCAGCGTCATTTGCAGTAGCTTCAGCACCGACGGGTGCAGTGGGTCATAGAGGTAGCTGACCTGATCGTCTACCCGGTCGATGGCCAGAGTGTATTGGATCAGGTCGTTGGTGCCGATGGACAAGAAATCCAGATTTTTTGCAAAGGCCCGGGCCGATAAAGCTGCCGCGGGCACTTCGATCATTCCCCCCAGCTGATAGTCGCCAACCGGGGTGCCAGATTTTCGGACTTCCCGTTCAGCCTGCTGCACCAGCAGGCGAACCTGAAACAACTCCTGGGTGTTACACAGCATGGGGATAAGGATTTTCACTGGCCCCAGGGCAGTGGCTCGTAAAATCGCCCTGAGCTGACACAAAAACATGTCTGGATCGCTCAAACAGTGGCGCACCGCGCGCAGTCCCAGGGCCGGGTTCATCTGGCTTGAGGGGGTTGAGGATATGCCGATGTTGGGGTCAAAGCCGGAGTTGGCGGTTTGCCCAGGGGCGCTGGTGCCCGATGGGTGGCGTTGACCCGCCAGCCGCTTATCAGCGCCCAGATCCAAGGTTCTAATGGTGGTGGCCTGATTACCAAACTTGCCCACAAGATTGGCATAGGCCTGATACTGTTCGTCTTCATCCGGCGGCGTGTTGCGATTAAGAAACAGGTACTCGGTGCGAAACAGCCCCACGCCCTGGGCGCCGTTTCGGCGAGCCAAAGCCATATCTTCAGCCAGATCCACATTGGCCTGAAGGACTATGGAGCAATGATCCAGAGTGCGGGTTGGCTGGTGCCGAATTTGCTGCAGCTGGGTCTGCCGGGCTGACTCTTCCCGCAGCTTATTTCGGTAGTGACGGCGCACCGTACGGTCGGGTTGGGCCACCACAACCCCCCTGGACCCATCCAGCATCACCAGCTCACCTTCGCGAATCAGGCGTGGCGCATTTCGCATCCCCATCACCGCCGGAATTTTCAGGCTCCGGGCCAGGATTGCGGTATGGGACAGGGGCCCGCCGAATTCGGTAATCAGGCCGCCGATCCCCTCTTGATGCAGCAACAGAAAACTGGCCGGGTCGATGTCATCAGCAACCAGCACCAGGCCATGGTAATTTCCCTTGGCCGCCTGGGGCGTATCCTGGGCGATGAGCTGGTTTAAGATTCGGCCCACCACCTGATCGATATCATCGGCCCGGGAGCGGATGTAAGGATCATTCATCTGCTCAAACACGGCTTTGAGGCGATTGCGCTGAACGTTGAGGGCCCATTCGGCGTTACAACGCTGCTGCCTGATGATCTCTGCCGGTGCTTCGGCCACCGATCCGTCCGCCAGCATCAGGACATGAATATCAATGAACTCGGCAATTTCTGTGGGAGTGTCGGTGGGAAGACGGTGTCGAATGTTTTGCAGTTCGTCATTGGCTCTGCGGACACCCTGGCGAAAGCGACGGATTTCGGCTTCAACCTGGGCCGCTTCAATGGGGTGCTCCTGAGGGTCTAGATTGTGCCCGCGCACTACGTGGGTACGGCCCATCGCAATGCCGGATGATACCCCCGTGCCGTAGATGGCGAGCGCCATAGTATCCCCTCAGATGATGCGGCAAAGCCTGCCGTTACTGCGCTTCTCCAAACCGTTGATTGACCAGATCCTGCAGCGCCGTCAGCGCCTGTTCAGCATCACCGCCCGTGGCATTGACTATGATCTTGCTGTCCTTTGCTGCTGCCAGCATCATAACACCCATGATGGATTTGGCGTTGACCTGGCGCTGACCGTTGCTAATCAGAATCTCGCTATCGAAAGCGTTGGCGGTGTTTACCAGCTTGGCGGCCGCCCGCGCATGCAGCCCCAGTTTATTGATGATGGTCAGGCTGAGTTCAGGCATTGGACATCATCGGCGGCTGGTTGCCGCTGAAAATGGCCTGTCTGCCGCCTTCAACCAATCGACGAGCCAGTTCGTTTTCCGTCAGATGGGAGTAGCTGGTGGCGCGCAGCAACATGGCCAGATTGACGCCGTGCACCACCGGATGCTGGCCGGCCACCTGATGGGCAATGTTGCTGGGCGTTGCGCCGAACAGGTCGGTCAGAATCACCAGCTCCCTGCCAAGCAGATCACGCAGTTCGCTGGCACGTTTGACCAGGGACTCGGGTTGTTCCTGACCATCGACCCCCAACAGTTCAATGGCCAGTTTCAATCCGCCGGTGACGTGGCTTGCCTGATCCACCAGGCTGCTGCCCAGATTGCCGTGGGTTATCAGCAGCAGAGCGGTCATATCAACTCCCGGTGGAAGGTCAATACATGGTCACGAAATTGACTGAAATGATCGGCGATGGCGTCAGCCACATAAACCGACCGGTGCTTGCCGCCGGTGCAGCCTATGCCAATGGTCAGATAGCTGCGGTTGTCTGCCTCAAACTGGGGCAGCCAGCGCTGCAGGCAGGAACAAAAATCCTCCACCAGCTCCCCAACCTGGGGGTGACCCGAGAGAAAATCCTTGACCTCCTGCTGCCGGCCGGTTAACGGCCGCAGCTCCAGCTGCCAGTGGGGGTTTGGCAGACATCGGACATCAAAGGCAAAATCCACATCTGGGGGCACCCCGCGTTTAAACGCAAATGATTCAATCAACAAGATGGTGGGTCGATCACCGGCGCCCAGGTCGTTGCAGATCTCCCGCCTGAGCTGGTGCACGCTGAGGGCACTGGTATCGATGGTGTAATCGGCGTGTTCTGCCACCGGCATCAACAGCTCGCGCTCCCTGGAGATATCCTCGGCCAGGGACTGGCCGTCATGGTGTAGCGGGTGCGGGCGGCGGGTTTCAGAATAACGCTTCAGCAACGCCGGATCATCGGCGGTGAGAAAGAAAATGCTGGTGGAGGGCACTCGGGCCCGAGCTTCGCTGAGCGTATCGCCCAGGGTTCGAAGGCTCTTTTGCTGTCCGCGTACGTCCAGCCCCAAGGCGATGCGAGGCATGGGCTCCTGGCGACTGGCGTTGTGGTCCAGCAGGTCGTTAATCAGCCCCAGGGGTAGATTGTCGACGCAGAAATAGCCCAGGTCCTCCAGGGTTGTCATGGCCACAGATTTTCCCGAACCTGAGAGTCCGGTCACGATCACCAGCTGGGCGGAGGTGGCTATTGCCTGAGGGTTGTTCATGGAGTGTTTTCTCTGATTGCTGCGCGCTGTCGTTGGACAAATTCGCTGGCAGCATCGTAGCCGCTGATTTTGAGCCCATGGTTGCGCACTGCGGCCTCTACCAGCACCGCCAGGTTTCTACCCGGCGCCACCGGTACGGTGATTTTGGGAATGCTAATGCCTAGGATGGTTTGTTCGCCCTGATCGCCTCGTAGTCGATCCATCTGGGTTGTGCGAATGGCCACATCATCCATCAGTTTTAGGTGCACTACCAGACGCAAATACTTGTTGGTTTTGATTGCCGCATCGCCAAACATGGCGCGCACGTTCAGAACCCCCAGGCCCCGAACCTCCAGACAGTCCCGCAGCAGTGGAGGGCAACTCCCATCTAACACGTCGGGGCCGATTAGGGTCATATCAGGGGCGTCATCAGCCACCAGTCGGTGCCCCCTGGTGATGAGTTCCAGGGCTAATTCGCTTTTGCCGGCGCCGCTGTCTCCGGTGATCAGCACACCCAGGCTGAAGACTTCCATGAAAACGCCGTGCAATGAGATATTGCGGGCGACCCGACGAGACAGCATGTGCTGCAGGTGGCTGGCGAGTTCCACCCCGGTGGCGTCAGAGGTCCAAAGGGGTATTGCGAACTCATCGGCGCTGGCCACCAGATCCAATGGCGCGGGTTGCCCGTCGCTGATCACCAGCGCAATCGGGTTGTGGGAAGCGATTCGGATCAACACATCAGCGCGGCGCTGGTCGCTGTCTAGAGTTTCCAGAAAAGCGATTTCCTCGCGACCCAGAATCTGGATGTTGTTGGGATGGATCAAGTTGAGAAAGCCCGCCAAAGAGGGCCTCAGACTTTGGTTTGCCTGGCTGGAGATGTAGCGTTCGGTGCCGTTACGCCCGCCCGCCCAGCTGAGCTTAAAACGTTCGCGCAGGGCTGAGAAAATCTCACCGGAAGAAATCTGCTGGTCCATTAGACCTGCTGCATTTCCCACGACTCGAGCAAAGCCAAAACGTCCTCGGGGCGCTGGGCTTGGCGGATTAACTGGCGTCGTTGGGCATCATTTAAGGTCTCGGCCAACAGAGCCAGTAGTTTCAGATGCTGATCTTCATGAGATTCCGGCACCATCAGAGCGAATACCAGGTCCACGGGTTGGTTGTCCGGGCTGTCAAAATCCACTGAGTCGTGAAGGGTCAAAATGCTGCCGGCGGCGGCGCTAATCTCGGGCAGGCGGCAGTGGGGCAGGGCAACGCCATGCCCCAAAGCGGTAGAACCAATTCGCTCCCGGCTGCAAAGACCCGAGTAAACAGTGCGTTCCTCAAGGCCGACAGCCGCCGGAAATAGTTTCGCGGCGGCAATTTCAAGTACACGTTTCTTGCTCCGCGCCTTTACATCCAGAGCGATACGCTCCGGTGTCAGCAGATCAGATATCAGCATGCCAGGTCAGCCGTCATTGCTAGGTTCAGTAGTTCAGCGCTATACCGAAGGGCCGCTGGGTTCGATGGCTTTAAGCGGCACATCACCGCTGTGGTCCCGCAGTTTCCCTTTGTGTTTGAGAACCTGCCGATCCAGCTTATCTACCATCATGTCGATGGAGGCGTACATGTCTTCGGTCTCGGCGTCAGCAAAAAATTTCTTGCCGCTGGTGGCTACCGTTGCCTCCGCATGCTGTTGATGGCGATCAACCCCCAACACCACATGCACGTCAATCAGATGATCGAAGTGTTTGGTAATCCGCTTAATCTTGCCTTCCACTCTGTTCCGCAGAGCCGGTGTGATGTCGATATTGCGTCCGGTGAGATTTATTTGCATGGCGATATCCTCCGTATCAATTTACATCAACCGCTTGCGTCGGGATGACGATGGAATGTTCAACGCTTCGCGGTACTTGGCGACGGTGCGTCGGGCAACGTCTATGCCCTGTTCGTTAAGCAACTGAGCAAGCTTGCTGTCCGAAAGGGGTTTGGCTGGTGTTTCATTTTCCACCAGCCGGCTAATCATGGCCTGTATGGCTGTGGCCGACATTTCTCCACCATCGCTGGTACCTACGTGGCTGGAGAAAAAATACTTAAACTCAAAGATGCCCCGGGGCGTGACCATGTATTTGCGGGTGGTTACCCGGGACACCGTAGACTCGTGCATGTCAATGGTATCGGCCACTTCCCTAAGAACCAGAGGTTTCATGGCTTCTGGCCCCAGTTCGAAAAAGCCTGACTGATAACGAACAATGGCGTTGGCCACCTTCAGCAGCGTTTCGTTGCGCGCCTCCAGGCTTTTGATCAGCCAGCGGGCTTCCTGCAGCTGTCCGCGCAGGTAGTTGGAGTCTTCCTTGCTGGTTTTGCCAATCATCCCGGCATAAAAATCGTTGACCCGTAATTGCGGCATGGTGTCCTCGGGCAGCCTGGCGAGCCAGATGCCCGCGCGCTTTTCAACCACCACGTCGGGTGTTACATACTGGGTGGGTGCTGAGGAGAAGTGCGCCCCGGGTCGGGGTTCAAGAGACCTCACCAGATCAATACCCTGGCGCAGCTGCTCGTCGCTAAGGGACAATTTGCGCCGCAGTCCGACAATGTCCTGGCGGGCCAGCAGGTCCAGGCCATCAGCCACGATCTGTTTCGCGGCTTTCAGTCCGCGGGCGTCCTCGCCCAGGGTTGCCAGCTGAATGGTCAGGCATTCGCCCAGGGACACCGATGCCACCCCCAGTGGGTCAAAGTGCTGGATTCTGTGACGCATGGCCTCGACTTCATCCAGCTCTACCTCCCAGTCCGGCAGCAGGCTTAGGGCGATGGCCTCACTGGCTTCAGTCAAATAGCCGTCGTCGGCGATGGCGTCGATGATGGCAATCCCAATGGCCACGTCCCGGGGGCCGGCATGACTGAGGTTGAGCTGCCACAGCAGATGCTCGGCCAGACTGTCCTGATCGCCATCGGCAAAGTCTATGGGCCGATCAGAATAATCGCCGCTGCTGCCGCTGCTGGGGCTGGTGGAGGCGGCGTAGCGCTCTTCGTAAACGATGTCACCGGAATCGGCATCTACTTCGGGTCCGGCATCGTTTTCGGTGGGCTGTGTCGTTTCACTTTCGCCGGTTTGGTTTGCGCTGTAGGGGTCGGCTTCGCCGGGGCTTTCGGTTTGCGCTGCGTGGTCGTCGCTGCTGGACAGCTCCAGGTCCTCACGCTCCAGCAGGGGATTGGACTCCAGGGCTTCCAGCAGCTCTGTTTCTAATTCCTGCGAAGATAGCTGCAGCAGCTTGATAGCCTGCTGAAGCTGGGGCGTCATGTTGAGCTGTTGCCCCAGACGCAGTTGGAGGGCGGGTTTCAATTCAATAGTGCCTGATAACCGTTCGCCGGCGGTTGCCATTGTGACGGTCGTGCTGCGCCGTAGAGAAATGCGCTTTGTGACATTTTATGCCCCGGAATGATCGTTGCATAGTCCATTGAGTGTTAAGAAGCGTGTCCAAAGCGTGATAAGACCTGCAAATCCTTGTCCCGGTTGATATACCGGCGATTGAATTTCCATCCATGGCAGCAACCGGAGGTTTTTACCCGCCGCCTACAGCGTGAAATCCTCTCCCAGATACACTTCCCGGACCTTTTGATTGGCCAACACCTGCTCGGCAGTGCCCTCGGCCAGCACTTTGCCATCACTGAGGATATAGGCGTGATCGCAGATCTTAAGGGTTTCCCGAACGTTATGATCGGTGACTAACACTCCAATGCCACGGGCCTTAAGATGACTCACGATGCGCTGAATTTCATTCACTGAGATAGGGTCAACACCGGCGAAGGGTTCATCCAACAGGATGTACCTGGGTGCGGCGGCCAGGGCCCGGGCAATTTCCACCCGTCGCCGCTCGCCGCCAGACAGGGTAATGCCTTTCTGGGTTGCCAGATGACCCACCTGCAGTTCATCCAGCAGCGATTCAAGTTCAGCGTTGCGGTCGGCTCTGCTGAGGCCTTTACGCAGCTGTAATATGGCCATGATGTTGTCGCGCACGCTCAGCTGGCGGAAGATGGACGCCTCCTGGGGTAGATAACCTATGCCCAGATGGGCGCGCTTATGCATGGCCATGGTGGAGATGTTTTCATCATCCAGCCAGATGTTGCCCGCGTCACATCGCACCAGCCCCACCATCATGTAGAAGCAGGTGGTTTTACCGGCACCGTTAGGACCCAATAGACCAACGGTTTCACCCTGCCTGACCGTCAGCGAGCACTGATCTACCACTGCACGGGATTTGTAGCTCTTGGACAGGTCCTGCGCGCGGAGGCTGGACACTAGGGCTTGTCGTCCGGATCGGCTTTTTCGGTGTTTGGTGGGTTGTAGATGAACAGCACGGGTTGGTCGCTGTCGCCCCCGGCGTCCAGGTGCTGGGACTTGAGGTCATAGTTGATGGTGGCGGCGCGCATCACGTCGGCAGCCTTTTGCACCTGGGCCTGGCCCACCAACACGGCTCGCTCGTCGACCATGTGGTAATCAATGCGTTCAGCCCGGGCATTGAGCGAGGAGCCATCATCCAATTCCTCGCGCCACTTTGCCGGTGCCTGGCTGGTGCCCAGAATCTCAATGCGGACCAGTTCGCCCTGGGGGTTGCGAAACAGGCGGGCGCTGTCGCTGGTGATAGTCAGGCTGCCCTGAACCAGCTCAAAGCCCTTGCTGAATTCCACGACGCCAGCGGTCTCGGTGGACCGGCCGGCCCGAAATTCAGCGCGTTGGCTTCGATCGGCAGTGCGGGCCCCGGCCTGGTAGCAGGTCAACAGGCTCAGAGCAGCCGCCAGGGCGAGCAAAATCTTGTCAGATTGGTGGTTCATAGTATCCCTTTACCTGGCTGAGTATATCGAACTGCTGGCGGGAAAGGTCTACTTCAAAACCGACCCCCTCAGAGCGCATGTCAGACCGCATCACCTCGACAAAGGCATCGGAGCGGGCACGATTGGCCCGGGGCTTAACGGTCACGTCCGAAGTGTTGACGATGGTCTGTGGTGCCATTTGTGAGGCAAGTTTGACCGGCCCCGGCATCTTGATGGTATCGCCTTCGCTGTTGATCCAGGCTTGCTCTGACTGTACCTGCCAGGTCACCACGCCCGCCTCAAATAAGGTCAGGTGAGGTCGCCGGATGTTGAGTGATTCATCAACGGGATTTTTCTCCAGAAACGGTGACTGCAGGCGGAAGCTGGGATTGCCCTGGGGATCCATCACCAGCAGATCGAATTCTTCCAGCAGGTACTCCGATCGAGCTTCCGGCAGGATGTCCTGGACCGGCGGATCGCGCAGGCTTGCGGTGAACCAAAAAGTCACGATCAGCAGCAGCGCTGCGAGAAAAAAGCCCTTTCGTTGCATTGCCTACGCCGGGTTCGCGGTTCGGCCCAAAATCAGCCGTTCACCCGTTTGGACAGCAGCAGGTCGCAAACGTCCCGGGTCGCGCCAAAACCCCCAGCCCTGGGGGTTACCCAGTGGGCCACGGCCAGCGCACTGGAGTGGGCGTTGGCCACCGCTACAGCGAGCCCTGCGCGCTGCATTGCCGGTACGTCGATCACGTCATCACCGGTGAAAGCGGTGCAGTCCAGGGGCACATTTGCCTCTAACGCCATGGCTTCAATGGCCTGGCCTTTGTCATCGCAGCCGGCGATCAGTCGAGTGATTCCCAGTTCTGCCATGCGGTGGTTGACGATGGGGTTGTCCCTGCCGGTGATCACGCCCACCTTACAGCCGCTGCCCATCAGCTGCTTCAGCCCCAGGCCATCCTGGGCGAAAAAGGCTTTCAGCTCTCGACCCGATTCGTCGTAGATCAGGCGGCCGTCGGTCATCACGCCGTCCACGTCAAATACGGCCAGCGCAATCCGCGCTGCCTGCCGCTCAACATCCGAAGATACAGAAAAGTTCTGGGTGGCCATCTCAGACCACCCCGGCACGCAGCAGGTCTAAGAAGTTGAGAGCGCCAACCAGCTGGCCATCGGCCACCACCAGCAGGCTGGAGATGCCGTGGCGCTGCATCAGCTGGGCCGCTTCCACCGCCAGTCTTCCTGGCTCAATGGTAATGCCCTGCCGGGTCATGACATCTCCCACCGACACCTCTCGAATATCACCGCCCCGGTCCCAGGCGCGGCGCAGGTCGCCGTCGGTGAACACCCCCAGCAGTTGCTCGTCCTTGTCCACCACGGCGGTCATACCAAAGCCCTTGCGGGTCATTTCATCAATCACCACGGGTAGTTTGACCCGGGCTGAGACCCGGGGGATTTCCTCACCCACGTGCATGATGTCACTGATGTGCACCAGCAAACGCCGGCCCAGCTGACCACCGGGGTGGGATCGGGCAAAGTCTTCTTCGGTGAATCCCCGGGCGTGTAACAGGGAAATCGCCAGGGCATCACCCATTACCAGCGCCGCGGTGGTGCTGGAGGTAGGCGCCAGCCCAAGGGGACAGGCTTCTTTATCAACGCTCACGTCCACGTGGCGGGTGGCGTTTTTGGCCAGGGTTGATGACGGATTGCCGGTCAGCGCGATCAGCGGCACGTCCAATCGCTTCAGCACTGGCAGTATCGTCAGCAGCTCCTGGGTTTCGCCGGAATTGGACAGGGCAAGGGCCACGTCATGGCCGGTAATCATACCCAGGTCACCATGGCTGGCCTCGCCGGGGTGAACAAAAAACGCCGGGGACCCGGTGCTGGCCAGTGTTGCAGCGATTTTTGATGCCACATGCCCCGACTTGCCCATGCCCAGAACCACAATGCGGCCCTGGCAGCTCAACATCAGCTGGCAGGCGGCGACAAAATTGTCGTCGATTCGCTGCAACAATTCCGCAACGGCGCTCATTTCGGTCTCAATAACCGCTTTTGCCATGGTCTGGGTAGCCAGGCTATCCAGTCGTTTGGGGCCCATGGGAATGGTGCCGGTGATCAGGTCTGAAAGCCTGGACGCTATGGGTTCCATAAGTCTTGTGTTGGCCTGGTTGTCAACGCGCAGCGCCAGCTGGCCGCGGATTAAGAGCTGAGCTCAGTGTAAAAGACCATCGCCTGGTAAGCCACAAAAGCGGTGAGGAGGATAAATCCTGAACGACGCGAAATTCTGCCAGGACCTTTGAAGCCGTAAGCCATCAGGAACAGCAGCAGAAACAACCCCAGCATGATGGAGTAGTCCCGATAGATGAGAATTTTATCCACCGGGGTTGGCGCAATGCTGGCGGCAATGCCCAATACCCCCAGCAAATTGAACATGTTGGAACCAATAATGTTGCCGATCACCAGCTCATGTTCGCGCTTCAGAACGCTGGCTATGGCCGCAGCCAGTTCCGGCAGGCTGGTGCCGATGGCGACTATAGTCAGGCCGATGACCAAATCGGAAACCCCCATCAGCTTCGCGATGTCGGTGGCCCCCAGCACCAGGATATGGGAGCTGGCCGGCAGAACCACCATGCCCAGGGCCAGCCAGCCCAGTGCCACAGGGGTCGACATATCCGAGGGGATTTCGGTGGCAAACTCCGCCGCGATGGGGTCCGGCCCGCCGCGCTGCATGCCGATGGCGGCTACCCAGGTGGTCATCAACAGCAAACCAATCAACAAGATGGCGCCGTCCACTCGCCCCAGGTTTTGATCCAGCATCAGGACCAGCGCCAAAATCGACACCACCAGCAAAATCGGATACTCACGGCGCAGGGTATCCGAGTGCACCTGCAGGGGGTAAATGCAGGCGGCGACGCCCAGGATCAGGGCCACGTTGGCTATGTTTGAACCTACGGCGTTGCCCACAGCAAGACCTGGATTGCCGCGCAGCGCCGCTACCCCTGAAACCACCATCTCCGGGGCTGAGGTGCCAAAGCCGATCACGGTCAGGCCGATGATCAAAGGCGATACGCCCAGGTTTCTGGCGGTGGCAGAAGCGCCAGCCACAAAGCGATCTGCGCCCCAAACCAGGAACACAAACCCGATGGCGATCAGGCCTAATGAAAGCAGCATTGGTTTATGGTTTGACTGTTGATCAAGTGAATCTCAGATTCCAGGTCTTATTGTGTTCGCTGTGGATAACCGCGCATCCTGCCCGGTAGGAGTGCAGTTTCGGTAGTGCCAGATTTCCTATACCATCGCCGGCCATCAGGGTCGTATTGCCGCTGCGAGGGTTGCCCGCCTGGCGCAGCAAAACACTCGGCTGCAAGCGATCTTCTGTGCCGGCGATTGTCGGTTTCATTTCAGTGGTTACTGAGCAAGGTGCGAAAGTCTATGGATTGCGAGGCCATCAAGCAACTGATTGAACAGGGATTGCCCGATTCAACAGTCATTATTAGTGGTGATGACGGGGTACATTTCTCTGCTACCGTGGTTTCTGCGGCCTTTCAGGGCAAACCGACCCTGAAACGTCACCGTATGGTTTATGCCACCCTGGGCGAGAAAATGGGCGGCGAAATCCACGCTTTAGCGCTGCGTACCCAAACACCGGATGAAGCGGGTCCCGGGGAGCATCAATAAAATGGCTAAGATTGTGATTCGAGGCGGCAGACCCTTAAGCGGCAGCGTGGTGGCGTCCGGTGCCAAAAATGCCGTGTTGCCCATCCTCGCCGGCAGCCTGTTGTGCGATGAGCCGGTGGAAATCGGCAATGTCCCGCACTTACAGGATGTGACCACCACCGTCGAACTGCTGGCCCAGATGGGCGCTGAAGTGGTGGTAGACGAACGCATGCGGCTGCACGTGGACACTCGCAGCGTCAACCACTGCTATGCCCCCTACGACCTGGTGAAGACCATGCGGGCATCGATTTTGGTGCTGGGTCCGCTGGTGGCCCGTTACGGCGAGGCTCATGTGTCGTTACCCGGCGGCTGTGCCATCGGAACCCGACCGGTAAACCTGCACATTGAGGGCCTTAGAGCGCTGGGTGCTGAGGTCAGCGTGGAGGCGGGATATATCAGAGCCGTGTGTTCCGGTCGCCTAAAAGGTTGCCGCATCGTGTTGGATATGGTGACGGTAACCGGCACTGAGAATATCATGATGGCCGCAGCCCTGGCTGAAGGCACCACGGTGATCGAAAACGCCGCCCAGGAACCTGAAGTGGTGGATCTTGCCAACTTCATTAACACCATGGGCGGAAAAATTTCCGGTGCCGGCACCAACACCATTACGGTGGAGGGAGTTGAGCGGCTCGGTGGTGCACCCTATGAGGTGCTGCCTGATCGGATTGAGACCGGCACCTATCTGGTGGCTGCTGCCATCAGCGGCGGACACGTAAAGGTTCGCAAGGCACGCCCGGAGACTCTGGATGTGGTGTTGGCAAAGCTGCGCGAATGCGGCGCAGAACTCAACGTCGGTGAGGATTTTATCGAGCTGGATATGCGCGGACGCAGACCAAAATCCGTCGACGTGACCACCTCGCCGTTTCCCGGCTTCCCCACCGACATGCAGGCCCAGTTCACGGCCTTGAACGCGGTGGCCGAGGGCACCGGAACCATCACTGAAACCGTGTTCGAAAATCGCTTCATGCACGTCCAGGAGCTGCAGCGTTTGGGCGCTAATATTCAGCTGCGAGGCAACACCGCCATCATCAAAGGGGTGGAGACCATGACCGGTGCAGAACTGATGGCCACGGACCTGCGGGCTTCAGCCTGTCTGGTACTGGCCGGCCTGGCAGCCCAGGGCGAGACCGTAGTCGATCGGATTTACCACATCGACCGGGGTTATGAAAATATCGAGGAAAAGCTCAAGGCACTGGGCGCAAATATTCAGCGTCTGCCGTCAAACCGGGCTGCTTGATTTACCTGGGGTTGCCCAGGCTCAGCCGTGCTAAGCGTTGACTTACGCGGCGCAGGGTTCACGCTGCCAGCCGGTTAGACGCATTTCAATGGTCTCATCGTCGTCGTCTTCCACCTGCTGCATTCTAACCGGCAGATAACCCAGTTCCGGCGCGTGCCAGGAGCGAGTGTGTCGTTTCGTATTTCGGTGCTCGCGGCTGACCATGATGGTGGCCAGGCGGCCTTCCGGAGTGTCGATCAGGGCCTGTTGTTCGGACCGATGAAAGGCCATTTGTTTGACCGTGCCGCGCTCCACGGTCTCGAACTCAAAGCGCTGTGCGCCCTGGGACAGCAGACGCATCAGTTTTAGGTTGAGCAGCATGCGATCGGTCTGGCCCTTGACCAGGGGCAGCTGGAAAGAATCCTTCTTATAAACCCCTTCCACCTGTAGTCGATCCCAGTCAAAGCGGGCCTTGCCTTCGCGGCGGGAAAAGCGGATGCCCTGCTGGTATTCATAGGCCATGGACTGCAGTTCGCCGGCCTCAGTAATACGAAAATGGGAGGTTTCGGTCACTTTCCCACCCAGTAGACCGGCCAGGCCACGATCGGCCTCGGTGGTGACCTGATAGCTCCAGTCGTTGCCGGATTTTCTCAGCCGCACTTCCGACCAGCCCATCAGCCGACCGTTGCGCAAAACCTCATAGTTGGCCAAAAACTCCGCCAGCTGGTGCTCTGGACAGCTCAACGGGGCTGCCTGGGGTGGGCTGCTGGTCGCTAGCGAGGATTCGGCTAACCCCGCTGAGATCTCCTCAGCAGACGCCAGAGGCAGCAGCGTCACCATCAGCGCCCCTATCAGGGCCGTCAGGCTCCAACCGCAGGGGGCAGGGCAGAGGCTTGCCGTCAAAGTAGGTGTTTCCCTGTTCATATCTGATTCGTCCTTCGCTGCACCATTGCACCACCTGACACAGCAGCTGGTGTTCCATTGGCAGGAGTTTTTCCGCCAGGGATTGTGGCGTGTCATCGCTGCTTAGCGGGAAAGCAATCTGCGCTATCAGCGGTCCACCGTCGAGCTCTGCCGAGACAAAATGAACGGTGGCGCCATGTTCTAAGACACCAGATTGCAGCGCACGTTCATGGGTCTTTAGTCCCCGGAAAGCCGGCAGCAGGGACGGGTGGATGTTAATCATCCGGCCTGTGAAGCGGTCCACGAACTCCTTACCAAGAATTCGCATAAATCCAGCTAAAACAATAAGATCTGGCTCAAACTTAAAAAGACTTTCAGCAAGCGTTTGATCAAAATCCTGGCGCTGAGGAAATTTCCTGTGGTCAACGATTGCCGTATCGATACCAGCCCCACTGGCCAGTTTGAGGCCCGCAGCGCTGGCCTTGTTGCTGATAACGCCAACAATCTCATAGAGGCCTTGTTGGTCCAGCAGGGCGGCCAGATTGGAACCTCGACCCGAGATCAGCACCACAACCCGTAGGGTTTTCACTGCTCCGAATACCGAACCCGGTGATCGCTTTGGGCCGGTTCAATTTGGCCAATCAGCCTGGCTCCCAGCCCAAGCTCAGCCAGGGCGCCGATAAGTCCAGGGGCCTGGTTTTCCGGGCACACCAGGCAAAAGCCGGTGCCGCAGTTGAAGGTGCGGCGCATTTCCGCCGGCGCCACGTTGCCCTGTTGAGCAAGCCAGTGAAAAACCGGTGGCCAGGGGCAGGCCGCTAGATTTACGTGTATGCCCAGGGTCTTGGGTACCACCCTCAAAAGATTTTCTGCTAAACCGCCGCCGGTGATATGGGCCATGGCGCGGATCGTATGATGGCGAAGAATTTCCAGGATCGGCTTGACGTAGATGGTGGTGGGGGCCATCAGCGCATCGGCTAGTCGCTGACCGTCGTCCAGCGGCTGCTCCAGCACGTTTTCCAGGTTCTCTCCGGCCACAGACAGAATCTTCCGAATTAAGGAAAACCCGTTGGAGTGAGGCCCGGAGGCATCCAGGCCGATAATCTGATCACCAGGGACCATGGCATCTCCGGTAACCAGATTGCTCCGGTCCACCGCGCCAACGGTAAATCCGGCCAGGTCATAGTCGCCGGGCCCATACATATCGGGCATTTCGGCGGTTTCCCCGCCGATCAGCGCACAACCGGCGATCCTGCAGCCCTCAGCGACGCCGCTGATCACCCGGGCCGCTACGTTGCTGTCCAATTTGCCGGTCGCGAAATAGTCCAGAAAGAACAGGGGCTCGGCCCCCTGTACCAGCACGTCGTTGACGCACATGGCAACCAGATCGATGCCGATGGCGTCGTGCCGATCAAGTTGTCCCGCCAATTTCAGCTTAGTGCCAACACCATCGGTGCCCGATACCAGAACGGGATTAGGGAAGCGCTCGGTATCCAGTGCAAACAGGCCGCCAAAGCCGCCCACCGGAGCCATCACTTCTGCCCTCTGGGTGGCAGCCACCAGGGGTTTTATCCGGTCTACCAGCGCATTGCCGGCGTCGATGTCGACCCCGGCATCGCGGTAAGTCAGGGACGGTTTATCCATTTGCCTGTCACTCACGCTTGAGCCGCCTGTTTGGTGTGGTTACTGATGTGGTTTCTCGAGACCGCCTTGGGCCGGGGCTATGGTATCGTAATGATCTATCTATTTCGCCTCGAAATGCTTGTGTATCGCCCAATTTTTGTTTCCCTCATATTAGTCTGCGTGGCCCTGCTGCTGGGGCCCGCCGCCGTTAGTGCCGCGGACAACTTCCAGCCCTATGTGGGTCGTGTGCCGGCCCCTGATGTGCAGTCCGGTGGGCTGAGTGAAGGCTTTCGACAGGCCTTTATTCAGGTGTTGACTAAGCTCACCGGCAGCCCTGAGCAGGTGCTGAGCCTGGCCCGGGCAGATCAGCTGGGCCCCGTGGCGCCGCTGGTGATGGTGCATCGGTTCGGCGCTGCCGATGCCTTTGAGACCCAGCAGCGTTGGCTGGAAGTGCAATTTGACAGCACCCTTACCAACGACCGGCTGCGGGATCTACGGCTGCCGGTATGGCCCCTTGAACGGCCTGAAACCCTGGTTTGGGTGGCTCTGGAGCGGGAAGGCCGGCGGGTTTTGCTGGGTACAGCAGAGACCGACGCTGAGCCGGTGGCTGCCATGGAGCTGGCGGCGTCGACGGCGGGAATCCCACTGGTGTTGCCCTTGATGGATCTGGATGATCAGCAACGGGTACGGGTCAGCGACGTGTGGGGCGGATTTGCCGATAACCTGGCACAAGCCTCGGAGCGATATAGCGCCCGCCAGCTGTTGCTGGGTCGCAGCTATGCGGATGCCGGCGGATGGAATACCCGCTGGCTGCTCAATGGCATTGATGGCAGTGAGCGTTGGGAGTCTCGCGGCCAGACCTTGGCTCAAAGCCTGGCCGGCGGCGTGGCTCAGTTGGCGATCTCCATGGCGGGCAGCTCCGCTATTACCTCCGATGAGATCCGTGGCGGCTTGCTTCTGGTGCGAATTCATGGGGTTAGTGGCGCTGCTGATTACGGCCAGCTGATCAAGTACCTCAATGGTTTATCAATGGTGGAACGGGTACAGCCGGTGTCGGTTTTTTCCGACACTCTGGATTTGAATCTGTCCAGCAACGTGGGCCTGCGGGGTCTCCAGCAGGCGTTGGCGGCAGGCCGTCTGCTTAGGCCACGAACCGGCAGCGGCAGCGGGGTTGATCTGGAACTTCAGTTCCAGGATTAGGTCCCCCGGTGTTTTCTTGGTCTGATCTGCCTAACATCATTACCGCCCTGCGAATGGCCGCAGTGGTGCCGTTGACCTGGCTGCTGATTGAGCAGCTTTATGGCGCTGCGCTGGTGGTGGCGTTCGTTGCCGGGGTGTCCGACGCGGTGGACGGCTTCTTGGCTAAGCGCTTTGATTGGGCCAGCGAGCTGGGGGGCATCTTAGACCCGCTGGCGGACAAGCTGCTGCTGTTAAGCTGTTTTTTTGTGCTCACCGCCCAGGGGCAGCTGCCGGCCTGGCTGTTGGTGCTGGTGCTGGGGCGTGACCTTTTAATTGTGGCCGGCGGACTGGCCTTTCACTATTGGATCCGCCCAGTAAGCGCCGAGCCACTGGCGCTGAGTAAGCTGAATACGTTTTTGCAGATTCTTCTGGTGCTGATGTTGCTGGTTGATCTGGGTTGGTGGCCGCTGGCTGATGCGTGGGTGGTCGGGGTGATTTGGGCGGTAACGGCGAGCACCGCTCTGAGCGGCCTGCAATACGTCGTACTCTGGGGATATCGAGCGATTGCTGAAAGTCGCGCAATGAAAGAAAACAACTAATGACTGAATCTCGACAATGGATGATGTTGGCTGTAGCCCTGATCAGCGGATGGCTGATTTATCTGCTGGCCCCGATTCTGACGCCCTTTGCGGTGGCCGCACTGTTTGCTTATCTGGGTGATCCCGTCACCGACTGGCTACAGAGTCGGGGCTTAAGCCGCGCCCTGGCGGTATCGGTGGTGTTTGTGCTGCTGTCCCTGTTGATCGTCGCCCTGCTGCTGGTGGTGCTGCCGCTGCTGGAAGATCAGATTCTGCGCCTGGTAGATGTGCTGCCGGCGTTTGTTGATTGGGCCAAGCAGGCCGCTGGCCCGCTGCTGGAGCGTGCGGAAAACGCCGGGATCAACGTACTGGATCGAGATCGACTGGTGGCAATGTTGCAGGAACATTTCAAAGAGGCCACCGGTATCGCCTCATCGGTGGTCAGTTCCTTTGCCCGTTCAGGTTTGGCGCTGGTCAACTGGGTGATGAATCTGGTGCTGATTCCCGTGGTGGCTTTTTATCTGCTGCGGGACTGGGATCTGATCGTTGAGCGGGTACGGGAACTGCTGCCACGAACCCTGGAGCCAACGGTAGCCACCCTGGCGAGCCAGTCCAACTCGGTGCTTGGAGCGTTTTTGCGTGGCCAGCTGACGGTAATGCTGGCCCTGGGCCTGGTTTACTCAGTGGGTCTTTGGCTGGTGGGCCTGGACCTGGCGATATTAGTGGGTATGAGCGCAGGATTTATCAGTTTTGTGCCTTATCTTGGGGCCATCGTTGGCGTGGTGCTGGGGGTTGTTGGCGCTCTGTTCCAGTACGGCGACCTGTTTCATGTTGCCATGGTGCTGGTGGTGTTCGGGGTCGGCCAAACCCTTGAAGGCGTCGTGCTGACGCCGCTGCTGGTGGGTGATCGAATCGGTCTGCACCCGGTAGCGGTGATCTTTGCCGTGTTGGCCGGTGGCCAGCTGTTTGGTTTTCTGGGCGTGTTGCTGGCATTGCCGGTGGCCTCGGTGGTCATGGTGCTGCTGCGCCACGCCCACGAGCGGTATCGGAGCAGTGGCCTGTATGACGTGGCCAACGACGAGGCGCCAGTGGATTCAGCGCCGCCGCGCGCTGTGGACGCGTCGGATGATGATCAGTAAGCAAGAGTTTGCCCAGCTACCCCTGGCTCTGCGCAGCGACAATGAGGCCAGTTTCGACTTTTTTGTCGCCAGCCTGGCCTTCATCGACTATCTAAAAAGCGTTGCCAGCGGCGCCAGCTCGGACTGGGTCTGGCTACAGGGCAATCCAGGCTGGGGTAAGACCCATTTGCTCAGCGCCATGAGCCAGGCCGCCGGCCGGCCTGCCGGCTATCTGGATGCGCCAGCGCTGCTGGAGTCTGGTCCCCAATGCCTGCAGGCCCTGGGTGGCCTTGAGCTAGTGCTGGTGGATAACTTTGACCAGCTGCTGGAACCTGCCTGGGAAGAGGCCTGGTTTCACCAAATTAATCGCTGGCGTCGCCAGGGGGTCCAGCTGGTGGTGGCCGCCAGCAGCAGGTTGCGCAGTCAGCAGCTGGGTCTGGCGGATTTGAATTCTCGGCTGCGCATGATGGTGGAGTTGCAGATTGAACCGTTGAGCCCGGAGGGTCGCGGTGAGCTGCTGCAACGAAGGGCCACGGCCCGGGGCTTTGCCCTGGATAGCGCGGTCATGAACTATCTGCTGGCTCGACAATCCCGCAGCGCTGCGGAACTGGTTGCACTGCTCGACACTCTGGGCAAAGAAAGCCTCAGTGCCCAGCGCAAGCTCACTGTGCCCTTTGTGAGGCAGGTGCTCGCCCGGCAGTAGTCAGCGCCGACAGCGACACACTCTCAGCCAGATCATTCTGGCTGAGAGTGTGTCGCTGTCGGTGTCTCGCCTCATCGGGCGGCCCATCTTGAACCATCGGCCTCAAACCATAGCTATGGCTATGGGTTTTCACCCGATCGTCCAATCTGGGCTCGCCAGCTGAGGCCAGCCATCGGACCTTCATGAGTAATGCGGGCTAGGGTTTGCTGTGCTGGATGTCCATGGATTGGACTTGGCCCTGATTCATCTGCAGCACAAAAATCAGGCTGTGCTCAGCGTCGTCAATTTGCCCGTGGATTTGTTCCCCCAGTAATGCGTTGAGTAATGCGGGGGTGGTGTTGCTGTGGCCAGCAACCAGCGCCGACGCCCCAAGCTGACGGAGCTCAGCGGCCAGCTGTTCCAGCTGCCGAGGATCGTAATGGGTAACCGGCAAGCCTGTCTGCTGAGCCGTTGGGGCAAGGGTTTGCAGGGTCCGGGTAATGTCGGTGGAATACAGGTGCCCAAGCTTACGCTCGGCAAAATACTCGCTGAGCCACTGGGCCCGCTGCTGGCCAGTTCGGTTGAGTGGGCGATCGGGATTGACCGTTGCGGAAACCGTTTCGCCGTGTCGCAGCAGATAAAGGGTGACATTATCACTGGGCGGGTGGGCAGCGCAGCCAGCCAGGGCTATAAGCAGCCAGGCAAGGGCCAGGCGGTTTAGCCGGCAGTGGAAGGTTGGAAGGCTTAACATGGCGGATCCTCTGATTTTTGGTCCAGCAGCTGCCGGGCCAGGTCCAGGCGCTGCTGGGTGCCGATATCCAGCCAGCGGCCGGCATAGTGCTCGGCGCTGGCCTCACCACGATCTGCAGCGGTGCGAATTAACGGCACGATGGAAAAGCGTGATGGCCGCGGCGCTGCGGCCACCATGGCGGGATGGAACACGCCGATGCCCGCATAGGTATAGCGCTGCTGATTAGTCAGCTGTGTCCCGGACAGGTCAAAATCTCCCTGCGGATTGTGGGGCGGATTGTCTACCAACACCAGGTGACAGGCCGCCGGCCGAATAGCGGTGAGCTGCTGCAGGGGATAAGAGCAGATGATGTCACCGTTAATCACCAGAAACGGGGCGGGCCCAAGCAGCGGCAGGGCGTGGCGCATGGCGCCGCCGGAATCCAGCGGCACCTCACCTTCCCGGGATAAGCGGATTTGCACGCCCCAGCGCGAGCCATTGCCCAGGTAGTCGGCAATGGACTCAGCCAACCAGGCAACGTTGACCACCATGGAGTTGATGCCCGCTTCCTTCAGCGCAACGATATGGCGTTCAAGCAAGGTCTTGCCAGCAACTTTAATCAACGGCTTGGGGATGTGGTCGGTCAGGGGCCGCAGGCGTTGGCCATAGCCTGCGGCCATAATCAGCGCCTTCATGGGGCGCGGTCTGCCAGGGCTGGAGATACTTCCTCAATCAGGTCCGCCAGCCAGTTCAGGGACGGATGACGCTGGCAAACCCTGGAAATGTGGCTAAGGGTCCGGGGGATGTCCTGCAGATAACCCGGTTTGTCGTCCCGGTGCCACAGACGGCAGAAAATGCCGGCGGCTTTGAGGTGGCGCTGAACCCCCATCAGGTCTGCCCAGTGCTGCCATAGGGATGGATCAATAGCGGCAATGGCAGGGTCCGGGTGGCCGGCACGAAAGGACTGTTGCCAGTGGTCGGTATGCTGCTCTGGCCATTGGATGTAGCAATCTCGATACAGGGAAACCAGGTCGTAGGTGACCGGCCCGCAGACCGCATCCTGAAAGTCCAGAACCCCCGGGTTGTTGTCGTCAATCAACATCAGGTTGCGGCTGTGATAGTCCCGGTGAACAAACACCCGGGGCTGGCTGAGGGCACAGTCCACCAGAGTGTCACCCAGCGCCGACCAGTGCCGATAGAAACTGGCGTCCAACTGCTGGCCCAGATGGGCGCCCAACAGCCACTGGGGAAATAGCTGGATTTCCCGCCTCAGCAGCTGTTCATCGTAGGGGGGCAGGTCGGCGGCTGAAATCTGCTGGATTTTGTAAAGCGCCGCGCAGGCGTCTTTGTACAGCGATGGTGCAGAGTTTTCATTGAGCTGGCTCAGGTAGTCCCGCTGGCCCAGATCATCCAGCAGCAAAAAGCCTAGTTCCAGGTTTTGCTCGATGACTGTGGGTGCGCAGACCCCGGCTTCAATCAGCAGAGCCGCTATCTGCACAAAGGGCCGACAATCTTCCTGGGCAGGCGGCGCGTCCATCAGGATCCAGCTCTTGCCAGGGTTATGGTTTTGTCCCTGGTTCTGGCCACTGTGGCCAAGCTTAGTGGCGCGAAAATAGCTCCTGAAACTGGCGTCGCTGGAGGCTGCTTCCAGCTGCACTGGGCCGCCGAGCCAGGCTTCGGCCTGCTTGAGTCGTTGTTGTTGGCGGCGGTTATCACCCATCGGCGCATTGTGGTGCCAATGCCCGACGGGCACAACGGCTGGCTGTGTCATTGAGCCTGATTTATGATGTGCCCCAAGTTTCAACAACAGGTACGACGACATGAAAACCCGAGCCGCAGTAGCATGGAACGCTGGAGCGCCTTTGTCGGTGGAAGAAATTGACATTGAAGGCCCCAGGGCTGGCGAGGTGATGGTGCAGGTTAAGGCCACCGGGGTATGTCATACCGATGCGTTTACCCTCAGCGGTGAGGACCCGGAAGGTCTGTTTCCCGCGGTTTTGGGACACGAGGGTGCCGGGGTGGTGGTGGAGGTGGGTGCCGGCGTCCGGTCGGTGAAAGTCGGTGACCATGTGATCCCCCTGTACACCCCGGAATGCGGTGAATGCAGTTTCTGTACCTCGGGCAAAACCAACCTGTGTCAGGCCATCAGAGTGACCCAGGGCCAGGGCCTGATGCCTGACGGCAGTTCCCGCTTCAGCAAAAACGGCAGCCCGATCTTTCACTATATGGGCACCAGTACCTTCAGCGAATTCACCGTGCTGCCAGAAATTGCGGTGGCGAAGATCTCCAAGGACGCGCCCCTGGAAAAAATGTGTTTGCTGGGCTGTGGGGTGACCACCGGTATCGGCGCTGTATTAAATACGGCCAAGGTTGAGCCTGGATCCACCGTGGTGGTGTTCGGCCTGGGCGGCATTGGGCTGGCGGTGGTGCAGGGCGCTGTAATGGCTGGCGCCAGCCGAATCGTTGGCATCGACGTCAATCCGGCAAAGTTTGAGCTGGCCCAACAAATGGGCGCAACCCAGTGTCTTAACCCCAAAGATTTCTCAGATCCCATTGCCGAGGTGATTGTTGAGCAAACTGGCGGCGGCGCAGACTACTCCTTTGAGTGTATCGGCAACGTGGCCACCATGCGGGCGGCGTTGGAGTGCTGCCACAAGGGCTGGGGCGAGAGCGTCATTATTGGTGTGGCTGGGGCCGGTCAGGAAATTTCCACTCGGCCATTTCAGCTGGTGACCGGCCGGGTCTGGCGCGGCAGTGCTTTCGGCGGCGTCAAGGGGCGCAGCGAGCTACCCGGGATGGTGGATCAGGCCATGGCGGGGAAAATTGACGTGGATTCTTTTATTACCCACAACCTGCCCCTGGAACGAATCAACGAGGCCTTTGACCTGATGCACGAGGGTAAGAGCATTCGGGCGGTGGTGCACTTTTGATGGCCTGTGATGGCCTGTCTGCGCAGTGTCTAGGGTGCTTTGGGTGAGCCGGTGGGTAAGTCAGCAGTGCCGCGTAGGCCTGGCAGCCAGGCTATTGCTGGCGGGACTGCTCGGCAGCTGGCTTAGCCCTGCGCTGGCCCAGGAAACCCTCTACAGCC
>CAYGPO010000010.1:0-18583 GCA_964351665.1 uncultured Gammaproteobacteria bacterium | reverse complement strand
GGACTGCTCGGCAGCTGGCTTAGCCCTGCGCTGGCCCAGGAAACCCTCTACAGCCTGCTGGAAAAAAACCTCCAGGCCCGGGGCGGCTACCCGGCGTGGAAAGCGCTGGATAGCCTGCGGCTGCTGGGTGAGATGACTGTCGACGAGACCCAAACCGTGGCGGTGGTGATGGAGATAAGGCGGCCTAATCTGCTGCGCTTTGAATTTGCCCTGGATGGCCAGCAGATTGTTCAGGGTTTTGACGGCGAAAACGGCTGGCTGCTGGTGTCTGATGGGATTTCTCGAACCCTGCAGGACATGGAGCCCGAACAGGCCCGGGAGTTTGCCCGCACCGCGGATTTTGAAGGGCCGCTGATCGACTGGCGGGACAAAGCCTACAGCCTTCGATATCTGGGTCTGGGGTCTGAGTCCGAGGGTGGTGGCCATGTCATTGAGGTAAGCCGACCCAACGGCGAGCGGCTCAATTTGGTGCTGGGTCAAGGGGATTTTCTGACTAGGCGAGAAGACGTCTTTGCCATTGACCAGGCGCAGATACCTCGGGTTTCTACCCAGCTCAGCGACTACCGTGAAGTGGCGGGGATTGCGCTGCCCTTCCGCTACCAGATCAGCTTCCCGGCCACCGGAAGCCGTCAGCAGCTGGTGCTGGATAGTATTGAGCTCAACGTACCGCTGTCCCTGTCGCGCTTTGCCAAGCCCGAGGAATAAACGGCGTTTGACCATTGAGCCTAACTCCACCAAATAGTACAATTTCGGTCCTATTTGGACGGTGGCCCGATCTGGCCCTGCTTTGCCCATGCTAAGAATCAGTAAATTGACCGATTACGCCATCGTTGTCACGGCGGCGATGGCGGCGGATGCCCAGCGAATTTTCAGCGCCGCTGAGCTGGCGTTGGACACCCACCTTGAGACGCCAACCGTGGCCAAGGTACTGAAAACCCTGGCCCGTAGCGACCTGGTGCGGTCATTTCGCGGTGCCAGCGGCGGCTATCAGCTGGCCCGGGGAGCTGCGGAGATTACCGTGGCGGACCTTATCGTTGCCATGGAGGGCCCCATTGGCATGACCCAATGCAGCGTGCACCAGGGCCTTTGTTCCACCGAGGCCGTATGTGCTCTGCGTGGCCATTGGCAGCAAATTTCCCGCGCGGTTCACGCCGCATTGAGTGAAATGACGCTGCTGGACATGAGTCGACCGCCGGCGCTATCGATAAGCCAACCGGCGCTGAAAATCACCGGGGCCCAGCGCCCGGCAACGGAAAAACGATAAATGGCAACTGAAAATCAGCATCTGGAAGAACTGGTAAAGCGGCATTATGAGCCGGGCTTTTTTACCGACATTGAAACCGACACCATAGCCCCCGGGCTATCAGAAGACGTGATCCGGTTTATCTCGGAGAAAAAATCCGAGCCGGGTTGGATGACCGAATGGCGTTTGAAAGCCTTTGCTCTGTGGAAAAACATGCCGACGCCAACCTGGGCTCACGTGCACTATCCGGAGATTAATTTTCAGGATATCTCGTACTACTCTGCGCCCAAAAACAGCGCCAAGTACGACAGCTGGGACGATGTGGACCCAAAGCTGATCGAAACTTACGACAAGCTGGGTATCCCGCTGCACGAGCGCGCCCGGCTGGCCGGGGTTGCGGTGGACGTGGTGTTTGATTCGGTTTCCGTGGGTACCACCTTTCGCAAGGAGCTGGCGGAGGCCGGCGTGCTGTTTTGTTCCATGTCCGAGGCCATTTCTGAGTATCCAGAGCTGGTTCGCAAGTACCTGGGCAGTGTTGTGCCCCAGAGCGACAATTTTTATGCCGCCCTTAACTCAGCGGTGTTCACCGATGGTTCTTTTGTGCTGATCCCCAAGGGTGTGCGCTGCCCGATGGAGCTAAGCACCTATTTCCGGATCAATGAACTCAACACGGGGCAGTTCGAGCGGACCCTGATTGTGGCCGAAGAAGATAGCCATGTGAGTTATCTGGAAGGCTGCACCGCGCCCATGCGCGATGAGAACCAGCTGCACGCCGCGGTGGTTGAACTGGTGGCCCTGGACCGGGCTCAGATCAAATACTCCACGGTGCAAAACTGGTATCCGGGGGATGAAAATGGCAGGGGCGGTATCTACAACTTCGTCACCAAACGCGGCGACTGCCGGGGCGATCACTCGAAGATTTCCTGGACCCAGGTGGAAACCGGCTCAGCGGTCACCTGGAAGTATCCCAGCTGCATCCTGCGGGGCGATTATTCCTCCGGCGAATTTTATTCGGTGGCGTTGACCCACAACTATCAGCAGGCCGATACCGGTACCAAAATGATCCACCTGGGTAAAAATACCCGCAGCCATATCATCTCCAAGGGCATTTCTGCCGGTCGTGGACAGAACGCCTACCGTGGCCTGGTGCAGGTCAGTAAGAAGGCTGATAACGCCCGCAATTTCACCCAGTGTGATTCGCTGCTGATCGGCAGCAGCTGCGGCGCCCACACCTTCCCTTATATCGAAGTGAAAAACCCTACGGCTCAAATTGAGCACGAGGCCAGCACTTCCAAGATCAGCGACGACCAGCTGTTTTACTGCCTGCAGCGGGGGATCGGCGAGGAAGATGCGGTGTCGATGATTGTGGATGGGTTTTGCAAAGAGGTGTTTAAAGAGCTGCCCATGGAATTTGCCGTGGAGGCGAAAAAACTGCTGGAAGTGAGTCTTGAGGGAGCCGTGGGATGAGTCAGAATATTCTGGAAATCAACGATCTGTATGCCAGCGTTGAAGGAAAAACCATCCTCAAAGGGTTGTCGTTGACGGTGGCCGCCGGCGAGGTGGCTGCCATCATGGGGCCCAACGGCTCAGGCAAAAGCACCCTGGCCAACGTTCTGGCTGGTCGCAATGGCTACACCGTGGACAGCGGCACCATTACCTACCAGGGGGTCGATCTTACGGAAATGGCTGCCGAAGAACGGGCCTGCGCCGGTGTGTTCCTGGCCTTTCAGTATCCGGTGGAAATCCCCGGAGTGAACAACACCTATTTCCTGCGCGCCGCCCTCAACGCCCAGCGCCGCTCCCGGGGCGAACCTGAGCTTGATTCCATCGCCTTTTTGAAACTGGTTCGGGCTCGTCTTAAGTCCCTGCAGATTAAAGATGATCTGCTGCACCGGGCGGTCAACGAAGGCTTTTCCGGCGGTGAGAAAAAGCGCAACGAGGTTTTTCAGATGGCAGTGCTGGAACCGCGTCTGGCGATTTTGGACGAGACCGATTCGGGTCTGGATATTGACGCCCTGAAAATTGTTGCCGACGGCGTCAACGAGCTGCGCAACGGTGAGCGGGGGTTTCTGGTGGTGACCCACTACCAGCGGCTGCTGGACCACATCGTGCCGGACACCGTTCATGTATTGATGAACGGCCAGATTGTGAAATCCGGCGATCGGGACCTGGCCCTGCGTCTTGAGCGCGACGGCTATGCCTGGATTGAGGAGGAGCTGGCAGCGTGAGTGTGCTGGAGTCATTGCTGGCAACAGCGCCAGAAGCCGGCGGCTGGCAGGCTGCCCGAGATAGCCACAGAGCCATTGCGCTGCGTAACGGCCTGCCGGATCGGCGTCAGGAAAACTGGAAGTACACGGGGCTGCGGCCGCTGCAGGGAAGAAATTTCCAGGCCGCCGCTAACGCCCAGACGTTACTCCAGCCCGAAGACCTGGCCCAGGCCCTGGCAGAGCGAAATATTCCCCAGCTTGCCAGCCAACGGCTGACCTTTGTGGGCGGAGCCTACGCCCCTGCGCTATCCCATGGTGATCAGATCAAGGGCCTGGTCTTGACTCCTTTGAGCCAGCTGAGCGAAGCGTCAGCGGCAATTGCTGCCAACTATCTGGCGGTGACCTATGAGGGCAGGGATGAGGGTTTTGCAGCCCTCAACACGGCATTGGCCAGCGATGGCGCGCTGGTTCAGGTATCCGCTGCGGAACACGGCGAGCAACTTGCTCCGGTGCTAGAGCTGCTGTTTATCGACCTGGCGGGCGATGGGCCCAAGGCCCAGGCGGTGAGAAACCTGCTGGTGCTGGATGACCACGCCGAGCTGACCTTGATTGAACGCTATATCACTTTAGGTGATGACCTGGGCGATGAGGCACCAGAAGCTGGCGGCGGCAACCTGATCAACAGTCTGAGTCAGATCACTGTGGGCGCCGGAGCGCGTCTGAACCATCTGCAGCTGCCCTTGCTGGGCCGTTCCAGCGTTTTGATTTCCCGCACCGATGTGGAGGTAGGCGCTGGCGCCAACTATGCCAGCAGCGGCCTTGATATCAGCGGTGAGCTGGTACGCCACGACCTAAATGTCGCCATGACCGGTGAAGGCGGTCACGCCAGCCTGGCCGGGGTTTACGCGCCCAGCGGCAATACCCACGTGGACATTCATTGTTTGATTGATCATCGCCAGCCCAACGCCACCAGCACCCAGAATTTCCGCGGCGTGCTGCGGGATCACTCTCGCGGGGTGTTCAACGGTAAGGTGGTGGTCCGCGAGGGCGCTGACGGTACTGACGCCAGCCAGTCCAATAACAACCTGTTGCTGTCAGAGAACGCTGAGATTGACACCAAGCCGGAACTGGAAATTTACGCTGACGACGTCAAGTGTGCCCACGGCACCACCGTCGGTGCATTGTCTGAAGAACACCTGTTTTACCTCACCGCCCGGGGCATTGCTCCGGATCAGGCGCGGCAAATGCTGACGGCAGCGTTTTGCCGTCAGGTCCTTGAGCCCATCGCCAGTGAGCCGCTGCGACAACACGCGCTGGCTCAGTTGGAACACCATCTGCAGGAATCGACCCCATGAGCGCAGTCATTGCACCGTCCACGGCTGAGGACTACGACGTTGAGAAAGTCCGCAGGGACTTCCCCATACTCACTCGAGAAATACACGGTAAGCCTCTGATTTATTTTGATAATGCTGCTTCATCTCAGCGTCCTGCTGTGATGATAGAGGCCACCAACGACTATTATTCCAAGCACAACGCGAACATCCACAGGGGTGTCCACAGTCTGGCTGAGGAAGCTACCGAGCTGTACGAGGCGGCGCGGCGCAGTATTTCTGAGCTGATCAATGCGCCCAGCGATCGGGACGTGGTTTTTGTCAGGGGCGTGACCGAGGCGATCAATCTGGTCAGCCAGGCTTTTGTGCGGCCCCGGGTCAAAGCCGGTGATCAGATCTTGATCAGCCACTTAGAACACCACTCCAACATTGTGCCCTGGCAGCTGCTGGCCAAACAAACCGGGGTTGAGCTGAAAGTGATTCCCATGACCAGCGCCGGTGAACTGGATATGGACGCCTTTGCCGGGATGCTCAATGAGCGGGTCAAACTGCTGGGCGTGGTCCATGTGTCCAACGCCCTGGGCACCATCAACCCGGTGGCTGAAATGGTGCGGGCGGCCAAGGCCTTTGATATTCCCGTGTTGGTGGACGGCGCCCAGGCGATGCCCCACCTGCCGGTGGACGTGCAGGCCCTGGACTGCGATTTTTACTGCGTCTCGGGACACAAGATGTACGGCCCCACCGGTGCTGGCGTGCTTTATGCCAAGGCCGCCCGGCTGGAGGAGATGGAGCCGTATCACGGCGGCGGCGAGATGATTAAACACGTCACCTTTGAAAAGAGTATTTTTAACGAGGCGCCGGCCAAGTTTGAAGCCGGAACGCCGAATATTGCCGGCGGCATTGGCCTGGGTGCATCGGCCCGATACCTGATGGACATGGGTTTATCGCGGATACGCGCCTATGAGTCCCAGCTGCTGTCCTACGCCACTGAGGCGGTCAGTGCAGTGCCGGGGCTACGCATCATTGGCACCGCGGCAAATAAGTCCAGCGTCATTTCCTTCACTCTGGAAGGCATCCATCCCCACGACCTGGGAACCATATTGGACCATGCCGGGGTCGCCATTCGCACCGGTCATCACTGCGCCATGCCCATCATGCAGTTTTTTCAGGTTCCGGCGACCTCGCGGATGTCTCTGGGCATGTACAACACTCGGCAGGAAGTGGATCAGTTCGTGAAAGCACTGAGCCGCGCCCGAGATATTTTGTCCTGATGCCATGGCGCTGCAGGATCTCTATCGATCAGCGGTCATCGAGCACAATAAGAGCCCCAGGAACTTTCAGGAACTCGATGACGCCAGCCACCATTCCCGGGGCCTGAACGCGCTCTGCGGAGATGACATTCGGGTCTATCTTAAGATTGAGGGCGAGCGTATCGTCGCCGCCAGTTTTATCGGCCAGGCCAGCGCCATCACCATGGCATCTGCCTCCATGATGACCGAACAGATCACTACCGTCAGCGTCGCTGAAGCTCTGCAGCTCGGAGAGCACCTTGATCAGTTGCTGATGGGGCCTGTGGATGAGCCCTTGAGGGCGCAGTTGGGAACCCTGGTCGCCCTGGAAGGGGTGCGCCAGTATCCGTCACGAATAAAAGCCGCCAGACTGCCCTGGCAGGCAATGAAGGCCGCTCTGTCCGGCGCTGAGATTGCCACCACCGAATAGCTGCGCTGCCAGCCTTTGCCTCAGGTGCAATACGCGGTAGGGTTCTGGGCTTACTTCAGGGAGCAAAAGATTGCGAAATTTAGTCTTGTTGCTGGGCCCGCTGCTGGCACTGGTGGTGGGAATGCTGGTGGGCAATGTGTCCGGCAGCGCTGCGGGCTGGGCTGCGGGTATTACCACCCTGTGCGCCATCTGGTGGATCTTCGAGCCGATCCCCATTCCTGCCACCTCAATGATTCCCCTGGCGCTGTTTCCTCTGCTGAGTATCTTGACCGCCAAGGAAATCGCTGACTCCTACGGCAATGCGCTGATATTGCTGCTGATGGGTGGCTTTATGCTGTCTACGGCGATGGAGCGCAGCGGCGCCCACCGACGCCTGGCGCTGGGCATGGTGAATCTGTTTGGCGGCGGTGGCGGCAAGTCCCTGGTGTTTGGCTTCATGGCCGCATCGGCCTTCCTCAGCATGTGGATATCCAACACTGCCACGGTGCTGATGCTGCTGCCCATCGTGCTGGCGGTCACTGAGCGACTGGATGACCAACGTCTGAAGCTGGCCCTGATTCTGGGCATCGCCTACGCCGGCAGCGTTGGCGGTATCGGCACCCCGATTGGTACGCCGCCCAATTTGATCATGCTGCAGGTTTACCGCGAGACCACCGGCGCTGAGCCTACCTTTACCCAGTGGATGGGTTGGGCCCTGCCGGTGGTGTTCATCATGGTGCCGCTGATTGGCCTGTGGTTAACCCGGGGCATAGGTCCGCCCAAACCCATTGATCTGCCGGCAACCGGGGCCTGGCGTGCTGAGGAAGTTCGCACACTGTCGGTGTTTGGATTAACCGCACTGGCCTGGATGACCCGGCGCGAGCCCTTCGGCGGTTGGTCCAGCTGGCTGGATTTGCCCACCGCCAATGATGCAAGCGTTGCCATGCTGGCAGTGGTGGTGATGTTTCTGGTGCCCAACGGGCGCGGCGGGCAACTGCTGAGCTGGGAACGTGCCGGCAATATTCCCTGGGGAATTCTGCTGCTGTTTGGCGGTGGTATTGCCATTGCAAAGGCCTTTGCCGCCACTGGTATCAGCGCTTCCCTGGGCCAGCAGCTGGCCCAGCTGCAAACCCTGCCGTTGATCGTCATCCTGGCGCTGCTGTGTTTGACGGTCACCTTCTTAACCGAGATCACCAGCAATACCGCGACCACCGCCTTGCTGATGCCCATCATGGCGGCGGCAGGGCTGGCTGCGGGCATAGACCCCAAGCTGCTGATGGTGCCGGCAGCGATGACCGCCAGCTGCGCTTTCATGCTGCCGGTGGCCACCGGGCCCAACGCGGTGGTGTTTTCCAGCCAGCGGATCACGATCCGGGAGATGGCCAGGGAAGGGCTGGTGCTGAATCTGCTGGGTGTGGGGGTGGTGACAACGGTGAGCTACTTCCTGTTTTCGTGAAGAGTAGTTGCTCTAAACATCCGTGATATTCTTCAAACAATCGTTTTAATTTGATCAGGTAGCCCCTTGACCGACGCCAACTACCCCCATCTGCTCAGTCCCCTGGACCTGGGTTTCACGCAGCTGAAAAACCGGGTCCTGATGGGCTCCATGCACACGGGGCTGGAAGATCGTCGGCACAACTACGATCGACTGGCGGCCTACTTTGCTGAGCGGGCCGAGGGCGGTGTTGGCCTGATGGTCACCGGCGGTATAGCGCCCAGTATTCGTGGTTGGCTGGCGCCCCTGGCCTCAAGCCTGGTCTCAAGTTGGCAGGTCAGCCCACACCGTAAAGTGACCCGGGCGGTGCACGCCGCCGGGGGCAAAATCTGCATGCAGATTCTGCACGCTGGCCGTTATGGCTATCACCCGTTTATTGTCGGCCCCAGCGCCCGCAAGTCGCCGATTACACCGTTCAAACCCAAAGCACTGACCAGCGCCCAGGTGGAGCGAGAGATCGGCAAGTTTGTCCGCTGCGCAAGTCTGGCCCGGGAGGCGGGTTATGACGGGGTGGAGATCATGGGCTCTGAAGGCTATCTATTGAACGAGTTCAGCACACCGCATATTAATGATCGCACCGACCAGTGGGGTGGCAGCGCGGAAAACCGCCGCCGGCTGCCGGTGGAGATTGTCCGGCGAACCCGGCAAGCGGTGGGGGATGACTTCATCATCATTTTCCGTCTGTCCCTGCTGGATCTCATTGAAAAGGGCTGTGAGTGGGAAGAGATCGTGGCCCAGGCCAAGGCGGTGGAGGCCGCCGGGGCCAACATGATTAATTCTGGCATCGGTTGGCACGAGGCGCGAATTCCCACCATTGCCACCATGGTTCCCCGGGCAGCGTTTGCCAGCGTCACCGGCAAGCTGCGCCAGCAGGTGAGCGTGCCCCTGATCGCCACCAACCGGATCAACACCCCTGAGGTGGCGGAGCAGGTGTTGGCGGACGGTCAGGCTGATATGGTGTCCATGGCCAGGCCCTTGCTGGCTGACGCCCACTTCGTCAACAAGGCAGCGGCGGGCAAGGCCCATACCATCAATACCTGTATCGCCTGCAACCAGGCCTGTCTTGATCACACCTTTAAAAATCAGCGGGCCAGCTGCCTGGTTAATCCTCGAGCCTGCCACGAGCTGGATATCGTTTACCGTCCGGCCCGCCGGCCCAAGCGGGTGGCGGTGGTGGGCGCCGGCCCTGCGGGTCTTGCCTGCGCTACGGTGGCTGCTGAACGAGGCCATGAAGTGGTGCTGTTTGAGGCCTCCCAGGCGATTGGCGGTCAGTTTAATTTGGCCCGCCAGATTCCCGGCAAGTCAGAATTTTCTGAGACCCTCAGGTATTTTGAACACCGCATCCGCGACACTGGTGTAACCCTCAGACTGGGTCAGCAGGCCACCGCTGAGCAGCTGGTGACCAGCGACTTTGATGAAGTGGTGCTGGCCACCGGCGTACTACCCCGGACCCCTGAGATCCCTGGCCTTGACCATCCCATGGTGCTGTCTTATCTGGACGTGTTGTCTGCCCATGCGCCGGTGGGAAAGCGGGTGGCCATCATCGGCGCCGGCGGGATTGGCTTTGACGTGGCGGAATATCTGCTCCACGAAGATCCCAGCCACCGGGTCGGGCCGGAGGAGTTTTTCCGTCAGTGGGGCATTGACCCGGGTTTTGAACTGCGCGGCTCGGTGGCGGGACTAAAGCGGGAGCTTAAGCCTGCAGCCCGGGAGATTTACCTGCTGCAGCGACGGCTGACCAAGCCCGGTAAAACCCTGGGTAAAACCACCGGCTGGATTCACCGGCGAAATCTGAAAGACCACGGCGTAAAAACCCTCACTGGTATTAGCTACCAGGGTATTACCGACGCCGGCCTGACCATCGCCAAGGGCGAGGAGCCACCGTACACCCTGGAAGTGGACAACGTAGTGATCTGCGCTGGCCAGCTGCCTCAGCGCAGCTTGTTGGCCTCCCTTGAAGCTGGCGGCATTAACGCGCATTTGATCGGCGGTGCCAGCAAGGCCTCGGAGCTGGATGCAAAACGGGCGATTAAAGAAGGCAGCGTGCTGGCTGCAGGTTTCTGACCCGCAGCGCAGGACTCTGGCGGGTATGGCGCCGGGTGATCTGCGGTAGCTTTAGGGCTGTGCCCCGGTTAGCCCTCGGTGCGGGGGTCGGCGGCCTCACTGTGCAGGGACTGGCCCGGGGTGAAATACACGAAACGACAGCCATTGGGCGCACTGGGTTTGTGCCAGATGGTTTTCGGCACCACAAACAGGCTGCCGGCGTCGGCGCTGAGCACTCGAGGCTCGGGTTGATCCAACAGCGTTATCTGAAACTGCCCTTCCAAAATAACAAACAGCTCGTCGGTGTCAGGATGCATTTCCCAGACCGGCGAGTCGCCGCAGATGTCGCAGGCGCCCAGGGCCGAGCCGTTGAAGCGGGTTAGATCGATAAAGCTGCCGGCGGGGTGTTCAGCCAAAGCCTGTGCGATGTCAATGATCTTCATTACGCTAGACCTTTTTCAGCAGTTTCACCGTAAACAGCAGCAAGATGGCACCGGCGGTGGACATGATGACGTTGCCAATGATGCCCGATGCCGACAGGCCGAGCAGGTTAAAGGCAAATCCCCCCACAAACGCGCCGATGATGCCGACGATGATATTACCCAGCAGGCCAAATCCTTTGCCCTTCAGGAACGAGCCAGCCAGCCATCCAGCGATGGCTCCGGTGGTCAGAAAGATGATCAGGTTTTGCATGATGATTCCTCAACGCTGTCAATAGTCGTGAAAAGGCCGAAGGGCGTGGGCCCACCAGCCCGCATCAGCGACCGTCATCTAGCAGGCTGTTGAAAACGCCATGGATGGCTTTTTCAACAGTCTAGGAGTCGCCGTCAGGCGGAAAACTGCAGGCTGGCCAGGTGGGCGTACAGCTCAGAGTCCCGGGTTAGAGACTCATGGCTACCTTGGGCCACTATCTTGCCGCCGTCCAGCAGTAAGATGCGATCGGCCTGTCTTACCGTTGCCAGGCGGTGGGCGATGATCAGCGTGGTTCGTCCCTGCATCACGGCGTTCAGGGCCTGCTGCACAACCCGTTCACTTTCTGCATCCAGGGCGCTGGTTGCCTCATCCAGCAGCAGCACCGGCGGATCGGTAAGCAGGGCCCGGGCAATGGCAATACGCTGGGCCTGGCCGCCGGACAGTCGGACTCCACGTTCGCCCAGGAACGTGTCATAGCCGTCTTTCAGGTCGGTGATGAAGTCGTGGGCGAAGGCGGCCCGGGCGGCGGCTTCTACCTGCTGCTGACTGGCCTCCGGATTGCCATAGCGAATGTTCTCCATGGCGTTGCTGGAGAAAATCGTAACGTCCTGGGCCACCAGGGCGAGCTGTCGCCGATAGTCCAGCAGGTTCAGATCGGTAATAGGCGTTCCGTCTAGGACAATTCGCCCCTGGGAGGGGTCGTAAAATCGCATCAGCAGGGCAAATACGGTGGACTTGCCCGCTCCGGAGGGTCCTACCAGCGCCAGCTTCTCGCCGGGTTCAATGACCAGCTGAACGTCTTCCAGGATGGGCCGGTCCGGTCGGGACGGATAGGCAAAGGTCAGATTTTGAAACTCCAGGGCACCGTTGGATCTGGCGCTGATCATTGTCGGCGCCGCCGGTGATAGGATATCTGGCTCAAGGGTCAGCATTTCCAATATCCGCTCCAATGCCCCGGCGGCCCGCTGCAGCTCGCCATAAACCTGGGTCAATGCACCGGTGGTGGTTGCAGCGATCACCGCATAGAGCACGAACTGGCTGAGGGTGCCGGCGGACATGGTGCCTTCAATCACCTGCCTGGCGCCCATCCAAAGTACCCCGATGATGCCGCCAAACATCAGCCATACCACCAATATGGCCATCACCGATTCGGCCTTGATACGCTGGCGAGCGACGCCAAACACGGCCTCGGCATTGTCGCCAAAACGCTGGTTTTCACGTTGGTCCTGGGCGTAGGCCTGAACCGTCTTAATGGCGTTGATGGTCTCGGTGGCGGTGGACGACATATCGGCAATGCGGTCCTGGTTGGCCTTGGACAACTTTCGAACCCAGCGGCCCATCACCACAATAGGCGCGATGATCAGTGGGATCAGCAGACCGATCATTAGCGCCAGCTTTGGACTGGTCACCACCATCATGGCGCTGGCTCCAAGGAACATAAAGGACGAGCGCAGGGTGATGGAGAAGGTGCTGCCCACCACCACCTCTACCAAGGTGGTGTCGGTATTGATCCTGGATAGCACCTCGCCGGTGCGGGTGGTTTCAAAAAATGACGGAGAGAACGAGAGGATTTTTCGGTAAACCGCTTTGCGCAGATCCGCCACCACCCGTTGGCCGATCCAGGATACCCAGTAGTAGCGCAGACTGGTAAACAGCCCCATCGCCAGGGCTACACCCAGTAGCAGTAAAAAATAGCGGGTGATGGCGCTTTCCTGAGACGCGTCAAAGCCCAGATCAATCATCTGACGTACCGCCACCGGCAGGCTCAGAGTGGTTGCAGCTCCCAGCACCAACAGCACCAGGGCAAGCAATACCTGTTTAAGATAGGGGCGTACAAACGGTATAAGCCGTTTCAGTATCGATAGATTTTTAGACGGTATGCGGTCTTGATCAGCCAAGAATGATTTGCCAGCAGGAAATAGGGCTTTATTGTCTCACAGCTGGAATCAAACGGCGGACTGCTAAGTACCCCATGGCAGCAGCGTTATCCGACGGCCGGCCCTGTCAGCCTTCGGGCAGCGGCGTCGGGTCAACCCGGTTATCCGCCATCCATCGGCGTAGATCGTCGGGCAATGGGGTGTCGTCCCGCTGGGCCTGATAGGCCGCCCAGGTGACCAGAAAGCCCTCCCGGTCGGCGTTGTCGGCATGCATGCGTAGCTGTTCCCACCAAAATTCTGGCCAAGTTTCTGGCCAAGTTTCTGGCCGTGGTTCCGATGATCCTGGCGCCGCTGAGGTCAGGGCCTCACTGGCGTCAGAAATCCACCTTTCGGAAACGCCGTCTGACACACCTCCCACGGCGGGGGCTGAGACCGGTGCCTGGGCTAACGGCGCTGCTGCGGGCCGGTTATTGAGGCCGATTGTGGCCGGCTGAGGTCGGACCACCCGGGCCATCTGGACCACCAAAGTAGTGCAAAGAACCAGGGAGGCGGCCATGCTGACTGGCCAAATCCAGCGGCCACCCAGAGCGCTGTTGCGGGCCTGGCGGATTATTGCCTGGTCGATGTGGGTAGACGGTGTCTCGGGGGGTAACTGTTGGTACAGCTGTTCCAGCCCGGTGTCGAAGGGTTGGTCCAGGGAGGCGGCCGGGACTTGCTTAGAGTTCTTCATACAGTGCTCCCAGGGATTGCCGCAGTCGGGCAGTGGCGTAGCGCAGGCGGCTTTTCACCGTTTCCCGGCCGCAGCCGCAGACCTGCGCAATCTGGTTAAGGGTCATTTGTCGTTCCAGGTGCAACAACACCGTTGTGCGCTGTTCCAGGGGCAGGCTGAGCAACGCGGCGTTAAGGGCCTGGCTCAGCTGTTGCCGGGTGACGCTGTCGGTTTGCTCAGCAGCACGGACCTGGTCGGGTTCTGCCAGTGCTGCTGGTCGAGATTTGCGATACCAGTCGATGATTCGATGGTGGGCAATGCGATACAGCCAGGTTTCAAACCGGGCCTTGGGCTGATAGCGCCGGCGGGCATTGATGACTTTTAGCCAGGTGTCCTGATATATCTCTTCAGCCTGAGCGCGCCGCCCCACGTGGCGAAGGATAAAACGATAGAGGGCGTCTTTGTGACGCCGGTAGAGGGTATCAAAGGCGGCGCTTTGGCCCTTGCCAAAGTCCATCATCAGGCGCTCGCTGCTGACCGGCTCCTGGGCTGTTTCGTTACCTGCACAGTCTCCCTCGGCAGCCTTGTCAGCTGGCCAAAGGCCCTGCATTACACTGTCAGCTCCACTCATGCTTGACCCTGTCTGTAGCTGCACCCACGGTCTTTCTAACGGCCGATTGCCTCAACTGGGGTTAGGGACCTAGTGGGCCGTTGTCCTCGTTTTTCGAGCCTGGCTCTGGGCTTGACGGGGACGTTGCCGAGACCACCGCCTGCAGCTCACCGCTGGCCAGTGTGCTGGTGATGGTTTGACCGGCGCGAACCTCACTGGCTGAACGCAGGACCCGGCCGTCGCCGGTGGTTGTCACCGAATAGCCCCGTTGCAGCACCGCCAGTGGGCTGATCGCCTTCAGGGCTCTGGCCAGAGAGTCCAGCTGCTGCTGGCGCTGGTTCAACAGCTGCATACCGCTGCTTAGGCATCGACGTTTGAGTTCACCAACCCGCTGGCTATGTTGGCCTATTTTCAGTCCCGGGTGTTGCTGCCTGAGCCGATGTTGGGCCCCACTTAAGCGGCTGCCAGAGCGGGTGAGGGCGGCGCTTTGCTGCAGGGTCAGGCGCTGGCGCAGTTCTGCTAGCCGACCACGGGCGTTATTGATGCGGCTGGCCGGTTGGGCCCGAGTCAGCCGCTGGCCCAGTTCGCCCAGACGCAGCTGGCGCTGGGTGAGGCTGGCCCGCAGGCGGCGACCAAGGGTAGCGGACAAACGACTTAATTGATTCAACAGCTCGGCCGAATCAGGCACCAGCAGTTCAGCGGCGGCGGAGGGTGTGGCAGCGCGCACGTCAGCAACAAAATCGCAGATGGAAAAATCCACCTCGTGGCCTACGGCGCTGACCACGGGCACAGGGCTGTCGGCAACGGCACGGGCCAGGCCTTCGTCGTTAAATGCCCAAAGATCTTCCAATGATCCACCGCCACGGGTCAGCAAAATCGCGTCTGGATTGAGGGCGATGGCGTTTTTTAACGCCCGTTTAAGGGCCCCGGGTGCCGTATCGCCCTGCACCAGAGACGGGCACAGGGTCAGCTTCACCACTGGATAACGCCGTGCGATCACGCTTTGTACGTCGCGCCAGGCTGCGCCGGTGGGTGAGGTGATAACCGCCAGGTGTTTGGGGAAAGTTGCCAGGGGACGTTTTTCGTCCGGGTCGAACAGACCCTCAGCGGCCAGGCGCTTTTTCAGGGCTTCAAATTCCAGCCTTAACAGACCTTCGCCAGCGGGCTCCACGGACTCAACGATCAGCTGGTATTCGCCCCGGGCCTCATACAGGCTGACCCGGGCTCGCACCACAATTTGCATCCCCGGAGACAGTCGAACACCAGTGTTGCGATTGCGGAACAGGGCGCAGCGGACCTGGGCGGCGGCGTCCTTCAGGGTGAAATAAGCGTGGCCAGAAGCCGGCGTTGACAGGTTGGAAATCTCGCCTTCCAGCCACACCAGGCCAAACCTGCCTTCCAGCAGGCTGCGAATTTCCCGATTGAGGCTGCTGGGGGTAAGGATCTCCCGGCGGCTGAATAAGTCGTTATCTGTCACTGCAGGGGTCTCTTAAATGGTTGTCCCAGGTGTCTTACTAAATGTATCACGTGCCTTTCATTACGCTAATGAGATAAAATGGGGCGATTTACTCGAGCCGGCGGCTCCTGGCCCTTCTGCCAGGCGGCGCGCCCACAAGGAACCTGGCCGATGCGAATCAAACAAGACGCTCTCACCTTCGACGACGTATCCCTGGTACCTGCCTATTCCAACGTTTTGCCCTCTGAGGTGGATCTAACTACCCAGTTCACCCGGGAAATCGCGCTGAAAATCCCTCTGGTGTCCTCCGCCATGGATACGGTCACCGAGGCGCGACTGGCCATCACCATGGCTCAGGAAGGCGGCATCGGGGTTATCCACAAGAACATGACGCCGGAGGAGCAGGCCAGCCAGGTGCGGCTGGTAAAAACCTTTGAAGCGGGGGTAATCCGCGATCCCATTACCGTCGGGCCCTACACCACCATCCGGGAGGTGCTGGCGCTGACCAATGCCCGCAACATCTCCGGCGTGCCGGTGGTGGATGACGAGGGCCTGGTGGGCATCGTCACCAGTCGCGACATGCGCTTTGAGAGCAAGCTGGACGACCCGGTCCGAAACATCATGACTCGCCGGGAAAAGTTGGTGACGGTGGCGGAAAACTACGAGCCGGGAGAAGTGCTGCAGCTGCTGCATAACCACCGAATCGAAAAGGTACTGGTGGTTAATGATGCCTTTGAGCTGCGAGGTTTGATCACCGTCAAAGATATGCAGAAATCTAAAGAACACCCGCACTCCTGTAAAGATCAACAGGAGCGTCTGAGGGTGGCAGCGGCGGTGGGCGTTGGCGGTGACACCGAGCAACGGGTCAGCCTGCTGATGGAATCAAACGTGGACGTGATTGTGGTCGATACCGCCCACGGCCACAGTGAAGGGGTGCTTTCGCGAGTTCGCTGGATCAAGAAACACTACCCGGATTTGCAGGTGGTAGGTGGCAACATTACCACCGCCGCCGGCGCCATAGCGCTGGCAGATGCCGGGGCGGATGCGGTCAAGGTGGGAGTTGGCCCGGGCTCAATTTGCACCACCCGGATTGTGGCTGGGGTAGGAGTCCCCCAGGTGTCGGCGGTCATGGATGTGGCTGAGGCAATGAAAAAGCGCGGTGTGCCGCTGATCGCTGACGGCGGCGTGCGCTACTCTGGTGATCTGGCCAAGGCCATTGCTGCCGGTGCCCACAGCGTCATGATCGGCGGCCTGTTTGCCGGCACCGAAGAGGCGCCGGGAGATGTAGAGCTGTTTCAGGGACGGTCTTACAAAAGCTATCGGGGCATGGGCTCCATCGGCGCCATGCAGCGCGGCTCATCGGACCGCTATTTTCAGGACGAGGTCACCGAAGACAAGCTGGTGCCCGAGGGTATAGAGGGCAGGGTGCCTTACAAAGGCCCGCTGCGCGCCGTGCTGCATCAGCTTAGCGGCGGGCTGCGCTCGTCCATGGGCTATTGCGGCTGCGCCAACCTGGAACTGATGCGGGAGCAGCCAGAGTTTGTCCGGGTCAGTAATGCCGGGGTGCAGGAGTCCCACGCCCACGACGTGACCATCACCAAAGAGCCGCCCAACTATCGGACTCAGCCATGACGCTAAGCGGGATCAACCGATGAGCGATATTCATGATCACCGAATCCTGGTGCTGGATTTTGGCGCCCAATATACCCAGCTGATCGCCCGGCGAATACGGGAAATCGGGGTCTATTGCGAAATTCTGCCCTGGGATGCGCCGGTCAAGCTGATGACGGATTTTGCACCCCAGGGAGTGATATTGTCCGGCGGGCCTGAATCGGTGCACGGCGAAAGCACGCCCCAGCTGCCTGAAGTGGTGGCGCAAATGAGGGTGCCTCTGCTGGGCATCTGTTACGGCATGCAGGCCCTGGCCGCCTATTTTGGCGGCGTGGTTGAGGCCGCCACCCGGCGTGAGTTCGGTTACGCGGCGGTCAGCCCGATGGCCGCCTGTCCGTTGCTGGATGGTCTGAACGATCGCCAGCCAGATCAGCCCCGGGAGCTGGACGTCTGGATGAGCCACGGCGATCACGTGGTCCAGGTGCCGGTGGGTTTTGAGTGTGTGGCGAGCACGTCCTCAGCGCCCATCGCCGCCATGCAGAACCTTAAGCAAGGCATATTTGCCTTTCAGTGGCATCCCGAGGTGACCCATACCCGCCAGGGCGGCAGCATGCTGAGCCGCTTTGTGCTGGATGTCTGCGGCTGCGAGGCGCGCTGGACACCGGCCTCCATCGTCGACAGCACTATTGCCAACGTGCGGGAAACCGTGGGCGATGATCAGGTATTGCTGGGGTTGTCCGGCGGGGTGGATTCGTCGGTGGTGGCGGCCCTGCTGCACGAGGCCATCGGCGACAGGCTGACCTGTATTTTTGTCGATACCGGGCTGCTGCGTTACAACGAAGGCGACCAGGTGATGGCCACCATGGCTGCCAACATGGGCGTGCGAGTGCTGCGGGTGAATGCCGCCGAGGCGTATTTTGCGGCTCTCAAAGGGGTCACTGACCCGGAGCAAAAACGCAAAATCATCGGCGCCAAGTTCATTGAAATTTTTGATGCCGAGGCCAGTAAGCTGGACAACGTTCGCTGGCTCGCCCAGGGCACGATTTATCCCGATGTGATTGAGTCTGCCGGCGCCTCCACCGGCAAAGCCCATGTGATTAAGTCCCACCATAACGTGGGCGGTCTGCCAAAAGAAATGAAGCTGAAGCTGGTGGAACCTCTGCGCGAGCTGTTTAAAGACGAAGTGCGCAAGATTGGGCTGCAGCTGGGCCTGCCCCGGGAGATGGTTTTTCGCCATCCCTTTCCAGGGCCTGGGCTGGGGGTGCGAATATTGGGTGAGGTGAAGTCCGAGTTCGCTGACCTGCTGGCAAAGGCCGATCACGTGTTCATTGAGTGCCTGCATGAAGCCAATCTTTACGACCAGGTCAGCCAGGCCTTTGCGGTGTTTTTGCCGGTGAAATCCGTCGGCGTGGTGGGCGATGGGCGTGCCTATGAGTATGTGATTGCCCTGCGAGCGGTGGAAACCATCGACTTCATGACCGCCCAGTGGGCCCGTCTGCCCTACGACTTCCTGGAACAGGTTTCCAGGCGGATCATCAATGAGATCAGCGGCATTTCCCGAGTGGTTTATGACATCTCTGGCAAACCCCCGGCGACCATCGAGTGGGAGT
>CAYGPO010000009.1:39377-58803 GCA_964351665.1 uncultured Gammaproteobacteria bacterium | reverse complement strand
CCCGATCGTCCAATCTGGACTCGCCAGCTGAGACCAGCCATCCGACCTTCATGAACAATGCGGGCTAGTAGGCCCCCCAAGTGCCCTAAAACCCCGTCATCTCAGGGGCTGAAGGGTCGTTGACCGCAGGAAAATCGGGCCTCAGCGGTGAAGACTGCTAATATATCGGGGTTATTACTTAAGACAACACTACGACGCAGCCGTGAGCGAGCAAAAAACCCCATCATCTGAGGCGATCGCCGCCGCCGGACCGGTCAAGCCACATCGCGGCATTTATCTGTTGCCCAACCTGCTGACCACCGGCGCGTTGTTTGCCGGGTTTTACGCCATTGTTGCGGCTATCAACGGCAAATTTGAAGCTGCCTGCGAGGCCCTGGCCATTGCCTGTGTGCTGGATGGTCTGGATGGCCGAATAGCGCGGCTAACCAACACTCAGTCTGAGTTTGGCGTGCAGTACGATAGTTTATCGGATCTGGTGTGCTTCGGACTGGCGCCGGCACTGCTTGTTTACCTGTGGTCACTGTCTGGGATGGCGGAGCTGGGTCCCATGTGGGCCAAAGTGGGCTGGCTGGTATCGTTTCTGTTCGCCGCCTGCGCAGCCCTGCGCCTGGCTCGATTTAACGCCCAGGCAGCGGTGGCGGACAAACAATTTTTCCAGGGTATCGCCTCACCGGCGGCTGCAGCCTTGTTGGTAACCCTGGTCTGGGCCTGCGAAACCGAAGGGGTGAACGGCGCTGGGTTGGAGTTCCCTACGGCCATAGTGACCCTTCTGGCGGCCTTTTTGATGGTCAGCAACGTCCGTTTTTACAGCTTCAAGACCTGGCCGGCGCGGGTGCCGTTTTTGTGGATATTTGTAATTCTGATTCTGCTGGTTTTGCTGTCCATTGATACCCCTAAGCTACTGTTTGCTGTGGCTTATCTGTACGCCGCTTCCGGCCTGGTATTGACCTTAACCGGCCGTTCTCGTCGCCAGCGAGTCCGCAACAAGATTCGTCGCCGGCGTGAACTGGAACGGGAAGGCGCAGACCCCCATGACTCTGGCGATACCCAGGCCACCACAACAGCGGAGAAAGACCATGAGTGAGGCGATCAGCCGAGCCCTGGACGACTCTCCCAGGCGGGCTCTGACGGACCTGGACGTGCTGGTGGAACTGGGCCAGGAGTTTGCCCAGTCCATCGACATAGAGGCCACCCTCCGGCGCGCGGTGGAACGAATCTCCGGCTACATGAACGCGGAGGCCGCCTCGGTGTTTATGGTTGATGGAAAAACCGGTGAACTGGAATGTCGAGCCTGTGCTGGCCCGGTGGACGTTTCCGGTCTTCGAATCAAAATGGGCCAGGGCATCGTCGGTCGAGCGGCCAAAGAGAATCTGTGTCAGCTGGTGCGCGATGTCAGCACCGATCCCGACTTCGCCGGCAATGTTGATGCCCGCACAGGGTTTCAAACCCGCTCTATTTTGTGCACGCCGCTGCGCACAGCTGGTGGCGTCATTGGCGTGCTGCAGGTGCTGAACAAACTCGATGGGGGGCTGTTTGGCGATCTGGATCAGGAAACCCTAAGGGTGCTGGCGTCGCCCACAGCGCTGGCCATCAACAACGCCGCGATGGCCTCAGATCTGGTGGAGCAAAAGCGCTTCCGCAAGGAGCTGTTTCTGGCCCGCCGACTGCAGCGATCGCTGCTGCCGGCGCGGCGCAAGCCGCCCTATCCGGTGCAGGGGATCAATCTTCCTGCGCGGGAAGTGTCCGGCGACTTTTTCGATTTCTTTGACCTGCCTGATGGCCGCATAGGCTTCGCCGTAGGTGATGTTTCGGGCAAGGGAATGAATGCCGCGCTGTTGATGGTGAAGGCCACCAGCCTGCTGCGTTGGATTGGTAAGTCAGAACTGACCCCAGGTCAGTGGCTGGCCCAGGTCAACAATGAACTGGTGTCCACGGTTAGCGGCGGCATGTTTATCTGTGCGGTGGCAGGTTACCTGGATCGGAAAACCGGAACCCTCACCTGGGCCAATGCGGGGTTCCCGCCGCCCATCCACTATTGCCCGGATGGGCAGCTGCGTACCTATCCCGCGCCGGCGCCGCCCCTGGCCATCATTGAGCAGTCTGACTACGCCAATGAGACCGCTGAGCTGGGTGAGGGCACCATGTACTTTTACTCAGACGGGGTGACTGAGGCCAGGGCAGCCGATGGTGAAATGCTGGAGGAAGCGGGGCTGATCGAACTGATTCGCAGCCAGGCCCAATGGCCAACAAAACCGCGTCTTGGCAAGTTGATCAATCAGCTGCGCAAGCGGGAGCTGGGTGATGACACCACCCTGCTGATCGTCGATGGTGGCGTCTGCCGGTGAACGAATTGCTGGATCTACGCTTCCAATCCTGCCCGACCCGGCTTAAAGATGTGCGTCGTGCTGTGGCCCAGGCGACTGAGGAGGCAGGCTGTTCTGAGGCGTTAGTGCAAAAGCTGCGGCTGGTGATTGATGAGGCGATTACCAACGTCATACGGCATGGCTATCACGGCCAAAAGGACGGCGAAATTCGACTGAAAATCCATCGCCAGGAGGACATACTGAAATTTCAGCTGCGGGACAAAGCGCCGCCGGTGGACCCGGCTTACATCAAACCCAGGGATTTGAGTGAATGTCGACCAGGCGGGCTGGGAATCAATTTTATAGACTCGGTGATGGACACCTGGTCTTTCAGATGTCTACGGGACGGTTCCGGCAATGTGCTGGAAATGACAAAAACCATTGAGCGAGACCGGGCATGAACGGATGTGAAGAACGCGAGCAGGGAGATTATCTGGTGGTGTCAGTCAGTGGCGAGGTTGACCTGTCCTGGTCTTCAGAGCTGCGCAGCGCCATTTTGGGCGCCCTGACCCGGCGCAATGCGGTGCTGGTTGAGCTGGATCAGGTTAGCTATATCGATAGTTCGGGTATTGCTGCGTTGGTTGAGGGGTATCAAACGGCAAAGTCTAAAGATATCAAGTTTGGCTTGGTGTCCATCAGCAGCTCGGTCAAAGCGGTGCTGGAGTTGGCTCGCCTGGATCAGGTGTTTCCCATCTACGCCGACGTCGGCGCGGCCGGCTAGATAGTCCAAGGGTGCTGGAAAAAGCCGCCAATGCCATCAGTCAGGGCGTAATCCGCGCAGTCAGCAACTTTGGCTACATGGGCGCGCTGCTGGTTGAGAGCTTTTACTGGCTGTTGTTTGGTCGCCGCCGGGGCCAGCCTATCAAGATGGGGCCGCTGGTTAGCCAGTTGGTTGAAACTGGCGTACAGGCGATTCCCATTGTGATGGTGCTGTCCTTTGCCATCGGCGTCAGTCTGGCGATCCAGACCATCTATGCGCTGCGTAATTTTGGCGCTGAAAGTCAGGTGATCTTGGCCATCGCCATTGGCGTAACCCGAGAATTTGGCCCGTTAATTACGGGCATCTTGGTGGCAGGCCGAACCGCCTCTTCACTGGCCGCAAGAATCGGCTCCATGGTGGTATCCCAGGAGGTGGACGCGCTGCGGGTTATCGGCATTATGCCGGTGCGTTATCTGGTAGTGCCGCCCCTGGTGGCGCTGTTGATCATGGTGCCCACACTGACGATTTTAGCCGATGCCGCGGCGATTTTCGGCGGCGCGATTTACAGCCTGCCCAACCTTGATGTGTCCATGTGGGCGTATCTGATGGCCAGCGTTGATGCCCTCAAGGCCGGCGATATCCTGCAGGGGTTGGCGAAGTCGGTGGTATTTGGCGCCATTGTGGCACTGGTGGGGGTTAGCTCAGGATTTAACGTCAAAGGTGGTGCCGAGGGCGTCGGCCGGGCCACTACCCAGTCAGTGGTGATGGCGATTAGCTGGATAGTCATAGCCGATATGGTTTTTACCTTTTTTCTGAACCGATGAGCGAAGCAAAAAGACCCATAGTTGAAGTCAAAGGCCTGGTCACCCACTACGGCCGGCGAAAGATTCTTGACGGCGTAGACCTAAGGATGGAAGCCGGCGAAATCCGGGTCATCATGGGCGGCAGCGGGTCAGGAAAAAGTACCCTGCTGTGGCATTTGCTAGGCCTGTATCAGCCCACCGCCGGAAGCATCAGGCTGCTGGATAAAGACATCACCCAGGTGTCGCCCCAGGAGTTTCAGGATTTGCGCAAAGAGTTGGGCGTGTCGTTCCAGGGCGGCGCCCTGTTCACCTCCATGTCGGTGGGGGAAAACGTGGCACTGCCGTTGCGCGAGCATACCAACCTTGATGAAAACACCATACGCATCATGTCCAGGCTAAAGCTGGAGGTGGTCAATTTGGGTGGCTTCCAGGATCTGATGCCGTCCCAGCTATCCGGCGGCATGATCAAGCGCGCAGCCCTGGCCAGGGCCATCGTGATGGATCCAAAGCTGCTGTTTTTCGACGAGCCTTCAGCGGGACTGGACCCGGTGGTGGCGGCGGAGCTCGACGAGCTGATTATTCGGCTGCGTGATGCCATGCGTATGTCGATGGTTGTGGTAACCCACGAACTGGACAGCGCGTTTAAAATCGCCGATAAGATCACCGTTTTGGATCAGGGTAAAGTGTTGCTCACCGGCACCGTGGAGGAAGTAAAAAACAGCCCACTTGAGCGGGTTCAGGATCTTCTTAACCGTCGCCCGAGGGATGTCAAAGTGGATGCAGAAGATTACCTGCGTCGACTGACCGAAGAACAATACGTCTGAGCTGGTGCTCTTCTGAGGACTGCTCAGTAAAATAATTAGGGGCTTGGGGAAGTGCGTGAAACGAGATAACGTAAATTACATACTGGCAGGTTCAGTGGTGCTGGCGGCCGCGGCGTTGCTGTTTGTGGTGCTGTTCCAAGTCACCGGGCGCAGCGGCGCCAGCGACAATTACTACACCTTCTATCAGCAGGTGGCTGGGTTACGATATGGCACGCCGGTGTATTTTGAGGGCTACCGGATTGGTCAGATTGAGTCCATCACGCCCCAACGTGAGGGCGCGCGCACCAGCTTTCGGGTGGATTTTTCGGTGCAGGAAAAATGGCCCATACCCACCGACAGCGTAGCCGCCATAGCCACATCAGGCCTTTTGTCCGACGTTTTTATTGTGCTCAACCAAGGTGAGTCTGAGCAGATGATGCAGCCCGACTCGATGATTGAAGGTCGCCAGGCTGCGGATATCTTTGGCTCCATAAACGCCTTGGCCGATGACGTATCGGATTTGACCGAATCCCATATCCAGCCGCTGCTGGAACTGCTGGCCAGCCGGGTCGACTCCATCACCGCCAATATCGACAGCTCCACACCCATGCTGGTGGATGATGTGACCAAGCTGTTAGACCAGCTCAACGCCTCAGCGGCGTCCCTGGGCAGCCTGATGGGCCCGGATAATCTGGCCCACGTCAGCACGATCTTGACCAACTTCAGCCAAACCTCCAAGGACACCCAGCTGCTGGCAGCGGAGTTGGCAGATGCACGGTCTGAGCTTAAGCAACTGATCGCGGACCTGGGGGCCATAGCCAGCGATAACCGTGACGGTATTTCTGGCACCGTGACGGAGCTGGAAACCGCCATTTTGTTACTGTCCCAGCGTCTGGACTCCATTACCTTCAATATGGACGAGGCCAGCCGAAATCTGAATGAGTTCGCCCGGGCAATCCGCCGCAGTCCCAATCGACTGCTGTTTTCCCCCGATGCCGATGAAACCGGAGAGCAACCATAATGGCCATGCATATCACTCGCCGGGTGTTCTGGACGGCGGCCTTGCTGGCGCTGCTTGCGGGGTGCAGCTCAACGCCGGTGCCGGAAGACAGTTTCTACCGCCTGGGCAACCTGCCCGAACCGAACAGGGTTTTTGACTCGCCGCTGATCGACGGCCGGCTGATGATAGAGGTACCCCGGGCCGCAGGCATTCGGCGCCAGCGGGGCATTTTGTATAGCGAAGACGCCGACCATGTGGAAGTCCGGCGTTACTACTATCACTTCTGGGAAGAGCCGCCGCCGCAAATGCTGCAGCGTCGCATGATCGAGCGGCTGCGCCTGGCCAACGCCGCACAGTCCATTACCGAACGACTGGCCAGCGACGTGGATTTTCGCCTGCGTACCCGCATCACTGAGTTTGATCGGGTAGTGGACGGTGACCAGACGGCCGCGGTGATTGACGTTGACGTTATCTTGTTCACCGGCTTTGCCGATGGTGAGGCGATATTCCGCGGCGCTTACCGAGAGCGGGTGGAGGCTAACAGCCAGACCATGGTAGACACCGCGTCGGCCTTCTCAAAAGCGCTGGATCAGGTGATCGACCGGGTTCTGGACGATATGGCGGAGGCGCTTTGAACCCCGCCGGTGCTCAGCGCTCCCGGCTGCAGGCGCTGGGCATAGTTCGCTGGCGACAGCGCAATCGCGCTCTGGATTCTGTTGCTGACACAGCCCCTGAAAACCAGCCGCCGGCGCTGTTGCGGGCGGTTGACCGCTGCACGGCCACGGTACTGATTGAATGGTCCGGCCAGTTTGATCCTGACGGTTCTGAACCGGGCCCAATACTACTGGCAAAAATTCTTGCGGCAACCGGCCACAAGCCCAGCACTTTTGCGGTCTATCAGGTGACTATTGAACCGCCGCCTGCCCAGGGTTGCACGCTCTGGTTTACGCCGCGACCGGTCAATCCGCCCCCCAACACCCTGTTGCTGCCATCCCTGGCCGCAATGCTGGCAGATCCGGCCCTCAAACGTACCGCCTGGCAGCACCTCAAGCCCTGGATCCATCGTCTGTCATGAGTGCTGTGCTGCAGGCGCCGGCGATGGATATTCGCCCCATGGTGGAGCAGGACGTGGACGCGGTGCTGCCGATTGAAGCTCAGTCCTATCCATTTCCCTGGTCCCGTGGGATTTTTGAAGACTGTCTGCGGGTGGGTTATTCATGTTGGGTAGCCCAACTGGATGACCAGGTGGTGGGCTATGGCATTGTTTCTGCTGGGGCCGGTGAAGCCCACGTGCTCAATATCTGCATCAGCAAGGAATATCGTGGCCGCGGCTTTGGTCTTGCCATGCTCAACCGGCTGATCAATCTTGCCCGTTGGCATCACTCCCGGGCCATTTTCCTCGAGGTCCGACCGACCAACTACCGAGCCATCGATATTTACGAACAGCGAGGCTTTGGGGTGGTGGGTCGCCGACCCAATTATTACCCGGCGAAAAAGGGCCGCGAGGACGCGCTGATCATGGCGATGACGCTGTTTCGGGATTCGCCGGACGCAGAAAACGAATAACGGCATTTGCCTGGGTGGCCTTGTGCCTGGGTTGCCGGCCCGCAGCCCTGACCCCGGGTCTCTCGGGGTCGCTGTGAACCCATATATGGACACCACCTGTCTACTCCCATGCCGTGCTGAGCGCTTGACCTCGGCATCCATGCCTCGGACACCCCGTGAGCCCCGGGATCATGGCTACAGGCCTACATTGGGGTGAGTCTCGGATAACCTCGAAGCGCGGCCAAGGTTAGGATTGTCATGAACAACAGGATTAACAAGACCAGGGGCGGTGTCCAAGGCGGTTTGGGTGCGTCGGAGCCATGGATGGCGACGTCGAGCGCACACGGACGTGTTCACAGCGACACCCAAACCGGCTTGGACACCGCCCCTGGTCGTCAACGCAGCCCCGACCATAGATAACGGTGATAGCACAACCAACGGCGGAAAAGACTTACAGCTCTTTCAACCGCCCCATCTGTGCTTCCAGATCCCTGGCCTCAGACTCCGCGTCAGCCAGCTGGCCCCTGGATTTGTCCACTACCTCTGCCGGGGCATTGGCGACAAATTTCTGGTTGCTGAGCTTGCCCGTCAGGCGGGCAATATCTTTACGCTTTTTCTCCAGTTCTTTGCCCAGCCGGGCCAGCTCTTCCTGGGGATCGATGATACCCGCCAGTGGCACATGCAGCTTGAGTTGCCCCGCCAAAGCGAAGGCTGAAGCCGGGGCCTGTTCGTCCCTGGCAAGCCAGCGGCAACCGCTGAGTGAGCCCAGCGCCAGCAGCATGTCCTGGTGTTTGCTGCTGAAGGTCTGGTCCTGGGTGCTGCCGCCTTCCAGCAGCAGGTCCAGAGGCTTGCGCGGCGCGATGTCCATTTCGCCGCGAATTTGGCGCAGTCCCAGCAGTACCTGCTGCAGCCACTTTACTTCCTGTTCTGCTCCTTCGTCCGCCAAAGCCGGGTCGGCCTGGGGGTAAGGCTGGGTGCAGATGGTGTCGCCGCTGATGCTGAGCTGAGGGGCAACCCGCTGCCAGATCTCCTCGGTAATAAACGGCATCAGCGGGTGCATCAGGCGCAGCACCTGCTCCAAAACGCTGACCAGGGTATAGCGAGTGTGTTGGGCCGCCGGATGGTCATCAGCGCCCAGCACGGGCTTGGTTAATTCCAGATACCAGTCGCAGTATTCGTGCCAGGTAAATTCATAAATAGCCGTGGCTGCCAGATCAAAGCGGTAGCGGGCCAGGTTGAGTTCCACCTGCTCGGCGGCGTGGTGGAAGCGGGATACGATCCAGCGATCAAACACCGTGGCAGTGGCGGTATTTTCGGCCGCAGGCTTGCCTTCCACGTTCATCAGCACATAGCGGGCGGCGTTCCAGATCTTGTTGCAGAAGTTTCGGTAGCCTTCGATGCGCCCGGTATCAAAACGAATATCCCGGCCGTGGGTAGCCAGGGCGGCAAAGGTAAAGCGCAGAGCGTCGGTGCCGTAGGCGCGGATGCCGTCGGGAAATTCTTTGCGAGTAGATTTTTCAATGTTGGCAGCCATTTTGGGCTGCATTAGACCGGCGGTGCGCTTAGCCACCAGGGCTTCTAAGTCTATGCCGTCGATCAGGTCCAGCGGGTCCAGCACGTTGCCCTTGGATTTGGACATTTTCTGACCCTGGTAGTCGCGGATCAGACCGGTGATATAGACATCCCTAAACGGCACCTCGTGCATGAATTTCAGCCCAAACATAATCATCCTGGCGACCCAGAAAAAGATAATGTCAAAGCCGGTGACCAGCACGTCGCCCGGATAGTATTTCTCCAGTCGCTGGGTTTTTTGTGGCCAACCCAGGGTAGAAAACGGCCAAAGGCCGGAGGAGAACCAGGTGTCGAGAACGTCTTCGTCCTGGCGCAGGCTGCGGTCCCCCAGATCGAAGCGCTGGCGAACATCCGCCTCGCTGTGGCCAACGTAAACCTGGCCGTCTTCGTCGTACCAGGCCGGAATCCGGTGGCCCCACCAGAGCTGCCGACTGATGCACCAGTCCTGAATGTTATTCAGCCATTCAAAGTAGGTTTTATCCCAGTTGCCCGGTACGAATCGAACCCGACCATCGCGAACCGCAGCAATTGCCGGCTCGGTGATGGCGGCTGCGCCGCCGGGCCTGCCATCGGGCTGGGTTTGTCGGGTTAAATCCACGTACCACTGGTCGGTTAGATAGGGTTCAACCACCGCCCCTGAACGATCGCCCCGGGGCACCATCAGCTTGTGGTCCTGGGTCTTGTCCAACAGTCCTGCGGCTTCCAAATCTGCCAGTATCGTTTTGCGGGCGAGCAGTCGATCCATGCCGCGATAGGCCTTGGGCGCCTCGTCATTAATACTGGCATCGGGCCTGAAGATGTTGATCAGCGGCAGCTGGTGGCGCTGGCCCATTTGGTAGTCGTTGAAGTCGTGGGCTGGCGTGATCTTGACGCAGCCGGTGCCAAACTCAGGATCCACGTAGTCGTCAGCGATAATCGGTATGCGCCGCTGGCTCAGAGGCAGCGCAATGTCCTTGCCGATCAAATGTTGGTAGCGGCTGTCCTCGGGATGCACGGCGACGGCGGTGTCCCCCAGCATGGTTTCTGGCCGGGTGGTGGCCACTACCAGGTAGCTCAGGCCGCCCTGGTCAGGCTCAGCCAAAGGGTATCTGAGGTGCCAGAGATGGCCGTTTTCTTCCTCAGAAATGACTTCAAGGTCAGACAGCGCGGTGAGCAATACCGGATCCCAGTTGACCAGCCGCTTGCCGCGATAGATCAGGCCTTCTTCATGCAGGGCCACAAACACCTGGGCCACGGCCTCTGACAGACCTTCGTCCATGGTGAAGCGCTCGTTGGACCAATCCACCGAGTCCCCCAGTCGCCGCATTTGGGAGGTGATGGCGCCGCCGGACTCGGCTTTCCAGTCCCACACCGCTTCGGTGAATTTTTCTCGGCCCAGATCCCGGCGCTTTTTCCCGGCAGCCTCCAACTGGCGCTCCACCACCATCTGGGTAGCGATGCCGGCGTGATCGGTGCCGCACTGCCACAGGGCGCTGGCGCCTTTCATCCGCTGGTGGCGGGTCAGGGCATCTTGCAGGGTGTGCTGAAATGCATGGCCCATGTGCAGGCGGCCGGTGACGTTGGGGGGCGGCAGCATGATGCAGTAGGGGCTGCCGTCGTCGGTGGGAGTGAAGATGCCCAGTTGTTCCCAGCGCTGATACCAGCGTTGTTCCAGGTCTGCAGGTTGAAAGCTTTTGTCCATAACCGCTGGCATAACCGCTGCGTGTGAAATCAAGCCGTGAAGTCTACGACATTGTTCCGGCAATTCGCAGGGTTTGTGTACTTTCGCCGCCGCCAACGGGTAGCATCGCGATGGTCGTTAGCCCAGCGCAAGGGCCCCCTGGGGCAGCCACAGGGTTTTGAGTCAGTTCTCAGGGCAGAGCTGTCACAGCTCGAACCGAAGATCCGGGATCCGACGTGATGCCCCAATCAACCAGCGCGGTCGATCAGGAACTGGGTCAACAGGCCCACCGGGCGGCCGCTGGCGCCGGTCTTGGTGCCGCCATCCCAGGCGGTGCCGGCGATATCCAGGTGAGCCCATGGGTAGGCGTCAGCGAAGCGGGACAAAAAGCAGCCGGCGGTGATCGCACCAGCGCTGGGTCCGCCGATGTTGGCCATGTCGGCATAGGGGGTGTCCAGCTGGTTTTGATAGTCGTCCCAGATGGGCAGCCGCCAGGCGCGGTCGTGGACATCGTTGCCGGCATCCAGCAGCTGGTTGGCGAGCTGGTCGTCCTGGCTCATCAGGCCACTGGCGTGTTTGCCCAAAGCCACAACGCAGGCCCCGGTGAGGGTGGCCACATCCACCACCGCCTGGGGCTTGAAGCGTTCTGCATAGCTCATTGCGTCACACAATATTAGCCGACCCTCGGCGTCGGTGTTGAGCACCTCCACGGTCTGTCCTGACATGCTGGTGAGCACGTCACCGGGCCGGTAGGCCTTCCCGCCGGGCATGTTTTCCACCGCCGGCACCAGAGTAATCAGATTGATTTTTAGCTTCAGGGCAGCGCAGGCGGCAAAGGCGCCGATGACGCTGGCGGCGCCGCACATGTCGTACTTCATTTCATCCATGCCCTTGCCGGCTTTCAGGGATATTCCGCCGGTATCGAAGGTAATGCCTTTGCCGATCAACACCACCGGCGGACTGCTTTTGGCAGCGCCCTGGTAGCTCAGTTCGATAAACTTAGGCGGCTGCGCGCTGCCCTGGGACACCCCCAGCAGGCAACCCATGCCAAGGTTCTCAAGCTCCTTTTGGCTTAATACCCGGACTTTACAGCTCTTGTTTTTTGTTGCCAGCGCCCGGCACTCCTGGGCCAGATAGGTGGGGGTGCAAAGGTTGGGGGGCAGATTCCCCAGCTCCCGTGCTCGCAGCACCCCCTGGGCAATGGCGGTGGCCTGAGCCAGGGCTGGTCGCAGGGTCTTGTCGCCGAAAAAGTTGACCCGGGAAACCACCGACTGTGGTTTGCTGCGCGATACCGTGGCGCCGTAGCGATACACCCCGTGGGCGCAGGCCAGTGCGCAGTGCCGAGTCTTGCGGGCCAGATTCATGCCCACCAGGCTGAGCTCAGGCAGGGCGCAGGTGGCGCTGCGCACGTTGCGGCCTCCCAGAAAACGGATGGCGGCTGCGGTTACCGTTTGCAAAATCGAGGCGCTGAAGCGTTCGGCTTTGCCGCAGCCCACCACCAGCACTCGTTCAGCGGCAACTCCGGGCACCTCGGTCCAGAGGAACAGCTGGCCAGCGCGGGTGGCAATGTCGCCACTTTTGATCAATTTTGCCAGTCGGCCCTTGCTGGCCTTGTTAACCGCCGCGGCGGCGCCTTTCAGGCGGGTGTCATCCTGCACGCCAATGATCAGGCAAGGGGTGGGATGCTCGATCGCTGCTTGTTCGGTTACGCTAAATTTCATGGGGTCAGATACTCTTCGGTTGCAAACGCTGGGTGTAAACCTGATTGGCATTTCTGCGAACGCAGGTCAGGCAAGATAGCCGAACTGAATCGCCGAGCGTTGACCCGCGATTCACCAGGGAATTTGTGGACCCGATACAGTGCTCGCGTCCGTTGTTAAACTAGCAGGCTTGCTGCTGGCTTAAACTGCCAGACAACAAGCCTGACCACGCATTTTAAAAGGAATTGTTCCCGCGGTACACCCATGGGTATTGCTGACCGATATTTGCTGCGAGTTGTTGGCCTTACTTGGCTTGGCGTGCTTGCCATCCTTTTATGTCTGACCGTGGGTCTGGCTGTGGGTGACACCCTATCGGATGTGGCCAGGGGCAGGGTGCCGTCGGACCTGCTGATGACCCAGCTGGGTTTGAACACCATCGAAGGTTCAACCATCCTGCTACCCCTGTCGCTGTTCTTGGGCATCATTCTTGGCTTCGGTCGACTCTATCGTGATCAGGAATTGACGGTGCTGGCAGCCTGCGGAATGGGCCAATTCAGCCTGTTTCGATCCCTGGCCTGGCTGGCTGTGCCGCTGCTGCTGGTGATGACGGTGTTATCCATGTGGGTCTCCCCCTGGGCGCTGAGAACCTCAAAAAGCCTGCTGGCGGCAGCCGCCAGTGAGATGTCGGTGTCCGGTCTACAGGAAGGCCGGTTCCATGAGTTTGCCAGCGGCGGCAGCGTGGTCTACGTGGCTGGCCTGTTGCCCGACGGCGGTTTTCGGAACGCGTTTATCCACGTTGACCGTGAGGGCCGAAAAGACATCGTCACTGCTGCCAGTGGCTTCCAGTATCAGGACGCCGATGGTGCCCGTTACCTGGCCTTGGTCGACGGAGAGCGCAGCGAGGGGGTGCCTGGCGAGGGCGATTATCGATGGATGAAATTCGCCCGCAACGACATTCGCATGCCGGACCCCGGTGAGCAGCAGGTGATCACCAAATTTGGCGCGCTGCCGCTGGCCGAGGTGCTGGCCGGTGACAGTCCCCACCACCATGCAGAGTTGCACTGGCGGATGGCGCCTGTAGCGGCACTGGCGGTGCTCATTCTGCTGGCTGTGCCCCTGTCCCGAACCACTCCACGCAAGGGCTATTTCGGCAATATGGTGATGGCCATCATGATTTATGTCACCTATGCCAACTTACTTGCCATCGGCACCTCCTGGCTGGAGGACGATCCCCCCTGGCGCAGCCTGGGATTGTGGTGGATCCACTTGAGCGGGGTTGGGCTGGCGCTGTGGTTATTGCGTAATCGCCACCGCCGCCCGGGCCGCGCGGGCCGAGCGGTGATCTCTGGGGCTAGCGGGCAGTCCCGATGATCGGCTCCATCGCTGATCGTCACATCGGCCGCACGGCGATAGCGGGAATGGCGCTGGCGCTGGCGGTGCTGGTTGCCCTTGATGCGATCTTTACCCTGATTGCCGAGCTGGGTGACGTGGGCCGCGGCGGGTACAGTGCCGCCAACGCGCTGCAATTTACCCTGTTGGTCACGCCGCAGCATGCGGTCAATCTGTTTCCGACGGCGGCGGTGGTGGGTGCCTTGCTTGGGGTCGGCGGGATGGCCGCCAGCGGCGAGGTGGTGGCCTACCGAACCGTGGGTCTGTCCCGTCTGCGGATCGCCCTGGCGGTGGTGCTGGCCGGCGCCGTGTTGATGATACCCATGCTGCTGGTTTCCGAGCTGGTCGGGCCCGCGGGAGAACGGTTGGCTAAATCCATGCGGCTTCGGCTGCAGACCGAAGGCGTTGCCCTTTCCAGTGATGCGGGGCTGTGGGTGCGTGATGGTCAGAGGGTGATTCACGCCCGCCGGCCTTTGGTGCCCAATTCCGACCCCACTGAGCCGGTGCTGCTGGCCGATATTGATGTGTTTGAATTTGAACAGGGCAGGCTGCAGCAGGCGACTCACGCGCGCACTGCGACCTACAGCAACGGCGAGTGGGTGCTGGAGGATCTGCGCCGCAGCATGCTGCGGGACGGTCGGGTGATCACTGAAAAGCCCGCTAGCGAATCCTGGGGGTCGTTGATCAGTCCAAACCAGATTCGCGCCGCTATATCTCGGCCCCAGTCCCTGCCGATCCATGAACTGCGGCCTTATGTGGAGTATTTGGAGAAAAACGATCTGAACGCGCGGCCTTATCTTGCGGCCATGTGGGCGCGTCTGGCCTATCCCTGGTCGACTCTGATCATTATTTTTGCCGCCACGCCGTTTTTATTCCATGGCGTGCGGGCTGGCACCCTGGGTGGCCGGCTGTTTGTGGGCATGTTGCTGGGGCTGGGGTTTTATTTGCTCAATCGCTGGGCGGGAAGTCTGGCCCAGGTTTACGACATCTCGCCGGCGGTGGCCGCCATGACCCCCAGCGGTGTTTTTGCAGCGCTAACTCTGTGGGCGCTGCGTCGAGGACATTAACCTCAGGCAACTTCCAATTAGCTCCATTTTTAGCCGCAGCTCTTTTCTACAGAGGGCTATTTGGCCCGTTGGATCACCAGCCGGGTGTGGCTGGCTCGGTCGTGCCAACTGCCTTTGGCTGTCAGCGCCCATAACACCCCTAGCGTCCCCGCCGCCCATGACACCAGGGCGGTCCAGAATCTAGTTTGAGCCTGCGCAAAGCCTATACCCATTGGCCCCGGGGCGGCTTCGACGCTGGCGGTCGGTCGGTCCTGGCGGATGTACATTCGCCACGGGCGCATGCCAAGGGTCTGGCCGCCTCGGCACCAGCTAAGACAGAAGTAGATGTTGATCAGGGCCAGCAGATAAAGCTGAAATGGCAACGAGCCCGCCGGTACATGGCCGTCGGAGCTCAACACCGCCCAGGGCAGGGCGGCCACAAACATCATGCCGGTCAGTGCCACCAGGTCGTAGAGGTTTGCCATCAGAATTTTCAGCAGTGACGCGTTGTAGGCAACCGTCACGGGCGCGCTGGCGCCGCCCAGGGAGGTGGTTTTCTTTTTCACCGGCGAAGAATAGTCGATTCCTGCGTGAAGGGCCTGTTGGTGTTTTTGGGGTGAATTGACCAATCTGCGCACTGTTGGGTGCTGGTGACAGTAGATCCGAGTGGCTGGCGGAGTGGTTTTCGCAACGTGATGCTTGTCAGGACCGGCAAAAGACTGATAACTTTCCGCCTGTAGGCTCTACGAAAACGTCGGTATAAGTCGTTGTAGAGCCGCAGGTCAGCCATCATTTCCATGTTAGGAAGTCGGCCTGCCGCACGCTTGAGGGGTCGGGCACCAGCTTCGTTTGCTTTTACGCAGACAGGCGCTAAGCTGGTCGGCCTTATGACACTGGGACATCCCGCGATTTTATGTTTGGGCCGGTCTTCGCTGGCGCCAGCAGTGGCGGGTTTGTGACACTTTCAGCCTACAAAAGTTAGGACAAAACGATATGCCAATCCGACCTTTACGAGTTGTCGACTGGGTAGCCGTTGCGCTTGCCCTGAGTCTGGTGACCAGCGTCAGCATTGCTGATGTGCTGGATTCCTCAGTCCAGACAGAACAGCAAACCAACCAGGGTACACGCCAGTCCCAGGATCGAATTAACGGCCTGGCCTCCGAAACCGAAGAGCTGGTGGCCGAATATCGGCGGGTGCTGCGAGAAACTGAATCTCTCACCATCTACAACGATCAGCTGGAGCGCGTGGTCAATAACCAGGTCAGTGAGATTGAGGCTGTTAACCGTCAGCTGGATCAGTTGGAAAGCACCAACCGGGGGGTTGTTCCCCTGCTGATCGAAATGATCGACACTTTGGAACAAATTGTTGAGGCTGACGTGCCGTTTCAGCTTGAACAACGCCGGGATGTGGTGCTGAACCTGCAGGACACCATTTATCGGGCTGACGTGACCACTTCGGAAAAGTACCGGCGGGTTATGGAAGCGTACCAGCGGGAAATTGACCTGGGTCGTAACGTGTTCTCTTATCCCGGCGAGCTGCCAGGCACCGAGCGCACGGTGAACTTCCTGGTCGTGGGCCGAACGCTGCTGATTTATCAGTCCCTGGACGGCGAAAGCGCCGGCTGGTGGAACCCCAACAACAAACAATGGGAAGAGCTGGACAGCAGCTATGTGACCCCCGTCACCCACGCGGTGCGGATGGCCAATAATCAGGAAGCATTTAACCTGGTCAAACTGCCCGTGCCGGCAGCCGGAGGGGCAAAATGAGCAAGTCCAATTCACTGCTGGGCAAATGTCTCAGCACTCTGCTGATTATCGCCGCCAGCAGCACCGCCGCCATGGGTCAGAGCCTGGATCAGCTGCTGGAGGAAACCAAGCAGGCAGCCCAGGAGCAGAGCGCCGAAAATCGGCAGCGTGAAACAACGTTCCGCAACAATCGCAACCAGCAACGCCAGCTGCTGTCCGAGGCCCGAGCGGCCCTGCAGGCGGCGGAAAATCGTTCCGATCAGCTGAAAAACTCCTTTGACGCCAACGAGAAGTCCCTGGCAGAGCTGGAAACGGTCCTGAACGAGCGGATGGGCAACTTAGGTGAGATGTTTGGTGTGGTGCGCCAGGTATCTAACGATTTTAAAGGCAAGGTCGAAGGCTCGATTGTCAGTGCACAGCTTCCTGGCAGAGATGAGTTCTTGGGCAATCTGGCCCAGCGCAAAGAACTGCCCACCATCCCAGAGCTGCAGCAGCTTTGGTACGAGGTGCAGCGTGAGCTCACCGAGCAGGGTAAGGTCACCACCTTCGAGGCGGATATCCTGCGCCCCACTGGGGAAATTGACCGGGCCCAGCAGGTCACTCGAGTGGGTGTGTTCAACGCAATCTCCGGCGGCAAGTTCCTGCAGTGGCAGGAGCCGTCCATCGACCACAAGCAAGGCATCCTGGCAGAACTGGCACGCCAGCCGCCCGGCCGTTTCCTGGGGCTGGTTGAGGACTTTGAAAATGCTGCCCCGGGCACCGCTGAGCCCATGGCGGTGGATTTCACCCGCGGCGTGATTTTGTCCCTTGTGGTGCAAACCAAAACCTGGCCGGAGCGGCTGGGGATTGGCGACGGCGTGCTGTCTGAGATGGGGGACGCCGGATTAATCGGCTACGTCATCATGGCCATCGGCTTACTCGGACTGGCGGTTGCTGCGTTCCGCGGCATCATGTTGTTCATGAAAGGTGCCGCGATCAGCAGTCAGCTGAAGAAATCCTCCCCGGACACCAAAAATGCCCTGGGTCGGGTATTGGCCATTTATGCCGAAAACCCCGATGCGGATGTTGAAACGTTAGAGCTGAAACTGGACGAGGCAATTTTGCGGGAGACCGCGCCACTGGAAACAGGTTTGAGTTTCATCAAGATGCTGTACGTAATTGCGCCGCTGCTCGGGCTGCTGGGAACCGTGGTCGGTATGATCGGCACCTTTCAGGCCATTACTCTGTTCGGTACGGGTGACCCGAAGATGATGGCTGGTGGTATCTCCCAGGCGCTGATCACAACGGTACTGGGTTTGGTGGTCGCGATACCGCTGACCTTCATGCACAGTCTCTTGCAGAGCAAGTCCCGTGCCCTGATTCAGGTGTTGGAAGAACAGAGCGCCGGCATTGTGGCTCGCATAGCGGAGAAACAAGATGGCATGGCTGTCTGATCTTTCGAACAATCTTTCCGAGTTCATAGAGCTCGGCGGAGGCGTGCTCTGGGCGATCATGGCAGTGCTGCTGCTGATGTGGACCTTTATCCTGGAGCGGCTGTGGTACTACAACATGGTGTACCCAAAAAAGGTGCGCCAGGTCATCGGTGCCTGGGACGCCAGGGTGGATACCACCTCCTGGCACGCCAAGCAGATCCGCAATGCGATGATTTCTGAGGTCAATCATGACCTGGGGCGCAACGTACTGCTGGTGAAAACGTTGATTGCCCTGTGCCCGCTGTTGGGGCTGCTGGGAACGGTGACCGGCATGCTGAATGTGTTCGACATCATGGCCATTGCCGGTACGGGCAATGCCCGTGCTATGGCGGCGGGGGTTTCCAAAGCCACGGTGCCAACCATGGCGGGAATGGTGGCTGCACTTTCCGGCGTGTACTTCGGTACCCGTTTTGAATATTTGCATACCACCGAAACCCACAAGCTTGGCGACCTGATGCAACATCACTGAGTGTTGTCCGACCTATTTAAACTTATGAGGAACGCCTGATGCGACGTCGACACGGCCAGGAAGACGATACCGAAATCAACATTACGCCCATGCTGGACATCGTGTTCATCATGCTGATCTTTTTTATTGTTACCACCTCCTTTGTAAAGGAATCGGGTATCGACGTCAGTCGGCCCACCGCCAGCACCACTGAGCAAAAAACCAAGGGCAGCATCCTGATCGCCATCAGTGAAACCGGCGAAGTGTGGATGAACAAACGCCGCATCGAAGTGCGCGCCGTGCGGGCCAACGTGGAAAAAGCCCACGCTGAAAACCCGGAGGGCAGCGTGGTGATTATCGCTGATGACAAGTCCGCAACCGGTATCTTGGTACAGGTAATGGATCAGGTGAAATTGGCAGGTGTAAGCGCCATTTCTGTGGCCGCTGAAAAGCCTGGGAGATAACGATATGCAGGAATATCTGCGCACAGGTCTGTCCATGTTGGCGGCGGTAGTTGTCACGGTGTCGCTGTTTCTGTTCATGCAGTACCTGATTTCCGGCGGTGCCGGCCTCGGTGATCGTGGCGATCAGCCGCCGGGCATTCGGTTTGGGCCCATTGACCTGGACGACGATCTGAATCTGAAAAACCGCGAGGTGCCGAAAAAGCCACCGCCGCCGAAAAATCCGCCGCCACCGCCCAAAATGAACGTGCAAAACACCAATCGTGTAGTTACCCCCATGCCAAACCTGAACATGCCAAAGCTGGATGTTCCGATGAGTGGCAGCGGTCCTTTTCTGGGGGCCTTTGGCGCCGGCGATGCCACCGCTGAAGGTGACATCATTCCCTTGGTGAGAATTCAGCCCCAGTACCCGCGGCGGGCGGCCATTGCGAAGATTGAAGGCTATGTGACGGTGGAGTTCACCATCACTGAGAACGGCACTGTGACTGATCCGGCGGTGGTGGATTCCAAGCCCCCCAGGGTTTTTGACCGGGAGGCGATTCGGGCCATTTTGAAGTGGAAATTTAAGCCCAGAGTCATTGATGGGCAGGCGGTGGCCAGACGAGCCACTCAGACCCTGGAATTCAAGCTGGCTGGAGCCTGATGACGCCTTCGCCGGCGAAATCAATTCCTTAGCGGGCGCCCAGACCAATCGACCAGACCAATCGACCAGACCAAT
>CAYGPO010000009.1:36101-39277 GCA_964351665.1 uncultured Gammaproteobacteria bacterium | reverse complement strand
CCAGACCAATCGACCAGACCAATCGACCAGACCAATAGTGATTAAATCGTGATTGCTGACAAGGCCTCACCGGAGACCACCATGACCAGAACAGCCCTTGTACTTTTTATGTCTGTGTTGCTGAGCGTTGATGCGCCCCAGGCGTTGGCCCAGGATTCTTCTGCAAAGCGCGAATCCCCCTCTGCGGTGTGGAAAAACGAGCGCAATTTTAACGAGGTTCAAAAAGCCTGGGAGCTTGTGGCTAACGAACAGTACGCCGAGGCCAAGGTGGAGTTTGGTGAGCTGATGGAGCGAATCAGCGACCCTTACGAAAGGTCCCAGGCTATGTTTGGCCTGGCTCAGGCCAATATGGCCACCAACGATTTTGACGGTGCCCTTAAGCTGTATGAGCAGATTGTGCAGATGGACGTTCTGCCCAACAAGCCCCACTTCGACGCCATGTTCCAAATCGCCCAGCTTTACTATATGCGAGAGCGTTTTGACGATTCCCTGAAGTGGATCGATATCTGGCAGGAGCAATCCGGCGAGGTGAAGGTAGAGGCCTACGAGCTGCGCGCCTCCATCTATGCCCAGCGAGATGATTTCGTCAACGCATTGGTCAATATTGATACCGCCATTGAGATGACGGAAAAGCCCAAGGAAACCTGGTATCAGCTCAAGCTGGCCATGCACTACGAGCTTAAGCAGTATCAGGATTCCCGCGAGGTGCTGGAGCTGCTGGTTCGGGGCTGGCCGGAAAAGAAACAGTACTGGACTCAGCTGTCGTCCATCAACGTCACCCTCAAAAATGACAAAGAAGCCCTGGCGATCCTGGCCCTGGCCCATCGCCGGGGTATGCTGGAAAGCGAACAGGAATTGATCCAGCTGTTCAGCCTTTACGGTTATCTTGAGCTGCCGGTCAAAGCTGCCCAGGTACTGGCTGAAGGTCTTGACAGCGGCGTTATTGAGCCCAGCGAGAAATACTGGGAGCAGCTGGGAAATGCCTGGTATGCATCCCAGGAGTTGGACAAGGCGGTTGACGCCCTTTCCAACGCGGCCAAACTGTCCCTGGACGGCCAGCTGGATATGCAGGTTGCCCACATATTGATTGACAAGGAAGACTGGGACGGCGCCAAGCTGGCCCTGCAGTCCGCCATCGACAAAGGCGGGCTGGCTGAAACCCAGATGGGGAATATGTATGTGCTGCTGGGCATGGCTGAGCTGAATACGGAAAACCCAGGCGCCGCAAGAAGCGCTTTCCAGACGGCACGCAAATACGATAAGACCCGGCAGAGCGCCCAGCAGTGGTTAAACCACTTAGATGAGCTGGCCAAACGTTCAGGGCCCTGAACACCACTTTAAGTTTCTGCCACACCAGTCCGGCGGCGCCATGAGCGCCGCGGACTCATCAGCCGGCAGCGCTGATGACCCAGCCAACGACCCCTTGATCGACCTGTTCACCGAGCAGCTCTGGGCCCGCAAAGGCGCGGCAGAAAATACCCTGTCTTCCTATCGCTTTGATTTGGTCGGCCTGTCCCTGTGGCTGCATGACCAGGGCTGCGGGCTAATAGATGCCGGACGGTCTGAGCTGCTTGAGTATCTGGGCCGACGTGTGCAGGCGGGGTTCAATGTGTCCTCCAACGCCAGGCTGCTGTCGTGTCTGCGCGCTTTTTATGGCTTTTTGCTTGAGTCCGGTCGGCGCGACGATAACCCCAGCGACCGAATTGAAGCGCCAAAACAGCGCCGGCCGTTACCCGACGCCATCAGCGAAGCCCAGGTTGAAGCCTTGCTGGCGGCCCCAGAGGTGTCAACGCCGTTGGGCTTGCGTGATCGAGCGATGATGGAACTGCTGTATGCCGCAGGCCTGCGGGTATCAGAGCTGGTCAATCTGGAAAATTCCCAGCTCAGTCTTCGCCAGGGTGCTCTGCGAGTGGTGGGTAAAGGGGACAAGGAGCGTTTGGTGCCCGTTGGCGAAACCGCCCTGGACTGGCTGCAACGCTACTACGCTGAGTCTCGCCCGGTTCTGCTGCAGGCGCGTCACTGCGACCAGGTTTTTGTCACCCGTCGCGGCAAAGGGATGTCCCGTCAGGCATTTTGGTACCTGTTGCGTCGCCATGGGCTCAATGCGGGGATCAGCGGCCATCTATCTCCCCACACTCTGCGCCATTGCTTCGCCACGCATTTACTTAACCACGGCGCCGATCTCAGGGTCATTCAGCTTTTGCTGGGCCACGAAGACCTGTCTACCACCCAGATCTATACCCATGTGGCGACGGCTCAGCTGTCGGAACTGCATCGCAAACACCACCCCAGGGGGTAGGGGCAGCGCCTGGATCAAGCGGCCCACTGGCCCCCCTGCGCCTGGCGTAAGGAATTTAGAGTCAGCAAACGGTCATTTTGCACCACATGTCGGGCCAACCGCCCCGGACAACAGGCAAAATGGTACGATCCGCGAAATTTTTTGGCCTCCTCACGGTCTGATGAGGGGCATAACAACTTCAGTGACTACTATGACAAAAATCCTTAACTCGCTGCTTTGCGCCGTCCTGCTCGCGTTTTCTGGAGCCATCATGGCCCAGGACTACCCCAAGGTACGCGCTGCCGTGCAGAAACTGGTACCCGGCCTCGCCGCTGACACCATCAAGGCCGCGCCCTTTGAGGGCTTTGTCGAGGTTTTGCTGGGTGCCCAGCTGGTTTACGTGTCCGAAGACGGACGCTATGTCATCGACGGTCAGCTGATTGAAGTGGCGACCCGCCGCAACTTATCTGAGCTCAGCAAAGGAGTGGTGCGCAGCGATCGCCTGTCCGGCGTTGCTGCAGGTGAACGTATTCGTTTCGCCGCTGATGGCAAGATGAAACATCGGATCACGGTGTTTACCGACATTGACTGCGGCTATTGCCGCCGCTTGCACGATCAAATGGCCGAATACAACCAGCTGGGAATTGAAGTGGATTACCTGTTTTTCCCCCGCGCCGGGATTGGTTCTGAGTCCTACAACAAAGCCGTGTCGGTTTGGTGCGCCGATGACCAGAACGCCGCCATGACCCTTGCCAAATCCGGAGAGCAGCCGGCTCCAGCCCAGTGTGAAAACCCGGTGCAAAGCCATTACCAGCTGGGCCGTGAGCTGGGTGTCACAGGAACCCCTGCCCTGGTCACCGATGATGGAACCCTGATTCCAGGATACATTCCGCCGGCC
>CAYGPO010000009.1:0-36001 GCA_964351665.1 uncultured Gammaproteobacteria bacterium | reverse complement strand
GTCTGCTGGTGATCTCCTGGTTGGCCGTTTGGTCGGCCAACCGACCCAGTGCACAACCGGTAACATCGGGTCGCCGATCAATGGCTGATTGAAGTATCATCGTCGCTGTCGACCCCGTGACCTCAAATGCCCATGAAAGGTGTTCCAGCGAGAGGGCTGCCAGCCGCCTGGCTCAGCCCGTGTTTTACCTTCACGCCGTTAGACGGTATCTGACGTCGTGCATATTCGATGCCTTTCCGGCCCGCCTTTTCTGTCCATGTTTCGACTGGACAAAATCAACCGCCAGTTAGCCAGCCGCGATCGCGCCGACGGCCAGGAGCCGGTGCCAGAGATCACCGACGCACGGGAAATATTTCTTGCTGCCACCGAGGCCACAGTCAGCGATGCACACTGGGTAGAGCTGTCGAGCCTGTTGGGGGCCCAGGACGAGCTGTCACTGCAAACCCAGGATCACAGCACGGTGTTTGTGCTGCCCAGACAGGGCACCCTCAGCCCCTGGTCCAGCAAGGCAACGGAAATTGTGCGCGGCTGCGGACTTGGATGGGTCAAACGGGTCGAGCGGGGTATTCGCTACCAGTTCGCCGCGCCCCTGCGCGAAGCCCCGGAAAATCTGGCCCTGCACGACCGGATGACCTCCCAGATCGCTATCAGCCTGGAACAGGCAGAGGAGCTGTTTCGTCAGGGGCGGCCGCCACCGGTAAACCGGATTGCCATTTCTCAGGCGGGTAGGGCGGCGCTGGAGCAGGCCAATCAGGCCTTAGGCCTGGCCCTGGCAGAAGACGAAATTGACTATCTGACGGATGCCTACGGCGAGCTGGGTCGAGACCCGACTGACGCTGAGCTGATGATGTTTGCCCAGGCAAATTCTGAGCACTGCCGACACAAGATCTTCAACGCCCAGTGGCGCATCGATGGTCATGATCAGCCTGAAACGCTGTTTGGCATGATTAAAAACACCTACGAGCATTTCTCCGCCGGCGTGCTCAGCGCTTACAGCGACAATGCCGCTGTGGTTGAAGGCAGCATCGCCCAGCGCTGGTTTATTGATCCGTTAACCCATCGCTACCAGCTGCGCCGCGAACCCAGTCATTTTATGATCAAGGTGGAAACCCATAATCACCCCACCGGCATTTCTCCATTCCCGGGGGCCGCCACCGGCTCCGGCGGAGAAATCCGCGACGAGGCCGCCACCGGCAGAGGCGGAAGGCCAAAAGCGGGTTTGGCTGGATTTTCCGTGTCCCACCTCCATTTACCTGAGTTTCCGCGACCCTGGGAGCTTAGCAGCGACCACCCCCAGCGTATGGCCAGCGCACTGGACATCATGTTGGAAGCACCCATTGGCGCCGCCAGCTTTAACAACGAATTCGGCCGCCCGGCCCTGTGTGGATACTTCCGCTCCTTTGAAGCGCAAATTGGTGACCAGGAGTTTGGCTATCACAAGCCCATCATGCTGGCTGGCGGCATGGGGGCGATTGATCCCGAAGCCGTGCTGAAGAAGCCACTGCGAGACGGTCACCACGTGTTGGTCCTGGGGGGGCCGGCGTTGCTGATTGGACTGGGCGGCGGCGCCGCATCGTCCATGAGCAGCGGCAGCTCCGACTCTGAGTTGGACTTTGCGTCGGTGCAACGGGACAACCCTGAAATGCAAAGACGCTGTCAGGAGGTCATAGACCGCTGTTGGGCCATGGGGCCAGATAATCCCATTGAGTCCATTCATGACGTAGGTGCCGGCGGCCTGTCCAACGCCATCCCCGAACTGCTAAATGATGCGGGCTGCGGCGGCGTCCTTGAGCTGCGCAAAATCCCCCTGGCTGATTCGGGCCTGTCACCTATGCAGATCTGGAGCAATGAGGCCCAGGAGCGGTATGTGCTGGGCATCGCCGAGGCATCATTGCAGCGTTTCCTGGATTTTTGTCAGCGGGAGCGCTGCCCGGTGGCAGATCTGGGGGTGGCTACCCAGCAGCCCCAGCTGACCCTCAATGACGAGCTACACAACGAGCCTGCCGTGGATATTCCCATGTCCGTGCTGTTTGGCAAGCCGCCAAAGATGTCCAGGGATGTGCGTCGCAGGACCCTGCCAACAAAGCCCCTGGACTTGACCGATACTCGCGTGGAACGGGCGCTGCTCAGGGTATTGCGTATTCCCAGTGTGGCCAGCAAGAGTTTTCTGATTACCATCGGTGATCGATCGGTGGGGGGCTTGGTCAGTCGGGATCAGATGGTAGGCCCCTGGCAGGTGCCGGTGGCTGACAGCGCCATCACCCTGGCGGATTTTGAGGGCTATGCCGGGGAAACGATGGCCCTGGGCGAGCGTGCCCCGCTGTCCCTGCTGGATGCGCCAGCGGCGGCCCGGATGGCGGTGGCTGAAGTGGTCACCAACCTTGCTGGTAGCGCCATCGGACGGTTGTCCCGAATTAAACTCTCCGCCAACTGGATGGCCGCCGCCGGCAGTCCTGGGGAAGATGCTCGATTATTTGACGCGGTAAAAGCGGTGGCGATGGATTTCTGTCCTAAGCTGTCCCTGACGATTCCGGTGGGCAAGGACTCCCTGTCCATGCAAACCGTCTGGCAGGACTCGAAGGGTCGTCAGCGCCAAACCCGCTCGCCCCTGTCGCTGATCGTGAGCGGGTTTGCCCCGGTGGCTGACGTGCGCAGGGCGTTAACCCCGCTAATTCAGGCCGATCCTCGCCACCCGCTGCTGCTGGTAGACATTGCGCCCGACAAACAGCGCCTGGGTGGCAGCGCTCTGGCCCAGGCCTACGCTGAAGTCGGCACCCAGGCACCGGACATAGAGCCGGCCCCCCTGGCCATGTTTTTTGAACTTATCAGCTCCCTCAATGCCCAGCGCCTACTGCTTGCCTACCATGATCGCTCCGACGGCGGCGCTGTGGTCAGCGCGCTGGAAATGGCCTTCAGCGCTCGCTGTGGATTGAATATTGTTGTGCCTTCCCAGCAGTCGCCGCTGCCCTGGCTGTTTCATGAAGAGGCCGGAGCGGTGATCCAGGTTCGCGAAGACAACGTTGAACAGGTGATGAACGCTTTTCATCGCCGCGGTCTGGGCTGCGAGGTGTTGGCTCACCCGCGCGTCGACCAACAGATTCAGATTACCCACCAGGGTCGAAATCTGATGTCCAGCACCCGTGGCGGCCTGCAAAAAGTCTGGGATGAGACCAGCTATGCCGTTGCCAGGCTGCGGGATAATCCGGCCTGTGTGGATCAGGAGCGAGAGGCAATTACCGAGCCTGCCCCGGGCCTGTCGCCTCACTTGAGCTTCGATTTGGCCGAAGTCAACGAACGGGTGGTGGTTCAGCGCACCGTGGAGCTAAGGCCACGGATAGCCATCGTGCGTGAGCAGGGGGTTAACGGTCATCTGGAGATGGCGGCGGCCTTTCATCATGCAGGCTTTGCCCCTGTCGACGTTCACATGACCGATCTGATCGGCGGCGACGTCAGGCTGGAGTCCTTCCGAGGCATCGTGGCCTGCGGCGGGTTTTCTTACGGTGACGTGCTGGGTGCCGGTCAGGGCTGGGCCCGGGCAATTTTGCACCGCGCTGATCTGCGTGCCCAGTTTGCGGATTTCTTCCGCGACTCCGGACGCTTTGCTCTGGGCGTGTGTAATGGTTGTCAGATGTTGTCGTCCCTGCGGGAACTGATCCCGGGCAGCGACGGTTGGCCTACCTTTGTGCGAAATTTGTCAGAACAATATGAGGCGCGGCTCGCTCTGGTAGAAATCACTGACTCTCCCTCGGTGTTGTTAAGGGGCATGCAGGGGTCTCGGATACCGGCGGTGGTGGCCCATGGCGAGGGCCGCTGCCGATTTGACGACGGCGTTGAACCCAGCGCGCTGGGTCGACGCATGGCATTGAGATACGTCACCGCCGACGGCCGCGCGGCGAGAGCCTATCCCGCCAACCCCAACGGCAGCCCGGGCGGTGTTACTGGCGTCTGCAACGCTGACGGCAGGGTGACCTTAATGATGCCTCATCCGGAGCGGATTTTTCGCTCGGTTCAGCACTCCTGGGCGCCCAAAGACTGGCCGGAATATGGGCCGTGGATGAAGCTGTTTCTGAATGCAAGAGCCTGGTTGACATGACCCAAAGCGTTGCCACGGGTGCTTCATTGAAAGCCTTTTTGCTGCGTGCAGTATTGTGGTTGCCCCTGGCGTTTTTCTTCTGGGTGCTGTGGCGCCAGCTGTTTATCGCCCCGGTTACCCTGTTGGTCAATCAACTCCTCACCGGAGTCTGGCCAGAACAGTTTTACGCCGTGATTCAGACTGGCCATGAGCTGGAGGTTCAAGTGCTGATGGCGGTGCCGGAGGAAACGGCACGACTGGGCCAGGGCCGCCCGGTGCTGGGCATCCCCGTCAATCCATTGATCTACGGTTACGGGCTGCCGTTGTTCGCCGGCCTGGTGATTTGTACCCCTTTGTCCCACGCCATACGCGCTTTACAGATATTGCTGGGTTGGCTGGTGATCGCCCTGGTGCAATCCTGGGGCAGCATTTGGGAGACTTTCCAGACGCTGCATTTTCAGCTGGGAGAAAACGGTGGTGCTGAGGTCATGGCGCAAATCGGCGTAGGTGCGTCACCCACGGCATTGGCCTATCAGTTTGGCTATTTGATTTTGCCAGGTGTGGTGCCGGTGATTTTCTGGTTGATGCTCAATGGTCGATTCATCGAGTCCCTGGTACCCCAACTGGGCGGCTTGAACCGACGACCCTCAGGCTGAAACCGGGCAGCCTGTTGAAAAAGTCATCCATGGCTCAACAACACCGAGGACGAAGTTGTGATTTTCCGTTCTCTCACAAGTCAGTGACTTACCGTCGCCGAAAATGTTGGCACATCCCTGTGTCGAGCGCAGGTTGTTCGAAATGGGGATTTTTCGACAGGCCGAACTCGCGACCGGTGCCGCTGTCTGAACAGTTCAGCGACAACAACAATAATCGTTCAGGGCGACGCGCTGAACGTGGATAATCTGGGCGCCGGACACAGCTTGGCGCGAAACTGGGACAGGCAACACCATGGCAGATACGGCACGGGAAGAGACGGCGGGCGACGACAGCGAGCTCGAATCTAACCTCAGCGACTTCGATCGAGAACTTTGCGAGAGCATGGTGGAAGCGGGCCGCTTGCGTGATGTTGATGTGGTTAAGGCGCAGCGCCTGGCGGCTGAGAGTAACGACAGTTTTGTTGGCCTGCTGGTCCGCCTGGGTTTGGTGTCCGAGCGCGATGTGGCAGAAACCACCGCCAAACTGCTTGATCTCAAGCTGATGGTCGCCAAAGACTACCCAGAAGTACCGCCGGCACTGGAATTGCCAATGCGCTTCATGCGCGAACGCCACGTGGTGCCCGTGAGTGAGCAGGCCGACGAGGTGCTGCTGGTGATGGCCAATCCCAGGGATGACTATTCCCTGCGGGCGGTGGCTATGGCCCTCAACCGGAAGGTGGTTCCGGCAGTCGGTATCCAGTCAGAAATCGACGACGTGATTGAACGCTTCTATGGCGGTGGTCGCAGTGCCATGGGTCAGATCGTGGAAAATCTCAGCGACGAGTCTTCCGCCGGTGAGGATGATGTAGAGCACCTTCGGGACCTGGCATCTGAGGCGCCGGTGATTCGGTTGGTTAACCTGGTGATGCAGCGGGCGGTAGAGTCCCGGGCGTCAGATATCCACATTGAGCCGTTTGAAAACCGGCTCAAGGTGCGCTACCGCATTGATGGCGTGCTGCAGGAAGTGGAGGCGCCGCCAGCCAGTTCCACCGCAGCGGTCATCAGCCGGGTCAAGATCATGGCCAAACTGAATATCGCCGAGCGCCGCCTGCCCCAGGATGGTCGAATTATGCTGCGGGTGCAGGGCAAAGAGCTGGATCTGCGAGTATCCACGGTGCCCACGGCCCACGGCGAAAGCGTGGTGATGCGAATTTTGGATCGAGAGAGCGTGGTGTTCAGTTTTGACAAGCTGGGCTTTCGCGAGCCGGTGCTGGGGCAATTCACCAAGGTGCTGGATTTACCCCACGGCATTATCCTGGTCACCGGACCCACCGGTAGCGGAAAAACCACTACCCTGTATACCGCGCTGTCTCAGATTAATACCCCGGCACGCAAGATCATCACGGTGGAAGACCCGGTGGAATATCAGCTGGAAGGGGTCAATCAGATCCAGGCTAAGCCCAGCATTGGGCTGGATTTTGCCCACGCGCTCAGGTCCATCGTGCGGCAGGATCCCGACGTCATCATGATTGGCGAGATGCGGGATCTTGAAACCGCAAGAATTGCCATTCAGTCAGCTCTGACCGGTCACCTGGTGCTATCGACCATCCACACCAATGACGCTGCGGGGGGCGTGACCCGGCTGCTGGACATGGGTGTTGATGACTATCTGTTGACCTCCACCGTCACCGGTATTTTGGCCCAGCGGCTGGTGCGCCGGCTGGACCCTGACTCCATGGAGGCTTACGAAGCGCTGCCAGAGTTGGTTGAGGAGCTGGAGCTGCACCGCTATACCGATGACAGTCCAATTAAGCTGTACCGGCCCATGCCCTCAGAACGGACCGCCACGGGTTACATCGGCCGGGGTTCCATATTGGAGTTTCTGCGCATGACCGATCCCATCAGGCGAATGGTCATGAAGCACGCCGAGGCGACCAAAATTAACGAGCTGGCCCGGGCTGAAGGCATGCGAACCATGTATGAGGACGGCCTGAGCAAATGTGTCTCCGGGCTGACTACCATCGAAGAAGTGCTGCGGGTGACCCAGGAAACCTGATGCCCACCTTTCGCTACAAAGCCGTGTCGCCCTCCGGCGAGACCCTGGCGGGGCAGATGGAGGCCGGCAGCAGCGGTGAGGTCATCGCCAAGCTGCAGGAGGCTGGCAATGTCCCGATTTCGGCCCAGGAAGCAGGGCAGGGTCTGGGTTTTGTTCTGGGCGACCTGATGGGCGGCGGGAGCCGCGCGAATAGCCGGGAAATTGGCATGCTGACCCAGCAGCTGGCGACCCTACTGGGCGCTGGGCTGCCACTGGATCGTGCCCTGCAGATCCTGGAAGACCTGGGCGAAAGTGACGCCCTGCAAAAGTTGATCAAGGCGATTCGGGATCAGGTGCGCGGCGGCGCGCCCTTGTCCGATGCGCTGGAGCAGCAGCACGGGGTATTTTCCCGGCTGTATATCAATATGGTCAGGGGCGGAGAATCCGGCGGCACCCTGGATACCACCCTGGCCCGGCTGGCGGAATACCTGGAGCGCTCCAAGGCGCTAAAAGACACCATCATCTCTGCGCTGATTTATCCGGCCCTGCTGCTGGTGCTGGCGGTGGGGTCACTGCTGGTGCTGCTGGCTTACGTGGTGCCCCAATTCACACCTATATTTGAAGATCTCGGTGAAGACCTGCCGGTGCTCACCGATATGGTGCTATTTGTTGGCCGCATCATCCAAAACTTCTGGTGGGGGCTGATTGGCGGAGGCCTGCTGCTGGCAGTGTATGCCCAGCGTCAGCTGGGCCAGCCTGACACCCGGCGGCGTTGGGATGGACGGTTCCTGAAACTCAAAGGGGTCGGCGGGCTGATCCGAAAGGTTGAAATGGCCCGGCTGGCCAGAACCGTGGGCACCCTGTTGACCAACGGCGTGCCGCTGCTCAACGCCTTGTCCATCGGCCGCGCAGTGCTGGGTAACGCGGTGCTGGCTGAGGCCGTGGACGTGGCGAGTAAGGACGTGAAAACCGGTGGTGCCATGGCCCACGCCCTGGCTGCCACGGGGGAGTTTCCCCGGCTCGCGCTGCAGATGATCAGCGTGGGAGAGGAAACCGGCCGGCTGGATGAGATGTTGGTGGATGTGGCTGACGCCTACGACGTTGAGGTACGCACCACCGTAGAACGATTAATGGCGCTGCTGGTGCCGCTGTTGACCATGGTTCTGGCTGTGCTGATTGCGGTCATCATCATTGCGGTGATGCTGCCCATTCTGCAGGTCACCGAACTGGTCTGAATAAACCAAAGAGAGGCTTAAATGAAAAATTTAACACGATTGAATGGCCGGTATTCCAGGGGCTTCAGCCTGCTGGAGCTGCTGGTGGTACTGGTAATTCTTGGCCTGCTGGCCAGTCTGGTGCTGCCCAACGTCTGGGGTCGGCTAACCGGCGCAAAATACAAGGCCGCCAAGGCTCAGATTAGCGTCATTCAGCAAAACATCGATGCCTTTGCACTGGATGTGGGGCGCTTGCCCGATGCCCTGTCTGAGCTGATCGAAAAACCCGGCAGCGCTGAGTTTTGGAGCGGTCCCTATGTGGCTACCAGCGTTTTGAAAGATCCCTGGGGCAACGACTGGATTTATCGCAAGCCCGGCGAAAAAGGCCCCTTTGACCTGATCACCTACGGTGAAGACGGATCACCCGGCGGTGAGGGTACTAACGGCGATTTGAGCAACTGGGACTGAGATGAACCGCGCCGGTCAGCCAGGCAGTTTTTCAGCGATCCCAGGCCCAGCGCCTGGGGCAGTCATAAGTCGCCCCAGTGACGGCGGCTTTACGCTGATTGAGCTGTTGGTGGTGCTGGTGTTGATAGGCCTGCTGTCCAGCCTGGTGGGGGGCTCAATTTTTCGCAATCTGGACGGCGTGAAAATCCGCCAGGCCAGCAAGAATCTGGTCACCGCGCTGCGCTACACCCGGGGCCAGGCGATTGTGAAACGTGAAGAGCAAACCCTGGAGGTGAATATTGAAAAGCGCAGCTTCAAGCCGCCTGACAAGGACGCCACGGTGCTGCCAGAGGGCGTAGAGGTGACGCTGAAAACCGCCGCCTCGGATCTCGAAGCATCGGTGGGGCGAGTGCGTTTTTTCCCTGACGGCAGCTCTACCGGAGCCCAAATCACCCTCACCTCCGGCTCTCGCAGCTGGTTGATCAGCGTCGGCTGGCTGACCGGTGAGATCGCCCTCAGCGACGGTGCGGCGAGCTAATGTTTCGCCCAGATAATACCAAACGGCCCACTATCTCCCGCCGCCGCCAGGCGGGCTTTACCCTGCTGGAGGTGCTGGCAGCCTTTGTGGTGTTTGCTTTGCTGTTTACCACCACCCTGAAGATCATGTCCTCGGCCATGCGCAACGTTCAGCGTTCCTCGGACTATACCCAGGCGGCGCTGTGGGCCCAGTCCCGAATGGACTCTGTGGGTATCGATCCAGTGATTGAGGAAGGCAGCTGGGACGGGGAGTTTGACGACCGTTTTCGCTGGACCTTAGAAATTCAGGCCTACGAGGTGTTGGATCAACTGTCGGCGGAGCTGGAGGAGTTTCCAGTGGATCTTTACTACGTGGAGCTGGCGGTGCTGTGGGGTGAAGATCAGCCCCGTCAGGCGGTTTTTAAGACCCTGCGCTCAGCGACGCCGGCCAGAAATCAATGAGACGCTTGTCCCAGGCCAGCGCCAGCGGCTCGCGCCAGGGTGGTTTCACCCTGATTGAGCTGTTGATGGCCATTACCCTGATGGCCATCATCATGACCCTGGCCTACCAGGGTCTGCGGGCGGGAACCCGGGCTGTTTCCAGTGGAGAGGATCTGGTGGATCGCACCAATCGGCTGCGCATCGTGCAGCAGTTTGTGCGCAATCAGGTCAGCCGGATGCTGCCCCTGGCGCTGAAAAGCGAACAGGGCGACGAGGACAGTCTGGACGTTGTTCTGTTTGAGGGCAGCGACGATACCATGCGTTTCGTTGCCCCCATGCCGGGTTATCTGAGCCGCGGAGGTCCCCACGAGCAGGTGCTGGCGCTGCGCCCGGGGCCGGCGGGTCAGGAGCTGTTATTCGCCTTTCGCCTGCTGGGTAGCTTTGACGACGGTGATGCGTTGGAGGACGGCGATATTCCGCCTACGGTGTTGCTGGAGGGGATCCGACGCGGCCAGTTTGAATACCTGACCGTGGACGACGAGGGTGAACCCACTGAATGGCTGGGCGAATGGGAAGACGGCAGCGCCACCCCGCTGCTGGTGCGACTGGATTTTGAGATGACCGACGGCAGTCGGCTGCATTGGCCAACCATGGAAATTGCGCCGCTGCTCGATGGCACGGCGGTGCGCAGTCCAAACCGGGGCAACGTGATCCCCAACCAGCCCAATCGGGTTCGCGACCCGGAGCGGCCGGTGCGAAGGACAACGGACCTGTGAAACGCCAACGCGGTATCGCCCTGGTGATCGTCATGTGGATTAGCCTGCTGCTGACAATCTTAGTGGGTAGTTTTGCGATCGTGGCGCGCACGGAAAATCTTCAGGCGCGGCATTTATTTGATACCACCCGTGCCTGGTACGCCGCTGAAGCCGGCCTTCATCGGGCGGTGTTTGAGCTTCGCAATCCTGATCTTGAATCCCGCTGGTTCGCTGACGGCCGCACCTATACGGTGGAGTTTGAAGGCGCCAACGTAGAAATATCGGTCACCGATGAAACCGGAAAAATTGACTTAAACACCGCCGACGAGCTGCTGTTGGGGGCACTGTTTGAGTCGGTGGGTGTCGAAGCGGATGAGGCGGAGCTGTTGGTTGATGCGGTGCTGGACTGGCGGGACCCCGACGATCTGGTAAGGCTTAACGGCGCTGAAGACGACGACTATGAGTCCGCTGACTATCCCTACGGCGCCAAAGACGGTCCGTTTTCCACGGTCACCGAACTGCAGCAGGTGATGGGCTTCAGCTACGAGCTATACACCCAGCTGGAGCCAGCTATCACCGTGTTTACCGGCCGCGCCAGACCGGACCCGGCCTTTGCGCCCCGTGAGGTTTTGCTCACCATCGAAGGAATGACCGAAGATCTGGCGACAGAATTTATCGAACAACGGGAACAGATTGAAGATTTTGGGGTCCCATTGCCCATACTGCCCGACGGTACTGAAGCCGTCGCGCGCGCCGGTAGCTATACCTACAGTATTCGGGTAAAAGCCACCTTGGAAAACGAAGCCTGGGCAGAACTTGAAGCCACCATCAGACCGGGTGGCGCGGTCCAGGGCAGACCTTTTCGTATCGTCCGCTGGAAGGATTCATAGACAGGACATGCTGGGAACAACCATCAACAATTTGCGGGCGCAGCCCTGGTTTCGCCAGATGGCAGGCTTTTTCAGCTGGTGGAAAAACCAGCTGGTGATGAGTTTGCCGCCGGCCATGCGCAGCTTTTTTGAATCCAATTCCGCTCGCATGCTGGCCCGAGAGGCGGACGGCGAGGTGCTGCTGTGGCGCGACGGCAGTACCGACGGCACTGGCCAGCAGCGAGAGCTGGGTCGGTTCAAACTGGCGGACGATCATGACATCGCCCGCCAGACAGTGCAGGCGGCGCTGGCAGATTTTGAGGGCGATCCACCCCAGGCCTGTTATCTGATCGACGAGCAGGAAGTGCTGGTCCACAGGCTCAACGTTCCTGCGGCGGCAGAAGAAAACCTGCGCCAGGTGCTGGCCTACGAGATGGACAAAAACACCCCGTTCACCGCCGATCAGGTGTGTTTTGACTACCGCATTGTGCAGCGCCTGGGTACCCATCTGCGGGTGGAACTGGTGGCTGCGCCCCAGGGCTTATTGGAACGTGTCCACAATGCTGCGTCAGAGCGCGGCTTGGCCTTGCACCGGGTGGACGTTGCCCGACATCGCGAGGACAGCGTGTTGGCCCTGATGGGGGTTAACCTGCTGCCGGAACACCAGCGGGCCCAGGTGGATCGACGCCAGCTGCAGCTGAATCTTGGGCTTGCGGCGCTGCTGGTGCTGTTGTTGTACGGCGTGATGTGGCAGTCACTGGTTTCCAAACAGCGCGCCATTGAAGATTTCCAGGCCCGCACCACGGCGGCTCGAGTGGAGGCCCAGTCTGTGGCTGCGCTGCGCTCGGAGCTGTCCGAGGCAAAGGAGGCCGCATCGTTTCTCAGCGAGCGTAAGGCTGCCAACCCGGTGGTGATGAATGTATTGCAGTCGGTTACCCGCTCTATGCCCGATGATGTCTGGATTCAGCGTCTTCAGGTCACCCAGGGCAAGGTGCAGCTAACCGGTCAGGCCACCGAGGCGTCGGCTCTGATTAGTCTGCTGGGCAAAGACCCCTGTCTCAAAGAGCCTGCGCCCAAAGGTGCTTTTACGCCGGATGCGAAATCCGGCAAAGAGCGGTTCACCATCGAAGTGTTTGTGGACTGCAATGGAGAGGACAATGGCCCAGCTGCTGCCGGATGAAAACCGCCAAAAGCCCCTGGCCTGGATGCTTCTGATTGTGGCCCTGATCCTTGTCTACTGGGTGGGTTTCCGCTGGTATTTTGAGCGCCAGGGTGTGCTCAATGAGCAGATCGAACAGCTGAAGTCGTCCCAGGCTCGCTTTCAGGGGCTGTTGCAGCAGGGGCCCGCACTGCAGCGAGAGCTGGTAGAGGTTCGAGAGTTGCAGAACGAGGCAGACTTTTTTCTGCAGGCGGAAAACACCAGCCTGGGTTCCGCTGAACTGACCAACCGGCTGAAAGAGATGATCCGAACCCATGGCAGTGAGAAAGACTGTCAGGTCATTTCCAACCAGAACATGCGGGTCAGAGACCAGCAGCGGTTCGAGCGGGTAACCAATAAGGTGCGGCTGCGCTGTGAGGTGGAAGATCTGAGCAATATTATCTACCACCTGGAAAACGGCACGCCCTATGTTTTTCTCGACAACCTGAGCGTGTACCGCCAGATTACCCGCCGCCGCCAGGGTCGTGAGACGGTCCAGCAGCAAATACTTGACGTGCGATTTGACCTGTCCGGTTACCTGAGGTCCTGATGAAACCGTCCAAAGCCATCTTTCTGGGCCTGCTGGCCGGCTGCGGGCTGCTGGCCGCCGCATTGGTCAGCCTGTCCCTGGGCATGGGGCAGGGCATCAGGCCCGCGCCGCCGCTGCTGGCGGCAACCCCGGCGGCCTTTGGGGAAGCCGCAGACAAAGAGTTTGAGCTGCCGGCTTTTGATACCTATGCCGAGGTCATCCAGCGGCCCCTGTTCAACGAAGACCGCCGTCCTATGGTGGCCCAGGACGAACTGGACCCAAACGAAAATCCCGTGGATGAGCCGCCAACCCAGGTTGAGCTGAACGTGGCGGTTACCGGCATCATTATTACCCCCAAGACCCGGCTGGCCATGGTAACCAACAACGTCAGCAAAGAGTTCCTGCGAATGAAGGTGGGGATGGCGCTGGATGGCGACCAGGCCGGCTGGACCTTGACCGACATTGAGCCCCGTAAGCTGGTGTTTAACGGCGGCAATCAGGGCTCCGCAGAGGTGAAGCTGGAGACCTTTACCCAGGCGCTGAAGGGCGGCGCGCCGCCGCCACCGCGGCGCAATGTGGTGGTCCAGAACAATGCTCAGCAAGACGATGGCAACGGGGGTAGGGCGCAGAGCGCTGGTGCCGATTCCGATTCCGATTCAGATCGTGCCGCCCGGGCCGAAGAGATTCGCCGCCGGGTGGCCGAACGACGGGCACAACTCAGGGAAGAAGCCGAACGGCGTCGAGCCGAGGCTAATTTGGACGAACAAGATGATGACGAATAAATCACCCCGAATCATAGCTCCCTTAACACCGCTGTTGGCGCTACTAACGCTGCTGGCCGGTTGTGCAGGGCAAACGCCCATGGAAAGCGTTGACGCCTCTAAGTCCGCCGCCAGCTCCCAGGGGCTGATGGCGAGCTCCAGCAGCGAGGCCGGCGGCGCCCAGGCCGCTGGCAGCGCCGACCAGGACGGCAACCAGCAGAGCCCGCCGGAGCCACATCAGCTGTTCCGAGGCACCGGCGAGTTTTTTGATCGTGAAGCCGCCGCCCGGCGACCCGAAGAGCCCGAGGATGGCGGCGAGGTGGTGTTTAACTTTGAAGGCCAGCCCCTGCAGGAGGTGGTGAAAGCCATCCTGGGCGATCTGCTGGAAGAAAATTACGTTATTGCGCCCGGGGTGAGCGGCACCGTGACCTTTTCCACCGCCAAGCCTATTGCCCAGGAGCAGGCCTTGGCGGTGCTGGAGATGTTGCTGAGTTGGAACAACGCGGCGCTGGCCTATTTCGACGGTCGATACAACGTCATGCCCCTGGCCAACGTGATTAAGGGCCAGCTGGTACCCACCACCGCATCAGCTGCCGGCCAGAAGGGCTACGAGGTGAGAGTGTTTCCGCTGGAGTTTATCGCGCCGGCGGAGATGCAAAAGCTGCTGGCTCCCTATGCCAGGGACCCGGCCTTTGTGGCGGTGGACAATCCCCGAGGTCTGCTGGTGTTAGCAGGCACCCGCCAGGAGCTGGCCAACTACCAACGCACCATCGACATCTTTGACGTTGACTGGCTGGCTGGCATGTCGGTGGGAATTTACACCATCCAGCGGGTGGAGGCAGCCATGGTGGTCACCGAGCTTGAAAGTGTGTTCGGTGAAGGCGCCGGCACGCCGCTGGCTGGAATGTTTCGCTTTTTGCCGGTGGAGCGGCTCAACGCCATTGTGGTGATTACCCCCCAGGTGAGGTACCTGGAAACTGCTGCCGACTGGATTGAGCGGCTGGATCGCGGTGGCGCCGAGGGCGCCGGCACCAGGCTTTATGTTTACAAAGTCAAGAATGTCAAAGCAACGGATCTGTCCGATACCTTGAACGATGTGTTCGGCGGCGGCAGCTCCTCGTCCTCTCAAGGGCGACGGGGAACCGATGATCCCTTCGCTCCCGGCCTGCAAACCGGTGAAATCACCTCGATTAATGATTCAAGACGTGACCGCAACGCCGCCAGATCCGGCAATGCCCAAGCTGCGCCAGCTGCTGCCTCCAGTCGAGATGGTGGTGTTGCTCTGGTGGAAGGCGATGAAATTCGGATCACCGCGGTGGAGGAACAAAACTCTCTGTTGATCCGGGCCACCCCGGGACAGTACGACGCGGTTTTGAGCGCGATTAAGCGACTGGATACCGAGCCGCTGCAGGTGCTGGTTGAAGTGAAGGTTTATGAGGTAAGGCTGAACGACAGCCTGAACTACGGCGTTCAGTGGTTTTTCGAAAACAGCGTGGCCAACCCACCTGCCGTGGACGACGGCACTAAAGGTATTTTCAGCAGCGGCACGGTGAGCCCGGATCGCGCCGGTAACCTGGGGGGCGGTGGCTTTTCCTACACTATCAATGCCGTTGACGTCAGCGCCATGATCACCCTGCTGGAAAATGAAACCACGGTGAACGCCCTGGCGGCGCCATCCATGCTGGTTCTTAACAACCGTGAAGCCAACATTAATGTGGGTACCCAGATCCCGGTCAACTCACCGGTGTTTAACACCGGCGCGGGCAACGACCTGGCCACCACCCGGGTTCAGTTCCGCGATACGGGTGTCACAATGAACGTCATTCCCCGAGTTAACCCCGGCGGCCTGGTGTTTATGGAAATACGCCAGGAGGTCAGCACACCCCAGGGCCAGTCAGCCTCTGACACCAATGGCAACGTCGCCGTGGATCAGACCCGACTGGACACCGAGGTCGCGGTGCAAAGCGGTGAATCCATTGTATTGGGTGGTTTGATCCGGACCACAGACCGGGGTGGACGCGGCGGATTCCCAGTGTTGAACCGGCTGCCGTTGGTTGGACCGCTGTTCGGATCCACAAACCGTTCCCAGGAAAGCAGTGAGCTACTGGTGGTGATAAAGCCAACCGTAGTGTCGAACATGGCGGAGGCGCGAGCCGTCAGCGCCGAATACAGCCAGCAGATGAAGGGTATGAGGCGTTTTGATCTGAGCACTGGCCTGAACGAGAAAGGAAACAACAACCCATGAACAACCAACCCAAGATTCATCTGCTGGGTCTAGCTCTGACCGTGGCCCTGCTCGCCGGCTGCGCCGCAACGCCTAAACAGCCACAATCCCTGGACCAGCGGGTCACCGCCAAGTGGGAGCTGTTGGTAGCGGGGGAGTATGCCCAGGCCTTTGAGTATTATTCTCCGGGCTTTCGCAGCGTTAATTCTGTTCAAGGCTTTGTCCGCGCCATGTCCAGCAGAACCATCCCCTGGCTGGGCGCCCGACTGAGAGACAGTGGGCCCTGTGAGCCTGAAACCTGCGCGGTTCGGGTGGAGCTTGACTACAAGATCCAACCGCGAGTTCCAGGCGCAGTGCCCTTTGAGTCAACAAAAATCATCCACGAAAACTGGATACTCGAGAATAACCAGTGGTTTTACGTGCCAAAACAGTAGCTTTCCACGCTTTGGTTAGGCTGTTACGGGGGATTGCGTCACCTTGTGCTTTGTCGTACCATGGCGTCGCTCTTGCCTATAGTAAGCAATAATTCTGGCAGGATTTGGCCAATGAAATGAATTCAAAGTCGCCCTGTACTTTGTTTTTTTAGGAGTGTTGTGATGAAGAGAAATACCTTAACTAATGCCGTGCTGGCTGGAATTGGCGGTATCGCCGGTCTCGCTGGTATTGCTAACGCAGTAAACTTAAATCCCGACGGGCTTGGTGAAGTTCTTATCTACCCGTTTTACACCGTTAATGGTGGTAACGACACGCTGCTGTCAGTGGTTAACACCACTAACACAGTAAAGGCTGTAAAAGTCCGCTTCGTAGATTCTAAGAACTCTCGCGAAGTGCTCGACTTTAACTTGTACCTGTCTCCGTTCGACGTCTGGACCGGTGTTGTCACCGACCCTGATGGCGACGACAGCGGCCTCGCTGCTGTAGCAACGGCTGACCGTTCCTGCACCGTACCGTCTTTCTTTACCCAGAACGACGGCACGCTGGCTGGTGGGATTCCCTTCGTAAACTTCAAAACCATTCGTTTCGACGAATTTGCTGACGTAGACGATTCCCCAGAGCGTACCCGTGAAGGTCACTTCGAAGTGATCGAAATGGGTGTTGTTGATGAGCTGGTTGACGTGGACGACACCGACCTGGAAGCTGCGGCCATTCACGGCCCCGACGGCATCCCGGCTGACTGTCCTGCACTGACCGCTGCCTGGATCTTTGGCGGCGTTTGGAACGCTACCGGTTCTCGCGGTGCTGACACCGACGTTCGTTCACCGGAAGGTGGTCTGTTCGGTTCGGCTTCTATCATCAACGTACTGAACGGTACCCAGGTAGGTTTCAACGCTGATGCGATTGCATCCTTCTTTGATCCGACCATCATTGCCGGAGCCGGCCCAGCTACGCTGCACGCTGACCCAGGTTCTGAGCTGCCAACCCTTAACCAGGCTGACACCTCAGCAATCACCGGTGATCCGACCAGCGTTCGATCCATCGTGTTCGACAACGGTCGAATCGTTACCTCTGATTGGGATGCCAACATCTCAGCCATCAGTGCCGGTCCAGTTGACGCTGTAAGTGCCATCTACATGCACAACAACATCTTCAACGAGTTCGCCATCGATTCAGTGCTGAACGGCGCCACCGAGTGGGTTAACACCTTCCCGACCAAGCGTTTCTACGTCAACACATCACCGGACGACGCAATTCCGCCGTTCACCGATGACTTCGACGGCGATATCGTTGCTGACGGCGCTTCTTGTGAGCAGATTGGAATCAGCTTCTACGATCGTGAAGAAGGTGATCCGGGGCAGGCTCCTGGTCAGGTGAACTTCTCACCATTTGATCCGTCCAGCCCGCTGGTACCGGTACTTTGCTACGAAGCTCAGGTTGTAACCTGGAACCAAGATCTGTCATCTGGCACGTCTGATATCCTGGGTTCACCGAACGCTCGTAACATCTCCACCGGGACCGTTGTGGGTACAACCTTTGAAAATGGTTGGGGCCAGATCAACTTCACCTCCGATCCTGATCACCAGTACACCTCTCTGGACTTAGATACCTATCTTGGTCTGCCGGTCACTGGTTTCCAGATCACCGTGGTGCAGAACGGTACCCTGGCTGATTCAGCTGGTAACTCTGTACTTTCGAACTATGCCGGATTGTTCCGTCATCGTGCCAGCCGCTCTATCGCTGGTAGCTAAGTTCGTTGTAAAGAAAAGGCAGCAATGTCTTAGAGAGGGGGTCTTCGGACCCCCTCTTTTTTTTGGGTGAAAAAGCGCTATTGATCGTCTTATAAGTGCACTATGCTAATCTTCTTATAACGGGCGTTTTACTAAACGTTAATGGAACGCCTGTAATGCTGTACACGAATTGCCAATGGCCAATGGAATAATGAACGCTAAACTACTGATGGGTCGTCTGACCGCCACACTTGCTGGCGTTGTTGCCGCTTGTTTGATTTTTCAACCTGCCTTCGCGACGAACGTAATCCTCACCCTGGACGATGGACCCTGCCAGGTTCCCTTACAGGCCAACAGTTCGGTAACCGTTGATCCGACTACCGGCAATCTAAACCTGGACGTAGACGATGCCAATCTGCCTACCTGCTTTGGAAGCACGGCAGGCACGCCCTTGGAGGTTGTGGTCAGTGTCAATCCGGGAACCATCGACGCCGGCGACAGCGTGACGGTCAGCTGGGGCGTAGTGGGTTTTATTGAAAATGTCACTCAGTGCACCGCAACTGGCGGCACATCGGACTGGATCACCGACGTGAACGCAAGTCCTGATGGCGGTTCTGGCACCTATTCGCCGTCAGGCAACGCCACCTTCAGGCTCAGCTGCGAGAACTCCAGCGATGTGGATGACGCCGTGGTGACGGTCAACGGTGGAAGCGGCAATAACGGCGCTGACGGCTTCCCGCCGCCTCCCGCGCTGTGTGGAACGATCCCCAATGGCCGCGCCTTGCCGTTTAACATCAATAAGGACTTTGTCAGCAACCCACCCAATGGTCAGCCCAAGCGTAATTTTGCAGACGTTTGGGATGCGTTTCCTGGGACCAATGAAGCCACCATCTTCATCCCGGAAAACCAGTACGTAGCGATGCCGTTTTACGCCAATCAGGTCACCGGAAAAATCTGGAGAATGACCTGGGTAGGCGGCCCTTCCAACGGTAACGCCACCCAGGTAAGCATCAGCCGCTGCCCTGGAGATTTTACTGGTGTGGGCTATTCAGACAGTCGCTGTCTGGCCACCTCAGGCTCAGAAGGTGCAGCAATATTGACCGTAATTGGCACCGGCAACGCCTGCCCGTTGAGCGGCGGACCAAATGAGGTGTACTACCTCAACGTTCGCCACGCCTTTGCCAGCGGCGGTGACGCTTGCCTGGAAAACAGCGGCGTCTGTGGCTTCCTGGGCAAGCCTCGACCACTAAACTAACCTTAAGCGAAAGTTTGTTCGCAGCGGCCTGAGGGAACTATCCCTCGGGCCGTTGTCGTATTATGGGACCACACGTTACGATCCCTCAGATGAAAACACTATTTAAACTATTTATCATGGCGGCGTTATTCAGCTCTGCCCATGGACAACAGCCACCTTACCCGTCGGAATCCGTTATTGCCCAGCTGGGAGAGGTTGCCATTACCCTTGGGGACGTGGACGCCATGGCCTCTCAACTCCCTGATGAGGTGCGCGCCGGCGTTTTTGATAGTCCCAAGCGAATCGGCGAAACTCTCGAAACCATGCTGGTAAGGCGAGCCATGGTGGCTCCCTTGTTGGACAACCCGCCCCCATACCTGGACCTTCAAAGCATCGAGGCAGCGGCGCGACATAAGACTTTAGTCACCCAGGCCCTGAGCAACGCCATAAAAACTCAGAGCCTGCCGGACTTCACCGCCCAGGCCCTGGCCTATTACGAAAACAACCCGGCAGAATTTGTCCAGCCCGCCAGCGTCTCCGTGCGTCATATCCTGATCGACAAAAAGAGCCGGTCTACCACCGACGCTTACCAGCGAGCCAATGATGTCCGCAGTCAACTCATCAGCGGCGGACTGTCGTTTGATCAGGCCGTTGAGCAGTACTCTGACGACCCAGCCAGAAACCAAAATAAGGGCCGCTATCGCCGGGTTTTGCCGGGCGCGATGGTTCCGGAATTTGAAGCGGCATCGTTTGCTTTGGAAAAAGTTGGCGATATCTCTTCGCCGGTGCGAACAAAGTTTGGCTATCACCTGATTCTTTTAGAAGACAAGCACGCGGCGACGGTACAGCCAAAAGAAAGCGCTGTGCCAAACCTTTCCGCGAGCTATTTTCAGGAGCATCTGCGGACCCGAAAAATGACGTTTTTAAAGAGTCTCGGCGACGACCCGGAGGGCCGTTTGCTGCAACTGGCGATGGAGCAAGGGGTCCAGGATCTGCCAGATTTTGAGGTTCATCTTCGCCTGGAACTGGAAGAGGCTGTGCTGCGGGCCTACAAGGAACATTACCTTAAAACCCAGACTACCGGGAATTTTGATGCCTTGGCCAAAGAGTACTACCTAGCCCATAAAAAGGAATTTATGCGTCCAGCGGCTGCTACCGCGGTGCAGATTGAGGTGCCTAAATCTGACAACCCCTATGCGGATCTGGCTGATATCCAGCTGCTGCAGTCTCTTGCCCAGACAAATCTCGGCGCCCAGGTAGTGCTCGCCCTTACCCCGCCCAATACCCGTGCCGAGCAGGTGGTGTATATCGATGGTGAGCGCGAGACCGCTCGAGGGGCAAAAATTGCCTTTTCCATCAAGCAGTCAGGGGACTGTGCGGATCGTCGAGACCTGACTAACAGTTACCTGATTATTTGCCTGATCCAGAAACACCCGGAAGCGCCTAAATCCTTTGTTGAAATTCGTCGCCCATTGGTCGCCCGTTTAAGAGCCAAACAGGAAACGAAAATGTGGACGCTGCATATTAACGAATTCCATCAGCTCCCCTTCCAGGCCGACGAACCCATAGTCGCCTCACTGAGAACCCGCTATGTCTCGGGTAACCATGCTGGCTAGCCGGAATTATCAGGTATTTCGACTGCTGCTGATTCGGGATCTGAAGGAAACCTACGCAAACACCACTCTGGGTTTCATATGGGCGTTAGTGCTGCCGCTGATGGTTTTGGCGATTTATGCCTTCGTCTTTACCAAGGTCCTGCAGGTCCGCCTGCCCGGCGCGGTGGGAGCCGGTTTCGTGGCCTACCTGGCCATCGCCTTGTGGCCGTGGACTGCCCTTTCTGAGGGACTGGTCAGGGCCGCAAGCTCACTGACAGATGCTGCGGGTCTGATCGGCAAAGTAAAAATCCCCTTGCAAGTTGTGGTGTTGAGCAAGATCACCGCTGTTTTCCTTCTGGCCTTGGTTGGCTATGTGCTGGTATTGCTGGTGCTGGCAGCAACTGGCACCCCCATCAGCCTGCTGGGGCTGCCGGTAGCAATGATGCTGTTACTGATGGTGTTTTTACTCACCGTTGCATTGGGTATGACCGCCGCTGTGACCCAGGTGTTTTTTCCGGACTTACGCCATGCACTGCCGGCATTTATCATGCTGGGGTTTTTTCTAACGCCCATCCTCTACAGTATCGAGATGGTTCCGGAAAGGTATAGAGTGGTCTATCAGCTGAACCCTTTGGCCTATTTATTTGAACGCCTGCGAGAGGTGTTGTTGACCGATCGTTGGCAGCCCACCGTGCATGATGCCCTGGCGGGCATTGCGGTAATCGCTCTTGTGGCCCTTGCCCTGGCCTACTTCAACCGGCTACGGCCGGTGGTAGAGGAATATCTGTAGTGACAGAGGTGGTTATTGATGCCCGCGGACTGTCTAAGCAGTTCTCGCGCACCGACCAGGCCGGCTACGGAGCATGGTTGAGGGCCTTAGGCCGGCAGACACTGGCCACGGGCAATCCGGTGCTGCGCGACGTCTCCCTGCGGGTGTGTCGAGGTGACGCGATTGCCGTATTGGGCGAAAACGGCGCAGGTAAATCCACCCTGCTGAAAATTATTGCCGGATTGTTGCAACCGGATGCCGGAAGCGTCAGCAAGACCGGCAGCATTGGCGCCATGCTGGAGCTGGGGGTTGGCTTTGATGAGCAGATGTCGGGGCGAGACAACGCTCTGCAGGCCTGTCAGCTTGCTGGGATGTCCGCCGCTGCCGCCGCCGCCGCAATGCCCGAGTTAGAGTCCTTCGCTGAGCTGGGCGAAGCCATTGAAGAGCCGGTAGGGCATTACTCGTCCGGGATGGCGATGAGGCTGGGCTTTGCGGTCATGACCGTGACCTGTCCCCAGGTGTTGATCAGCGACGAAGTGCTGGCCGTAGGCGATGAGTCATTTCAAAAAAAATGCATAGCCTGGGTAGAGTCCTATTTAGCAGATGGCGGCACTCTGCTGCTGGTGTCTCACAGCCTTTACCACGTGCAGCGACTGTGTTCTCAAGCTATTTGGTTACATCTTGGGGTGGTCAAATCTTCCGGCGACGTGTTCGCCGTCAGTCAGGACTACCTGGCTTTTCACGAACAAAAGTTAGATCAGTCGGGAGTTGCTGGCGGCAGCGAGGAGGTGGCCATCGATGACCTCCAATTGACTCTGCCCCAGGGCGATCACTGGACCGATACCCAGATTACCGCAAAAGCCAGCAGCGCTGCAGAGGGCTCAGCCCTGCAGGTGAGGTGGCAGCTGGGCCGTCTGGATGGCGCCGTAATCAGCGCCGGCAGCCTGCCCTTTGAAGCGGCTCTGAGCTGGACCATCGAGCTGCCGGGAACCTGGCTGCCGGGCAATCTTCGTCTGGACGTATGGCCCCAGGATGCTGCCGGCAACCGACGGGGGCGGACGCTGCGCCGGATGATCCGTATCACCGGCAGAGCCAGGGAATTTGGCACGGTGCGTCTGCCACACCGATGGCTGCACCATGATTGACGTCATCGTGCCGGTCTATAACGCCGCCGAGGATCTGCGGCGATGCCTGGAATCGGTGATTCAACATACCGATCACAATCAGCGTTGCCTGGTGATTAATGATGCGTCCACCGATCCCCAGGTTGTTACTATCTTAGAAAGGTTTGCCGCTCGACATGGCGCCGCCCAGGTGTTGCATAACAAGAAAAACCTGGGCTTTATTGGCACCACCAACAAGGCCATGGGTCTTGTCAGCGGTGATGTGGTTTTGCTCAACAGTGATACCCAGGTGACCCCTGGATGGCTGGAGGCGCTTGCCCGCTGCGCCGCCAGCGACCCCAGCATTGCCACTGCCACGCCTTTTTCCAACAACGCGGAAATCTGCTCCCTGCCGGAGTTTTGTGTCAACAACCCGTTGCCGGAGCGGCCACAGGATTGGGCTAAGGCGGTAACACGCACTGCCAGTCGGCAATATCCTGATTTGCCCACCGGGGTAGGGTTTTGCCTGTATATCCGGCGCCGGGCGATGGATGAGCTGGGACTTTTCGATCTTCGCTATGGCCGTGGCTATGGAGAAGAGAACGACTTCTGCCGCCGCGCGGCAGCGGCGGGCTGGCGCAATGTGTTGTGCGATGACGCCTATGTGGCCCATGCCGGTGGTCGATCCTTCGGGCCCCTGAATCTGGCCCCCAACGGGGAGAATCTGCGCCTTTTACTGGAGCGCTTTCCCGACTACGAACAGCAGGTATCGGAATTTATTGGCCGCGACCCGATAAAACCCATTCGCCAGGCAATCATGGCCAACTACGAGCAAACGCTTTAATCTTTCCGCTGTTGTTAACCTCAATACGACCGATTCAACTATGACTGATATTCCCAACGCCCCGGTGCTGCCATTTTCCGGCGAACGATTCACGCCGGAGTGCGTGCGTGAAATGGCTTACGAGCACTGGCACCGATATGCCCTGGCATCGACCATGGTCAATGGTTGTCGGGTGCTTGATGGCGCCTGTGGTGAAGGTTATGGCAGCGCCTTAATGGCACAACAGGCCCAGTGGGTTGATGGGGTAGACGTCAACGCTGACGCCATTTTGCACGCGCGCTCCCGATACCGTGGGGATAATCTGCGTTTCCTTAATGCCAGCGTTACTCGAATCCCAGTAAAAGACAACGCCTATGACGCGGTGATTTCCTTTGAAACCGTGGAGCACCTGACCCAGCAATCTCAGATGCTGGCAGAGTTTGCCCGGGTTCTGGACGACCGTGGTTTCCTGTTGATCTCATCACCTGATAAAGCCACTTACAGCGACGCAACGGGCTACGTTAACGAGCATCACGTCAAAGAGCTGTACCGGGATGAACTGCTGAGCCTGCTTAAAAGCCAATTTCCTGTGGTTAAATTAATGGGTCAGGCCATGTCCTTTCAGTCGCTGCTCTGGCCGCTGGAGGAGCTGGACGACCATCAATACGGTCCCGCGCAGTCACTGGTGCTGGAGTCTGACAGCGTGTCCGTGGGCCATGCCCCCGCCGCGCAGCCGCTGTATTTTCTGGCCCTGTGCGCCAAGCGACCCAGCTGCCTGCCAGCGCTGCCGGTGCTGTCAAGCTTCAGCGATCGCTGCGAGTCGGTTTATGCTCATTACCAACATGAAATTCGAAAAAATATGGCGGCGGGACAGCTGCTGGCTGAGCGGGACGCGGAGATCGAAGATCTGCGCGCCGCACTTGCGCTGAAGGAGGCTGAGTAACTCGATCATGGAATTTGAAATGGATTTTGGCACCGCCACTCTTAGCCCTGGAAAACAGCCCGCCGCAAAAAGCGGGCCGCTGCTGGCCAGCGTTGATGGCCAGGTCGCGCGGCTGTCCCAGGACGAAGTGGTATTTCACGACCCGCGCAGCGGCGAAAACCACGTCATGACCATGGACGTGCTGGCGGCCATGGACGCCAGCCGGCAGTTCCAGCCCCTGGAGCTGCACGTCGCCACCATCATGAAACGACTGCCAGCGCTGCAAGGCAAATCCCACGCGGTGGAAAAGGTTTTTGAGTTTCTCCGCGGCCGGGGCCTGGTGGTGGATGCCCAGGACATGCTGGGTAAACTGCGCCAAGGCGAGACGCAGCCCGCAGAGGAACCTGCTGGCCTTGTGATTCGAACCTGCGATAGACCTTCTGAACTTGCCCGTTTGGTGGATTCTCTGGCCAGCTCTGAGCGCGGCACCGGCCGCGGTCTTCGCTACCTGGTGGTGGATGACTCCCGGCGCAGCCGCAGCGAAAATGCCAGCGCGCTTAGGGGCTTGAAGGAGTTGGGCCTGGAGGTGCAACACCTGGACCGGCAGTGGCGGCTAAGGGTCTGCGAAACCTTGCCCAAGCCGGCCCTGAGCCAGCAAATACTGGGCCTTGAAGATCCGGATGCCCTGACCTGCGGCGGTGCCTGGAATACCGCGTTGATGCTAACCGCCGGTGAACGGTTTCTGATGCTGGATGATGACTTTGTGCTGGATCCCCGTCTTCCGGCAGGCGGTGTCAACAGCGACTTGAGTATTCGTGAAGCGCCCCACGTGCCGATGTTTTTTGCTGGCCGCGGCACCGAAGACCTGGCCACAGCGCTGTCCAGGCCTGGTCAGGATACTTCCGGTGGGCCCTATGACCCGCTGGCTGAGCATCTGGCAAGCTGCGGTCAGGCGCCGGGGGTACTATTCGGCGATGGATTTGGCGCCAGCGTTTCCCCAGACACCCTGCGCGGGCTCAGCTACGGCCAGGTCGCCAGCCTGCTCAGTGGAGAGGTGATCAAGACTACCGCCGCGGGTGCCTGGGGTGACTGGCGAATGGATACCAATCTTTGGCTTTATCTGGCGCCGCCAGAACATACTCAGGGCATGCGTGCCGACGAGGCCAGCTACCGGGCTTTGTCCCATCAGCCGGCGCTGGCCCATGGGTTTGACCATTTGCAGCTAGCTCGTATGAGTAATTTCACCCCCCTGGCCTTTGATAATCGGCAGCTGATGCCCTGCACCGTGCCCACCGGCCGAGGCGAAGACTTTACCTTTGCCGCCTGGCTACGCTACCTGTATCCAGACTCCCTGTGTTTACATTTTCCCACCATGCTGAGGCATCAGCGACCCGCCGGCAGCGCTGAAAGTCCGGTACCGGAGGCCTATGTTCCCTGGCTTTCGCGTTTTGCTGGTGAATACGCGCTGTCCCAGCAAGAGCATTGTGCCGCCGGCCCCCCCGAGGCCAGGCTCCGCAGCCTGGTGTCCATACTTCGAGATCTGGCCGACGCCAGTGCCCACGATCAGCAGGTTATGCTGGGTCAGTTTCTGGCGATGCTGCGCTCACAGATTATTGAGCAAGCCCAAACCGCATTGACCAGCCTCAGGCCAGCGCCAGAATTTTGGGTGCGCGATGCCAAAGATTGGATTACCGAGAACGGTCGCAGCCTGACCAATGCGGCTCCGCCGCGGCTGCGGGACTGGCCGGTCAATGTCAGTGCTGGTGAGTGCGCGCAGGGGCTCAGCCTGGGGCTGACCCAGTACGCCGATCAGCTGGAGCATTGGCAGAGTATTTGGGATCACTGCAGGGGTAATCGGGAATCGCTGTTGAAGGTATGAGCCCAGCACGTTTGCGAGCCGTGGTGGTCAACTTCAATGCTGGCCCCTGGCTCAGACGCTGTGTGGATGCCCTGCAGGCATCAACCATTGCCTTGGACATCTGGGTGGTGGATAACCACTCCAGCGATGGCAGTATGGATAGCTTGGACGGCGCGGATGTGGGGATCATCCTGAACCCGACAAACCGGGGCTTTGGAGCCGCCTGCAATCAGGCAGCGATGGGTCTTGGGCCTGAACAAGCGATAGTGTTTGTCAATCCAGACTGTATTGTGGCGCCGGATTGTTTAGCCGCAATGCTGGCCGAATGTGACGCCGATGCTCGAGTCGGCCTGGTCGGAGCATGGGTGCTAAATCGAGACGGCAGCCTGCAGAAGGCTACCCGTCGCCGATTGCCCACGGTAATGCGGACTCTCAACTCCCTGCTTGGCAGGCGCTCAGCAGGGTTGCAGGATCTTTCCCAGCTGGCCGCCGACGGCGGAGGCGTGGAGGCGGTATCCGGCGCCTTAATGATGATGACAGCAAGCTGCTTTTATTCCCTGGGCGGTTTTGACGAAGGCTATTTCCTGCACTGTGAAGACTTGGACTTGATGCGCCGCGCAGGTCAGGCCAATTGGAAGCTTCGGCTGGCCCAAACCGCTGAGGCAACCCATGTTCAGGGCTACAGCCATCGCAGCGGACCCATTCGCGCCCAGGCCCGAAAACATGCGTCCCTGGTTAGGTATTTCGCTTCGGAGCTGGAGCTGGTGCCGATGCTGATCTGGAGTAGCTTGATCTGGCTCCACTTTGCCCTGCGTCTGCCACTGTGGTGGCTGTCGGCCCTGGGCTCCCGATGAGCCGCCATGTGCTGTTGGTGGGCGGCGGCAACCAGGTGTCTGCATTTCTGATTCCCGCTTTGCTAAAGGCCGGCCATCGGCTAACGGTGCATTCCCGCGGTCCATGTCCACCCTGGCTGCCGGCCCACCCACTGCTGGACTGGGATAGCGGGCCCTGGCACCAGGCTCATCATCGATCGGCCCAGGCAGACAGCCTGATATACCTGGCACCGCTGGGGCAGTTCTCCCTTCTGTGGCGGGGGCTTGCTCATATCTCAAGGGTCATTGCTTTTTCTTCCACCAGCCGGGTCTCCAAGGAGCTCAGCGAAGATCCTGCAGAACGGGCGGTGGCTACGGAGCTGGGCGCCGGCGAACGGGATATCCGGGCTTTGACCGACGCCTCCGGGGCGGCCTTGACGGTGCTTAGACCCACCTTGATCTACGGTGCCGGGATGGATCGCAATCTAACTCGACTGGCGGCCTTTATTCAGCGCTGGCGAGTGATGCCGCTGCTGGGCCAAGGCTGCGGTCGCCGCCAGCCTGTGCACGCCGCTGATTTGGCTCAGGCTGCTGTTAACCTTCTGCAGCGCGAGGCAGCCCTGTCAGGCACCTACGATCTGCCGGGAGGCAGCACCTTAAGCTATCGTTCGATGGTGCAGCGGGTCTTTGAATCCCTGCACTTGATGCCTCGATTTGTATCAGTTCCCAGCCCGGCCGTGCGGCTGGCTTTGCCCTTGCTCAACCGCACCGGACGCTGGCGGGACTTGAATCTGGCCATGTTGAACCGCATGAACAATCATCTGGAATACGATCTGCTGCCGGCGCAGCGGGATTTTCACTATCAACCTCGACCTTTCAGGCCGACAGCCAGCACCTGGCTGCCCCCTGATCAGCAACAAGGACTCTGATGGCTCAATATATCTACACCATGATTGGCGTCAGCAAGACCGTGCCGCCCAAGCGAAAAATCATTGAAGATATTTCCCTGTCGTTTTTTCCCGGCGCCAAGATCGGCGTGCTGGGTCTGAACGGGGCAGGGAAGTCCACGGTGCTGCGCATTATGGCGGGGGTGGATACCGAATTTGATGGTGAAGCAAGACCTCAGGCAGATATTCGGGTGGGTTACCTGGAGCAGGAACCGGCCCTGGATGAAAGTCAGGACGTGCGCGGCAACGTTGAACAGGGTGTGGCAGAAATTAAAGGACTGCTGACAGAGTTTGATCAGGTCAGCGAAAAATTCGCCGAGCCCATGAGCGACGATGAGATGAGCGCTTTGCTGGAGCGCCAAGCCACCCTTCAGGATGCCATCGAGGCAGCAGACGGCTGGGAGCTTGATCGGCGCCTGGAGATGGCTGCCGCGGCGCTCAACCTGCCGCCCTGGGATGCGGCTGTGGACGTTCTTTCCGGCGGAGAAAAACGCCGTGTTGCGCTGTGCCGGCTGCTGCTGTCCAACCCGGACATGCTGCTGTTGGACGAGCCCACCAACCATTTGGACGCCGAATCGGTGAGCTGGCTGGAACGTTTCCTGGCAGAGTTTAAAGGCACGGTGGTGGCCATCACCCACGACCGCTACTTCCTGGACAACGTGGCCGAGTGGATCTTGGAGCTGGATCGGGGCCGCGGCATACCCTGGAAGGGCAACTATTCATCGTGGTTGGAGCAGAAAGATCAGCGTCTGAGCCAGGAGGATGCTGGCCAGAAGTCTCGGCAGCGGGCGATCAAGGCGGAGCTCGAGTGGGTGCGCAGCAACCCCAAGGGCCGTCGGGCCAAAAGTAAGGCCAGGCTGGCTCGCTATGAGGAGTTGTGCTCCCAGGAGTTCCAAACCCGCAATGAAACCCGGGAAATCTATATTCCGCCTGGGGAGCGCCTGGGCGATCAGGTGATTGATCTTGATGGGGTGAGCAAGGCTTTTGCTGATCGAATCCTGATCGATGACCTGAGCATCAAGATCCCTCGGGGAGCTATTGTTGGCATCGTTGGCCCCAACGGGGCCGGCAAGTCGACCCTGTTTCGGATGCTGGCTGGTCAGCAGCAGCCCGACAGCGGCACCATCACCATTGGCTCAACGGTCAAGCTGGCCTATGTGGATCAGAGCCGCGACTCCCTCAACGGCGACAACACGGTTTGGCATGAAATTTCCGATGGCCAGGACATTATTCAAATCGGTCGTTATGAAACCTCTTCCCGGGCCTACGCAGGTCGGTTCAACTTTAAGGGCGCCGATCAGCAGAAGCTGGTCAAGGTGCTGTCCGGCGGCGAGCGCAATCGCCTGCATTTAGCCAAGCTGTTGCGCAGCGGTGGCAACACCCTGCTGCTGGACGAGCCCACCAATGACCTGGATGTTGAAACCCTCAGAGCGCTGGAGGAAGCGCTGCTGGCATTTCCCGGCTGCGCCCTGGTGATCTCTCACGATCGCTGGTTCCTGGACCGCATCGCTACCCATATCCTGTCCTTTGAAGGGGACGGAAAAGTGGCCTTTTTTGAGGGAAATTACAGCGAATTTGACCAGCAGCAAAACACCGCTGAGGCCTGAATCCACGTTACACTAACGGGTCAGTTGAACCACCTGAAAGTTGAGAGAATCCATGTTTGATCAGGGAATGAAAATCGCCGGTTTCGATGACGAGCTGGCCGCATCTATCAGCGCCGAACAGCAGCGTCAGGAAGACCACGTTGAGCTGATCGCCTCAGAGAACTACGCCAGCCCCAGGGTGCTGGAAGCTCAAGGCTCAGTGTTGACCAACAAATACGCTGAAGGCTATCCAGGCAGGCGTTACTACGGCGGCTGCGAGCATGTTGACGTGGCCGAGAGGCTGGCTATCGCCAGAGCCAAAGAGTTATTCGGTGCCGACTACGCCAACGTTCAGCCCCATTCCGGCTCCCAGGCCAATGCGGCGGTGTTTTTGGCCCTGATCAATCCCGGCGACACCATCTTAGGGATGAGTCTTGCCCACGGTGGGCATCTAACCCACGGCGCCAAAGTCAATTTCTCCGGCAAGATATTCAATGCCGTGCAGTATGGGCTGGTCGAATCCACCGGTCTGATTGATTATGACGCGATGGCAGCTCTGGCCAGGGAGCATCAGCCAAAAATGCTCATCGGCGGCTTTTCCGCTTACTCACAGATTGCCGACTGGGCCAAGATGCGGGAAATCGCTGACAGTGTCGGTGCGGCGTTTGTGGTGGACATGGCCCACGTAGCAGGCCTGGTGGCGGCGGGTGTTTATCCCAGCCCCATACCCTACGCCGACGTGGTGACCACCACCACCCACAAGACCCTGCGCGGCCCCCGGGGCGGACTGATTTTGGCCCGTTCCAATGAAGCGATTGAAAAAAAGCTGAACTCGCTGGTATTTCCCGGCACCCAGGGCGGACCGTTGATGCACGTGATTGCGGCCAAGGCGGTGGCATTTAAGGAAGCGCTGGAGCCCGAGTTCGCTGACTACCAGGTTCAGGTGGTGAAGAACGCCAAGGCCCTGGCCCAGGTGATGATGGAGCGAGGCTATGATGTGATCTCCGGCGGCACAGAAAATCATTTATTTCTGATTGATCTGGGGCAGCGAGAGCTAACTGGCAAAGCCGCTGAGGCGCGTTTAGGTGATGCTCACATTACGGTCAACAAGAATGCGGTGCCCAACGATCCGCGTTCGCCCTTTGTCACCAGCGGTCTGCGTGTCGGCACGCCGGCCATTACTACCCGTGGCTATCTGGAAGCCGATACCCGGGAGCTGGGTCATCTGATCTGTGACGTGCTTGATACCCCGGATGATGACAGCGTGCTGGACAGGGTGCGGACTGCGGTCACCGCCCAATGCCGCCGGCTGCCGGTTTACCGGCCGGCAGATTCTGCCGCCAGCCACTGATCCTTCGTGCATTGCCCGTTCTGCCAGGCTACCGACACCCGGGTGATCGATTCGCGCCTTAAGGGGGAAGGTTTTTCTGTGCGCCGGCGCCGGGAATGCATGGAGTGCAATGGTCGCTTCAACACCTTTGAAACCCCGGAGCTGAAATTGCCCAACGTGGTAAAGGGTGACGGTAGTCGCGAGGCGTTTGAGGCCGATAAGCTGCGTTCCGGGATGGTGCGGGCGCTGCAGAAGCGCCCAGTGAGCACCCATGAAGTGGAAGAAGCCATCTCCCGCATACTGCGCGCGCTGCGTAACCTGGATGCCGATGAAGTGCCGTCCCGGGCCATTGGCGAGCATGTCATGCAGGAGCTTTCCCAGCTGGACCAGGTGGCCTTCGTCAGGTTTGCCTCGGTCTACCGACGATTTGAAGACGTGCAGGCCTTTCGCGAGGTAATTGAAAGGCTGGAGCGGTCAGCTCCGGGAGGCCTTGATGCCCGGCAGCTATCGCTGCTGGGAGCCGGCGAAAACACTGAGAGCGCCGCTGACGATAAATCGTCATGAAGGCGGTTGACGTTCAGCATATGGCCCGTGCGCTGACCCTTGCCAGGCGCGGTCAGATGACCTGCCATCCCAACCCAGCTGTGGGCTGTGTGTTAGCCCATGGAGAATCGGTGGTGGCTGAGGGCTGGCACAAAAAGACCGGACAGGGGCACGCCGAGGCCAATGCCCTTGAGGCTGCCGGAGCGAGGGCCCGGGGCACCACGGCCTATGTGACCCTGGAGCCCTGTGCTCACCAGGGCCGCACACCGCCCTGTGCCCAGGCGCTGATCAGCGCTGGCGTGGTGCGGGTAGTCGCGGCTATGGCTGACCCGGATCCGCGGGTGTCCGGGCAGGGTTTTGCACAGCTGCGGGAAGCGGGTATTGAGGTGGAAAATGGTTTGCTGGAAGCCGAAGCCAGGAGCCTGAACCCGGGCTATCTGTCTCGTCTGCAACGATCCAGGCCGTTTATCCGAATCAAACTCGCCGCCTCGGTGGACGGCGCAACCGCCATGGCTAATGGCACCAGCCAGTGGATTACCGGGGAACCGGCCAGGGCCGACGGCCACCGCTGGCGGGCCCGGGCCAGTGCGGTGCTGAGCGGCATCGGCACGGTGTTATCCGATGACCCCTCTCTCAACCCCCGGCTGCCTGGGATGTCTTTTCCCGGCTGCGTGATTGTGCTTGATAGCCAGTGGCGAATGCCGCCAACCGCCAGGCTGCTTAAGGCTAACGCCAGTGTGCTGTGGGTCGGCGGTGAATCCCTGCCGCGGCCGTTCTGGGCCGACTCCGTTGAGGGGCTTGAAATCTGGGAAATGCCCCTGGTCGGCGGCCGGGTAGATCTCCATGAAACCTGTAGACGGCTGGCGCTACACGGCATGAACGAGATACACGTAGAAGCGGGTTCGGTGCTTAGCGGCGGCCTGCTGGATGCGGGGCTGGTGGATGAGCTCCTGCTCTACCTGGCGCCGACGTTAATGGGGCGGTCCAGTCTTGGGCTGTTTGATCTGCCTGCACTGAAAACCATGTCCCAGCGCAAGCCCATGTCATTTAAGCAGGTCCGGGCGGTGGGCTCAGATTTGCGCATTATCATGCAGCCCAAGGAGGCAGAATGTTTACCGGAATAGTTCAGGCAGTGGGAAGCGTCACGGCTGTTGAGCCGGGTCGGGAACTGACCCGGATGACTTTCGACGTTGGTGGGATGTCCCTGGCTGATGCCAAAGTGGGTGACAGCATCTGCGTCTCAGGGGCCTGTTTGACCGCGGTTGAACTCACGGCCAATGGCTTCAGCGCCGACCTTTCTCCTGAAACCTTGGCCAAAACCAGCCTGGGCCGGCTGGCCCCGGGCAGCCAGGTCAACCTGGAACCCGCGCTGCGCGCGGCGGATCGATTGGGCGGCCACATCGTCACCGGTCACGTGGATGCCTGTGGCCGCATGGTCAAGCGACTGGCCGAGGGAGACAGCGAACGGTTCTGGTTTGAAATCCCCCAGGATTTGGCCCGGCTGGTGGCGCAAAAGGGTTCGGTGACCGTTGACGGCGTTAGTCTCACGGTAAACGGCGTGGCTGATCAGCATTTTGACGTGGCGCTGATTCCCCACACCCTGGCTCAAACCACCCTGAGATTTCTGGCTGCCGGCGACCCGGTCAACGTTGAAGCTGATATCCTTGCCCGCTATGTGGTGCGCTGGCGCCAGACGGAACCCAACTCATGAATACAATTCCAGAGCTGCTGGAAGAAATCCGCCAGGGCAAGATGGTGGTGGTGGTGGACGATGAAGACCGGGAAAACGAAGGGGATTTAATCCTTGCCGCGTCCATGGTTCGCCCTGAAGACATCAACTACATGGCCTCCAAGGCTCGCGGGCTGATTTGCCTGTCACTGACCCGGGAGCGCTGCGAGCAGCTGCGCCTGCCGCTGATGGTGAACGCCAATCAGGCCCGCTACTCCACAAACTTCACCGTTTCTGTGGAGGCTGCCGAAGGGGTAACCACGGGCATTTCAGCTTACGACCGGGCCCATACCATTCGCACCGCGGTGCGGCCTGACGCCCAGCCTGAGCATCTGACTCAGCCAGGCCACGTATTTCCTTTAATGGCCCAGCCCGGCGGTGTGCTGACCCGTGCCGGGCATACCGAAGCGGCGGTGGACCTGGCCTTATTGGCAGGCCTGGAACCCGCCGGCGTGCTGGTGGAGCTGCTGTCAGAAGATGGCTCCATGGCCCGCCGGCCAGAGCTGGAAGCCTTTGCCAAAGCCGAAGGCTTAAAGATGGGCAGTATCGCCGATCTGATCCAATACCGGATGCAGACTGAGCAGAGTGTGCAGCAGGTGGGTGAGCGCATCGTCAACACTGTGGTGGGCAAACTGCGGCTGGTGGCGTTTCGCGATCGAATCAAGCAGCGTGTGCATCTGGCGTTAGTGAAAGGTCAGCCTGGGCCTGATCGCCCGACCCTGGTGCGGGTGCATGTGCGCAACACCCTGGGTGACGTGCTGAACGTGGACGAACCGGGAATGGGACTGCCGGTGCGGGTAGCGCTGACCGAGCTGGCCGATGTTGAGGCCGGGGTGCTGGTGGTGCTGGGAGATGATGAAACCCCGGACCAAATCCTGGAGCGGGTTGATCCGGTTCAGTGCGCCCGGGAAGATGACGGCGAGGGCGCCAGCGATGAGCTGAGATACTACGGAATTGGCGCCCAGATTCTGGTGGCTCTTGGGGTCGGAAAAATGCGCGTTCTCAGTGCTCCCAAGCGATTTCACGGGCTGGCTGGGTTTGGTCTGGAGGTCATCGACTATGTCGAACCTCGGGAACGGCTATGAAAATAGATGCCACCGAGCTGGTCCCGCCTCACCCCCTGACGGCGCAGGTGGTGAACGTGGCGGAAGTGGCTGCGCCGCTGTCCTGTGTTGCGGTGATTGCTGCGCGCTACAACGCTGAGATCATCGAAAGCCTGATCGGCGGCGCGCTGGATGAAATCATCAGCGCCGGGGTGCCGGCTTCGGGCATTCATTTGCTGCGTGTGCCGGGAGCGTTCGAGATTCCCCAGGCGGTCAGCCAGGTACTGCAGGCCTTGCCCCATTGTGAGGCTGTAGTAACTCTGGGCTGCGTGATTCGGGGCCAAACCCCGCACTTTGATTATGTTTGTCAATCCTGTGCCGACGGCGTTGCGGCCATCGCCCGCAGCCAGCCGGTGCCGGTTACCTTAGGGGTGCTGACCACCGACACCCTGGAACAGGCTCAGCAAAGAAGCGGCAACGATGTGCATAATAAGGGTCGCGAGGCGGCTCGTTCAGCACTGCAGCTTGCCGCAGTGCTGACCAACATCAAGGGCAGCCAGTGACTGGCGACCTTCAATCCATCACCCTGACGGGGCGATAAGATGGCCCACTCCGCCATCACCCGGGCCCGTCGGCGGGCGCTGCAGGCCCTGTATCAATGGGCCATCAATCCAGCACCTGCCGGAGACATCCTTGATCAGTTCACCGAAGAGCAGGATATGTCTCGGGTCGATGAGGCGGTATTTGACCGAATGGTCAGAGACACCATTGGCAAAGTGGAGGAGATTGATCAACGCTTGGCTGAATACGTCAACCGCCCGGTGGATCAGCTCGACGCCATGGAGCTGAGCGTGCTGAGGCTGGCGGCCCACGAGCTGCTGTTTCATGTTGAGGTGCCCTATCGGGTAGTGATCAACGAGGCGGTGGAGCTGGCGCGCCAGTTCGGCAGCGATCAAACGCCGCTGTTTGTGAACGGCGTTCTGGACCAGTGTGCCAAGGGTTGGCGAATCCATGAATACGGCGCTGCTCAGTGAGATCAAGCCGGCTGAGCAGCGCGGGCGGAGTCGTTATTTGTTGTGGCCCTGGTTGTTCTTCCAGCAATCTGCGTTATTGAGCCAGGCGCGCCATGAATCCCTCTGCAGAATTTGACCTGGTAGAGCAGCTGCGCAGCCTGTCCGGTGATGACCCTGGCGTGGTGCTGGGGATCGGCGATGATGCCGCCATTATTGCGCCACGCCCAGATCATCATTTGGTTTGCTGTGTCGATACGCTGATTGAAGGGGTGCATTTTCCCAGCTGTGCCTCGGCCAGAAGTATTGGTCATAAATCCCTGGCGGTGAATTTGAGTGATCTGGCGGCCATGGGCGCCCGACCGCGCTGGGCCCTGATGTCGTTGTCCCTGGCTGAGGCTGATAGCCAGTGGCTGCAGGAATTTATACAGGGCTGGCGCAGCCTGGCTAAAACCTATTCGGTGGCGCTGATAGGCGGTGACACCACCCGAACCCCGGGACCGTTAAGTATTTCTGTTCAGCTAATGGGCGAACTACCCAGAGGCAAGGCGCTGCTGCGGTCAGGGGCTACGGTGGGGGATCAGATTGCGGTAACAGGCAGCCTCGGCGGCGCCGCCCGGGCACTACAGCAAGTTAAGGGTGGTGCCTCCCTGAGCGAGCTTGAACGTCGCCGGTTAGACTTTCCGACACCTCGGGTTGAGGCCGGTGCTGCCCTGCTACCCCTTGCCTCTGCCTGTATCGACTTATCCGACGGGTTGGCCGCCGACCTTCCTCATCTGTTGAATGATTCCGGCGTGGGCGCTCGTATCGATCTGGACGCACTGCCGTTGGATCCG